>JBKBOJ010000003.1:0-73477 GCA_046294815.1 Roseateles sp. | reverse complement strand
CGGCCAGCCAGTCGGTCACCATGTCGTAGACATGGCGGTTGAGCGTGCCGCGGTCGGGGTGGGAGGTGGTCAGCGCATGCCAGTCGGCGACGAAGAAGAAGCCTTCGTGCGTGTCCTGCAGCTGCACCCAGTTCTTCAGGGCGCCGTGGTAGTGACCGAGGTGCAGGGCGCCTGTTGGGCGCATGCCCGACAGGACGCGCTGGCGGGGGGGGACGGGTGTCGTCATGGGCCGCGGATTGTCGTTCAATGCGCCCGACCTGACGAAGGTTAGGGGTGGCGCCCCTACACTGACCGCCCATGAAAAGACTGGTGATTCTGATTTCTGGCCGCGGCTCGAACATGGAGGCGATCGTCAGGGCCTGCCAGGCCGAGGGCTGGCCGGCCCAGGTGGCCGCCGTCATCAGCAACCGGCCCGATGCGGGCGGCCTGCAGTTCGCGGCCCAGCGCGGCATCGCCACCGCGGTCGTGGATCACAAGGCCTACGCCAGTCGCGAGGACTTCGATGCCGAGCTGGCCCGCGTCATTGACGGCTTCGCGCCCGACCTGGTGGTGCTGGCGGGTTTCATGCGCATCCTGACACCTGGCTTCACGGCCCGCTACGCGCGCCGCATGCTCAACATCCATCCCTCGCTGCTGCCGGCTTTCACCGGCCTGCACACGCACGAGCGCGCCATCGAGATGGGCTGCAAGATTGCGGGCGCCACCGTGCACTTCGTGACCGCCGAGCTGGACCACGGCGCCATCGTCATGCAGGCCGTCGTGCCGGTGCTGCCGAGTGACGACGCCATGGCGCTGGCGGCCCGCGTGCTGACGGCCGAGCACCGCATCTATCCGCAGTCGGTGCGCTGGTTCATCGAGGATGCGCTGGTGTGGGATGGCAAGCGTGTGACGCATCGCGACGGCGCGCCGCAGCAGCTGCTGCTCAGCTGATAAACGCCAACCCGAACTCCAGCGGCAACAGCAGCCACGCACCGGCCGCCCTGGCAAGCGCCAGCCAACAGTAGCGCGTCTGGTGCGACTGCGTGGCCGCCAGCATCAGCAAGGGCGGACAGGGGCCTTGGGATAATGCGGTGATGCATCCGAATGCCCTGCTGGAGCTGTGCGCCGAACTGATAGGCGCAGTCAACAAGCTCGACGCGCCGGCCGACGCCACTGTTTCGGCCTTTTTTCGTCAACACAAGCAGCTTGGCCCGCGCGAGCGGGCCAGCCTGGCCGAGACCGCCTACGCGCTGCTGCGCGAGCGGCTGAAGTTCCAGCACCTGGCCCAGAGCGGTACCGGGCCGGTGGCACGCCGCTTGGCCATCTTGGCCTGGCGTGGCAATGCCGGCTTCCTGCGCGGTGCGCTCAAGCCCCACGAGCTGCAATGGCTGGACCAGGTGCAGACCATCGACGCGCAAAGCCTGTCGCCGAAGTTGCGTCACAACCTGCCCGATTGGCTGGTCGAGCCGCTGCAGGCCCGCTTGGGCGATGACGAGTTCTGGCAGTTGGCGGCGGCGCTGAACGAACCGGCGCCGCTGGACCTGCGTGTGAACACGCTGAAGCTCAAGCGTGAGGAAGCTCAGGCGCAGCTGCAGGCCGCGGGCATCGAGGCCATGCCGACGCCTTATTCGCCGCTGGGCCTGCGCATTGACGGCAAGCCGGCGCTGAACAGGCTGGAGGTCTACACCAGCGGCGGCGTGGAGGTGCAGGACGAAGGCAGCCAGCTGCTGGCGCTGCTGCTGGCGCCCAAGCGCGGCGAGATGGTGGTGGATTTCTGCGCCGGCGCGGGCGGCAAGACGCTGGCACTGGGCGCCGCCATGCGCAACACCGGGCGGCTCTATGCGTTCGACGTGTCCGGCCACCGGCTGGATGCGCTCAAGCCGCGGCTGGCTCGCAGTGGCCTGTCCAACGTCTACCCGGCGCAGATCGCGCATGAGCGCGATGACCGCATCAAGCGCCTGGCCGGCAAGATCGACCGCGTGCTGGTCGATGCGCCCTGCTCGGGCCTGGGCACGCTGCGGCGCAACCCGGACCTCAAGTGGCGCCAGTCGCCGCAGGCCGTGACGGAGCTGCAGGCCAAGCAGCGCGCCATCCTGGCCAGTGCAGCCAGGCTGGTGAAGCCCGGCGGCCGTTTGGTCTATGCAACCTGCAGCCTGCTGGAGGCCGAGAACGAGGCGATCGCCGCAGAGTTTGCGTCCACCCATCCCGAGTTCCGGCCACTGGACGCCGCCGAGCTGCTCGCCAAGGCCCAGGTGGAACGCGCCGCCGAGTTGGTGGACGGCGGTGCGCTGCGGCTGTGGCCGCATCGACATGCGACGGACGGCTTTTTCGCCATCGCCTGGACGCGGACCGCTTGACGTGGGTCAAGGAATGCGTCGCTTCACACGCGGGCTCTTGATTCGGGTGGCCCCTGGCGCTGATTTTTGGAGGCGCGCCTCTACAATCGGGCTTGTTTTGAATGGCCCTGAGGGCCGAGGTGCTGGACGCAATGAATGACATTTTGAACGCGCTGTTGAGCTGGCTGGAGCATGGCCTCGCCGACTTCAGCGCCTGGCAACTGGTGGTCTACACGCTGGTCGTGACCCACATCACCATTGCAGCGGTCACCATCTTCCTGCACCGCTGCCAGGCCCACCGGGCCCTGGATCTGGGCCCCATTCCCTCGCATTTCTTCCGCTTCTGGCTGTGGCTGACCACTGGCATGGTGACGCGTGAGTGGGTGGCCATCCACCGCAAGCATCACGCCAAGTGTGAGACCGAGGAAGACCCGCACAGCCCGCAGACGCGAGGGCTGCGCAAAGTCATGGCTGAGGGGGCCGAGCTCTACCGCGCCGAGGCCAGGAACGCCGAGACCATTGCCAAGTACAGTCGCGGCACGCCCGACGACTGGATCGAGAACAATCTTTATAGCAAGTACAGCTGGCAGGGCGTGGCGCTGATGCTCATCATCGATTTGACGCTGTTCGGCGCCATCGGTGCGACGATCTGGGCGATCCAGATGGTCTGGATTCCGTTCTGGGCCGCGGGCGTCATCAACGGCATCGGTCACTACTGGGGCTATCGCAATTTCGAGGCTCCCGACGCCTCGACCAACTTGATTCCCTGGACCCTGATCGTTGGCGGCGAGGAATTGCACAACAACCATCACACCTACCCGACCTCGGCCAAGTTCTCCGTCAAGCCCTACGAGTTCGACATCGGCTGGCTCTACATCCGTGGCCTGGAAATGCTGGGCTGGGCCAAGGTGCGCAAGACTGCGCCCAAGCTGAGCCTGGGCGAGGTCAAGCCGGCCGACGCACGCACGCTCGAGGCGCTGATTGCCAACCGCTACGAGGTCATGGCCACCTATGCGCGAGGTCTGAAGGCCGCTTGCGCGAACGAATTGGCGCGCCTCAAGGCCGAGGGCGACAAGCACAGCGAGCGCTTCAAGCAGTTCAAGCTGGCCAAGCGCTGGCTGCACCGCGACGAGGAGCGCATCCCTGTCGACCTGCGCGGCCAATTGGCCGGCGTCCGTGCGGCCAGCCCAGTCATCGACCAGCTCGTGACCATGCGCGAGGAACTGCGCCAGCTCTGGACGCGCACCAATGTCTCGGCTGAGCAACTGGTCGCCGACCTGCAGGCCTGGTGCCGTCGCGCCGAGGAGAGTGGCATCGCCGAACTGCAGGCCTTCTCGATGCGCCTGCGTGCCGCTCAGGCCTAAGCCTCGTTATCCAGATGTAAAGGGCGCCCCTGCCGGGCGCCCTTTTTCTTGATCCGGCCTAGACTTGATTGACGTTACCGTCGGTTTAGGAGGCAAGTCATGAACTATCGTTGGATCGTCATGGGTCTGCTGACTCTTTCTGCTGCCGTGCAGGCGGAAGTTAAGGTCAACTTCGTGCAACCGGATAATTTCTCGGACATCAAGGACAACGCGGGCTTCCGTGACAAGGGCGTGTTGAAGGACATCGAGGCCCATCTCGTCAAGCAGGCGCAAAGGGCTTTGCCTGGCCGCGACGTGCGCATCGATGTGACGGATGTGAACCTGGCGGGAGAGGTGGAGCCGTTCTGGCGCCATGCCCAGTGGCTGCGCGTCATGCGCACGGTGACCCTGCCGTCCATCGAGTTCACGTACGAGGTCCGCGAGGCGGGGCAGGTGGTGCGGCAGGGCGAGGTCCGCCTGCGTGACATGAACTACCAGGACGGGTTCAACGGCTACTCCAGCGGCGACCCCTTGCGCTACGAGAAGCGCATGATCGACCGCTGGTTCCAGCGCGAGTTCGCCCCTGCTGTAGCCGGCAGCCGCTGACGCACGGCGCCGTTAAAAAAAACCCGCCAGCGTTGCCGCTTGGCGGGTTTTTCTCGGAATCTTGGCAGCGCTGCCGTTTCGGCTGCCGCGCTGAATCACTTCAGCTTGATTTCCTTGTACAGCACGTGCTTGCGTGCCTTGGGGTCGAACTTCATGAATTCCAGCTTTTCAGGCGTGGTCTTCTTGTTCTTGTTCGTGGTGTAGAAGTGGCCGGTGCCCGCGGTGGACTCCAGCTTGATCTTCTCGCGGCCGCCTTTGGATGCCATGGTCGTATTTCCTTCAGTAGGTCAGTGAGCAGCGCGCTTTACAGCTCGCCCTTGGCACGCAGGTCGGCAACGACCTGATCGATGCCGACCTTGTCGATCAGACGCAGAGCGGCATTGCTGATGCGCAGGCGCACCCAGCGGTTCTCGGACTCCACCCAGAAACGGCGGTACTGCAGGTTCGGCAGGAACCGGCGCTTGGTTTTGTTGTTGGCGTGGGACACATTGTTCCCGACCATGGGCTTCTTGCCCGTGACTTGACAGACGCGTGCCATGACGCTTCTCCACTCTGACGTTTGACCAGTTGCGCGAGCAAGCCCACACAACCCTTTGACCGCAATACCTGCTAGCTCCAGCGGCCGACTTGTGTCAGCCGCCAGATGCGGTCCATCCGGCAGGCAAGCCAGCGAGTATAGCGGAACTTCTGCGGCGGCTTTGCCCTTTGCGGGGCTCAGCCGTTTTCCTGCTCCAGGAAGCGCTGCGCGTCCAGCGCAGCCATGCAGCCGGTGCCCGCACTGGTGATGGCCTGGCGGTAGACATGGTCCTGCACGTCGCCGGCGGCAAAGATGCCCGGCACGCTGGTCATCGTCGCGAAACCGTTCAGGCCGCTGCGCGTGACGATGTAGCCGTCCTTCATCTCCAGCTGGCCCTTGAAGATGTCCGTGTTGGGCTGGTGACCGATCGCGATGAAGCAGCCATGCACGGCGATCTCGGTCTTGCTGCCATCCTTCACGTTGACCGTGCGCACGCCGGTCACGCCGGAGGAGTCGCCTAGCACCTCCTCGAGTTGCTGGAACAGGTGTAGCTTCATCTTGCCGGCGGCGACCTTCTCCATCAGCTTGTCAACCAGGATTGGCTCGGCGCGGAACTTGTCGCGGCGGTGGATGAGGTGGACCGTGCTGGCGATGTTGGACAGGTACAGCGCCTCTTCCACGGCGGTGTTGCCGCCACCCACCACGCAGACTTCCTGCCCGCGATAGAAGAAGCCGTCACAGGTCGCACAGCCGCTGACGCCACGGCCCATAAAGGCCTGCTCGGATTCAAGGCCTAGGTACTTCGCGGAGGCGCCCGTGGCAATGATCAGCGCGTCGCAGGTGTAGGTGCCGCTGTCGCCGACCAGCGTGAACGGACGCTTGGAGAAGTCGACGCTGTTGATGTGGTCGAAGACGATGTGCGTCTGGAAGCGTTCAGCATGCTGCTGGAAGCGCTGCATCAGCTCAGGCCCTTGCACGCCCATCACGTCGGCCGGCCAGTTGTCCACTTCGGTCGTCGTCATCAGCTGGCCGCCCTGAGCCATGCCGGTGATCAGCGTGGGCTTCAGGTTGGCGCGCGCGGCGTAGATCGCGGCGGTGTAGCCGGCCGGGCCGGAGCCGAGGATGAGCAGGCCGTGGTGTTGGGTGGTTGCAGTCATGGTGCGGAGGTGGGAGTGGTGAGCGGGCTCGCAAGTCTCTCCTCCGGCGGTTGCTGGGGTAAAACCCCAGGGCCGTTCGTAGAGGTAAGCCCTGCCACATGTGCAAAATGCACTCCATTCTAGGCAGGCGCTGTCGTGCAGGGCTGCCTGGGCCCCAAACCTGGAGAGTGCGTATGGCGATGATTTCCAACCTGGACCTGATCCGGCGGGTGCCGCTGTTCTCGATGCTGACCACCGATCAGGCCCAGTCCATCGCCGACAGCGTCGTCAAGCGTCGCTTCAAGCGGGGCGAATTGGTCGTCGAGCAGGGCACCAAGTCCAATGCGCTGTTCATCCTGTTGAACGGCCGCGCCCGGGTGCTGACGGCCGATCACCGGGGGCGTGAAGTCATCTTGGCCGTGTTGCAGTCGGGCGACTACGTGGGTGAGATGAGCCTGATCGACAACGAGCCGCATTCGGCCACCGTGCGCGCCGAGGTGCAGACCGACATGCTGGTGCTGGGGCGCATGGAGTTCGCGCGTTGCCTGCCGGAGAGCAGCAGCCTGGCCTATGGCATCCTGCGCGGCCTGGTCGCGCGACTGCGCAATGCCGACCGGCAGATCGAGTCGCTGGCGCTGCTGGACGTCTACGGCCGCGTGGCGCGCACGCTGCTGGACATGGCCGAGGACGAGAAGGGCATCAAGATCATTCGCGGCAAGGTCTCGCGCCAGGACATGGCCAAGGTGGTGGGCGCGTCGCGCGAGATGGTCAGCCGGGTCATGAAGGACCTGGAGGAGCGCGGCGTCATTGAAACGCTTGAGAACGGTTCGGTGGTCATCAAGGAGCGCCTGACCCACGATTGACGGTGACAATGCGGGGATGAGTTTTCCCCTCGGTTCCCTGATGGATGGCGGCGATGCCGCAGAGGCCAGCAGCCCCGCAAAGACCGTGCGCCGGCAGGCGCCCAAACGCGATGTGACACCGCCTTCAGCGGCTTCGCGGCTGCTGCGCACGCCGCTGTGGCTGGCGCTGACTGCGCTGGCGATGGCGCTGCTGGTGCTGGCCCTGGCCACGCACGACTTGCGTGACCCGGCCTTCAGCACCAGCGGCCAGTGGGAAATGGTCGGCAACCGCGTCGGTGGCTTTGGCGCTTGGGTGTCCGACGTCCTGCTATACGTCTTCGGCTTCTCCGCCTGGTGGCTGCCCTTGTTGGCCTTGCGAGGCTGGCTGCGCAGCCTGGCTGGGCTATTGCGCCGCGATCCGCCGGCGCCGCTGCGGTGGAGGCAGCGCGCCAGGGTCTGGGCTGGCTTCGTGCTGCTGATTGGGGCGAGCTGTGCGCTGGAGTGGAGCCGCCTCTACGAATTGGAGCCGCGTCTGCCGGGCCATGCCGGTGGCGTGATCGGCTACACGCTGGGGCCGCTGGGCATGAAGGCGCTGGGCTTCGCCGGATCGGGCGTGGTCTGGATCGTGCTTTTGCTGACCGGCCTGTCTTGGGCAATGAAGTTTTCCTGGGGCCAACTGGCCGAGCGCATTGGCGAGCGCATCGAGCACTTGCGCGAGCAGCAGATCGAGAAGCGCGAGATCAAGGCCGACCAAAAGGCGGGCCAGCGGGCCGTCAAGGAGCGCGAGCTGGAGGTGGAGGTCGAGCGCGAGGCCGAGCGCCAGCTCGAGCGTGACCTCGGCATCGCCCCCGACGTGCCGTTGGTCATCGAGCCGCCGGTGGTGGAGGTGCCTCAGTCCACGCGCGTGGCCAAAGAGCGCCAGCAGACGCTGTTTGCCGACTCCGGCGATGCGAAGCTGCCGCAGGTGGACCTGCTGGACGCAGCGCCCGGCCGCCAGGAGACCGTCACGCCCGAGTCGCTGGAGATGACCAGCCGCCTCATTGAGAAAAAGCTGCGCGACTTCGGCGTGGAAGTGCATGTCGTTGCGGCGCAGCCGGGTCCGGTCATCACCCGCTATGAGATCGAGCCAGCCACGGGGGTCAAGGGCTCGCAGGTCGTCAACCTGGCCAAGGATCTGGCCCGTTCGCTGAGCCTGGTGTCCATCCGCGTCGTCGAGACCATCCCCGGCAAGAACTACATGGCGCTGGAGCTGCCCAATGCGCGGCGCCAGACCATCCGCCTGTCCGAGATCCTGGGCTCGCAGGTCTATGCGGATGCCGCATCGCCGCTGACCATAGGCCTGGGCAAGGACATCGTGGGCCTGCCGGTGGTGGCCGATCTGGCCAAGATGCCGCACTGCCTGGTCGCCGGCACCACGGGCTCCGGCAAGTCGGTGGGCATCAACGCGATGATCCTCAGCCTGCTCTACAAGGCCGAGGCGCGCGACGTGCGGCTCATCCTCATCGACCCCAAGATGCTGGAGATGAGCGTCTACGAGGGCATTCCGCACCTGCTCGCGCCGGTCGTGACGGACATGAAGCAGGCTGGCAATGCGCTGAACTGGTGTGTCGGCGAGATGGAGCGGCGCTACAAGCTCATGTCCAAGATGGGCGTGCGCAACCTGGCGGGCTACAACAAGAAGATCGACGAGGCTCGTGCCGCCGGCCAGAGCATCCCCAACCCGTTCAGCCTGACGCCCGAGGCGCCCGAGCCGTTGGAGCGCCTGCCCTTCATCGTCGTCGTGATCGACGAGCTCGCCGACTTGATGATGGTGGTCGGCAAGAAGATCGAAGAGCTCATCGCCCGCCTGGCACAAAAGGCCCGTGCAGCGGGCATCCACCTGATCCTGGCGACGCAGCGCCCGTCGGTGGATGTCATCACCGGCCTCATCAAGGCCAACATCCCGACCCGCCTGTCCTTCCAGGTCAGCTCCAAGATCGACAGCCGCACCATCCTCGACCAAATGGGCGCCGAGGCGCTGCTGGGCATGGGCGACATGCTCTACATGCCGTCTGGCACTGGCCTTCCCATCCGCGTGCACGGTGCCTTTGTCAGCGACGACGAGGTGCACCGCGTCGTGGAGTACATCAAGTCGCAGGGGGAACCCAACTACATCGAAGGCATCCTTGAGGGTGGCGTGCTCGACGACGTGGGCGGCGAGGCGCCCACGCCGGGTGAGGCCAATGGCGAGGCCGACCCCCTGTACGACCAGGCCGTGGCCATCGTGCTTCAGCATCGCAAGGCGTCCATCTCACTGGTGCAGCGCCATTTGCGCATCGGCTACAACCGCGCCGCGCGGCTGCTGGAGCAGATGGAGAAGTCGGGCCTCGTGGGCGCGCTGGCTTCCAACGGCAGCCGTGAGCTGATTGTTCCCAAGCGAGACGAATGAAGAAGACCCTGATCGCCCTGACCCTGCTGCTGAGCGGTGTCGCCCATGCCGACGCCATCGACGCGTTGCGCGACTTCGGCCGTGACGTGAAGAGCGGCAAGGCCAATTTCACGCAGACAGTCACCTCGCCCGATGGCAAGCGCAAGAAACTGTCCAGCGGCAGCTTCGAGTTCCAGCGGCCCAATCGCTTCCGCTTCGCCTACGCCAAGCCCTTCGAGCAGGTCATCGTCGCCGACGGCAGCAAGGTGTGGATCTACGACGCCGACCTTAACCAGGCCAGCTCGCGCAAGCTGGCCGATGCGCTGGGGGCCACGCCCGCCGCGCTGCTGGCCGGCGCCGATCTGGAGCGCGACTTCACGCTGAAGGCCGCGGCCACCGAGGGCGGGCTGGACTGGGTGCAGGCCATCCCAAAGCAGGCCGAGTCCACGATCCAGTCGCTCAAGCTGGGCTTCCGCGGCAAGGAGCTGGCCGCGATGGAGATCGTCGATGGTTTTGGCCAGCGCTCGCGTTTGGACTTCAGCACCGTGCAGGCCAACGTGGCGCTGCCGGCCGAGCGCTTCCAGTTCAAGCTGCCCGCGGGGGCGGACCTGATCGAGCAGTGAACTCGCTGTTCGACGACGAGCCCCTGCCCGACGCCGGACCTGCGCCGGCTGCGCCGCTCGCCGGCATCCCTTTGGCCGAACGCTTGCGGCCCAAAACGCTGGACGAGGTCATCGGCCAGCGCCACCTGCTGGGTCCCGGCATGCCGCTGCGCGTGGCCTTTGACGCCGGGCGCCTGCACAGCATGATCCTGTGGGGCCCGCCGGGCGTCGGCAAGACCACGCTGGCGCGGCTGATGGCCGGCGCCTTCGACGCACAGTTCATCGCCATCTCGGCCGTGTTGGGCGGCGTGAAGGAGATCCGCGAGGCCGTCGAGCGCGCCCAGGTGGCCGCGGCGCAGGGGCGGCGCACTGTCGTGTTTGTGGACGAGGTGCACCGCTTCAACAAGTCGCAGCAGGATGCCTTCCTGCCCCATGTGGAAGCGGGCCTGTTCACCTTCATCGGTGCGACCACCGAGAACCCCAGCTTCGAGGTCAACTCGGCCTTGCTGTCGCGCGCGACGGTGCAGGTGCTCAAGAGCCTGGACGCCGAAGAGCTGGGCCAGCTCATTGGCCGCGGCGCGGCGGAACTGGGCGTGCCTGCACCGACGCCGGAGGCGGCACGGCGCCTCATCGGCTACGCCGACGGCGACGCGCGCCGGTTGCTCAACGCGCTGGACACCGCGGCCGCGCTGGCGCAGGGCGTGCAGATCGACGAGGCGCTCCTGGAGCGCGCCCTGGGCGAGCAGTTGCGCCGCTACGACAAGGGCGGCGACCAGTTCTACGACGTCATCAGCGCGCTGCACAAGTCGGTGCGCGGCAGCAATCCGGACGGCGCCCTGTACTGGTTCGCGCGCATGCTGGACGGTGGCGTGGACGCCCGCTACATCGCGCGCCGCCTGATCCGCATGGCCAGCGAGGACATCGGCCTGGCCGACCCGCGTGCGCTGCGCATTGCGCTGGACGCCGCCGAGGCCTACGAGCGCCTGGGCTCGCCCGAGGGCGAGTTGGCGCTGGCCGAGGCGGTCGTGTACCTGGCCGTCGCGACCAAGAGCAACGCGGTCTACAAGGCCTTCAATGAAGTCAAGGCCTTCATCAAGCAGGACGTCTCGCGCCCCGTGCCCGAGCACCTGCGCAACGCGCCCACCCAGCTGATGAAGGAGCTGGGCTACGGCCGCGCTTACCGTTACGCGCACGACGAGCCCCATGCCTATGCGGCCGGCGAGCAATACCTGCCGGACGGGCTGCAGGGGCAGAGCTGGTACGCCCCCGTGCCGCGCGGCCTGGAAGCGCGCATTGCCGACAAGCTGGCCGAACTGCGACGGCTGGACGATGAAGCGGCGGCTGGCACTTAGCGCCCTGCTGTTCGCGGGCGCGGCCCTGGCGGCAGAGGGGCCGACGCTGGCCCGCGTGCGCGACACCGGTGTCATCGTGATGGGCTACCGGGCGGCGTCGCTGCCGTTCTCCTACCTGGACGCCCAGCTCAAACCCACCGGCTACAGCATCGAGCTGTGCGAGCGCATCGTGGCCGCCGTGCGTGTGCGGCTGCAGTTGCCCGACCTGGAGGTGCGCCGCGTCGAGGTGGCGTCGGCCACGCGCCTGCCGCTGGTGGCCAACGGCACGCTGGATCTGGAATGTGGCGTCACCACCCACACGTCGGAGCGGGAGCGCACCCAGGCCTTCTCGCTGACCACTTTCGTCGCCGAAACCCGGCTGTTGACTCGTGGCCCGGTGCGCGTGGAAAGCTTGGCGGACCTGCGGGGACAGCCGGTGGCGTCCACGGTCGGCACCACGAGCATGCAGCACCTGGCCAAGGTCAACGAGCAGCAGGGCTTGAACATCCACATCCTGGGCGGGCTGGACGACCCGGAAGGCTTTCAGCTGCTCAAGAGCGGCCGCGCCAAGGCCTTTCTGATGGACGACGTGCTGCTGCGGGCGCTGCTGGCGCAGCAGGGGGCCGGCGCCTCTGACTACCGGCTGTCCGAGCGGGCTCTGACCATCGAGCCTTACGCGATCGGCCTGCGGCGCGACGACCCGCAGTTCAAGGCCTTGGTGGACGAGGTGCTGGCCGGGCTCTATCGCAGCGGCGAGATCCACGCCATCTACCGACGCTGGTTCGAGTCGCCGCTGCCGGCCTCGGGGCTGAACCTGAAGCTGCCCATGAGTGCGGCCTTGCGCCGCGTCATCGCCAGCCCGACGGATTCGCCGGACCCCGAGCGCTATCGCTGAGCCGTGACCTCAGTTGAAGCCCTGGCCGCGGATCAGGCCCACAGCCAGACCCTCGATGCAGAAGTCCTCGCTGTCTTCGTTGACCAAGATGGGCTGGAAGTCGGGGTTCTCGGGCAGCAGCCGGATGCCGTCCGGCCCGCGCTGGAAACGCTTGACGGTGACCTCGTCGCCGACGCGGGCGACGACGATCTGGCCATTGCGGGCCTCCCTGGCGGACTGAACCGCCAGCAGGTCGCCGTCCAGAATGCCGATGTCCTTCATGCTCATGCCCTTGACCTTGAGCAGGTAGTCGGGCTTCTTGGCGAACAGACCCGGCTCCACGGCATAGGTCTGCTCGACATGCTCCTGGGCCAGGATGGGCGCACCGGCGGCCACGCGGCCGATCAGCGGCAGCGTCAGCTGGGCGAGGTTGGGCAGTGGCAGGCTGAGCTGCCGGGCGCGGTTGACGGCACTCAGCGCGTCTGCCTTCAGCCGGATGCCGCGCGAGGTGCCGCCCACCAGCTCCAGCATGCCCTTGCGCGCCAGCGCCTGCAGGTGTTCTTCGGCCGCGTTGGCGGACTTGAAGCCCAGCTCAGCCGCAATCTCAGCCCGCGTGGGCGGGGCACCGGTGCGTTCTATCGTCTGGCGGACCAGGTCGAAGATTTGCTGCTGGCGGGCGGTAAGCTTGGGTCGGTCTTGCACGGCGGGCCTTTGATGAGGCTGGTGATTTGTCCAGCAACTGTATTTTCGTCCAGGAAACCACGAAATTGCAAACTGCAGCCGAACTGATCGTCATTCTTGGCACTGGCGGCACCATCGCGGGCACGGCCAGCAGCGCGGGCGACGGCGTGGGCTACACCGCCGCGCAGCTGCGCGTTGAGGACTTGCTGGCCGCCGTGCCGGCGCTGGGGGCGCGGCCGCTGGAGGCCCACCAGGTGGCGCAACTGGACAGCAAGGACATGGACCCCGCCACCTGGCAGCGCCTGGCGGCTGCCGTGCATGAGCATCTGCAGCGCCCCGAGGTGCGCGGCATCGTCGTGACCCATGGCACTGACACGCTGGAGGAGACGGCCTACTTCCTGCACCGCGTGCTGGCGCCGGCCAAGCCGGTGGTGCTGACGGCGGCCATGCGGCCGGCGACCGCGCTGGCGGCGGACGGCCCACAGAACCTGTTCGATGCGGTGCAGGTGGCGGCCGCGCCGGGCGCGACGGGCGTGGTCGTGGCATTTGCCGGCCGCGTGCATGACGCGCTGCAAGTGCGCAAGACGCACAGCTATCGCATTGACGCCTTCGAATCGTCGGACGGCGGGCTGGTCGGGCGGGTGGAGGAGGGCGTCGTGCGGCTCGTGGGGCGCTGGCCGCAAGGGCAGGCGCTCGGGCTTGAGCGGATCGCCAGGCCTGCTGCCGACTGGCCGCGCGTGGACATCGTGCTGAACCACGCGGGCGCCGATGGCCGCATCGTGCGCGCGTTGCTGGCCGCTGGCGTGGACGGCATCGTCGCCGCCGGCACGGGCAACGGCACCTTGAGCGTGGCGCTGGATGCCGCGCTGCGCGAGGCCGAGCGCCAGGGTGTGAAGGTGGTGCGCAGCACGCGCTGCGATGCCGGCCCGGTGATGCCGCTGCCGGGCCTGCTGCCCAGCGCGGGCGCGCTGAGCCCGGTCAAGGCCAGGATCGAGTTGATCCTGACCCTGCTGGCAGCCTGATCAGACGACGGTCAGGCTGACGTCCACGTTGCCGCGGGTGGCGTTGGAGTAGGGGCAGACCTCGTGGGCCGTTGCGACCAGCGCTTCCAACTGGGCGCGGTCCATGCCGGGCACCGAGATCTTCATGTCGACCTGGATACCGAAGGCGCCAGGCTTGTTGGCGTGTGGGCCGATGGCCACGTCGCTGGTGATGGACACCTCGGCGGGCAGGGCGATCTTCTGCCGAGCGGCCACGGCCTTCATCGCGCCGATGAAGCAGGCGCTGTAGCCGGCGGCGAACAGTTGCTCGGGGTTGGTGCCGGGGCCGCCGGCGCCGCCCAGCTCCTTGGGCGTGGACAGCGTCAGCTCGATGGCGCCGTCGGATGACTTGACGGTGCCGGCGCGGCCGCCGGTGGCGGTGGCGGTGGCGGTGTAGAGGGCTTTCTCAATGGCCATGTTGGGCTCCTTGGGGGTGGTGGGAAATCGTCAGGCGGCCGCGTCGGCTGCGTGGTGGAGTTGCTCGCGCAGCTGCTGCAGCCGCTGCGTGAGCGCGATGAGTTCGTCGAGCTCGCAGGCGCTGGCACAGGCGAGCTGGCCGGGGATGTCCAGCGCCAGTTCGCGCAGCTTGCGGCCTGCGGACGTCAGGAAGATGTCGACGCGGCGCTCGTCGTCGCGAGCGCGGCGGCGCTCAATGTGGCCCAGCGCCTCTAGGCGCTTGAGCAGCGGGGTGAGCGTGCCCGAGTCCAGCGACAGGCGCTGGCCCAGCTGCGAGACGCTGAGTCCGTCGGCCTCCCATAGCACCAGCATGACCAGGTACTGCGGATAGGTCAGGCCCAGCGGCGCCAGCAGCGGCTTGTAGAGCCTGGTCATGGCCAGCGAGCTGCTGTAGAGCGCAAAGCACAGCTGACGGTCGAGCCGCAGCCATTGGGCGCGGGCGTCGCTGTTCTGGGGGGATTGGCTGCGTGTCACGGTCGTAAATATAGTTCGCAAATAAATTGCGTACAAGTGAAATGGTTTTTGAAGTGGGGGCAAGGATCAAGGCTGTTTTGGCGCGCCAAGGGCGACGGCGAGCGGCGAGGGCGGTGGTCGCTATCGTGCTGGCCGCGCTGGTGGCGGTGTTGGCAGTCTGAGCGGGTCAGCCGGCCGTCATCGCCTCGATCTGCTCGCCCAACTCCAGCCAGCGCGCCTCGGCCGCTTCCACCTCGTCGGCGATGGCCTTCAGGCGCCGGCCCATCTCGGCGATGGCAGGTGCCGCAGCGCCTGAGGCCAGCTGGGCCTCGATGTCGGCGCGCTCTGCAGCCAGGTCGTGCAGGCGCTTGTCGATGGCCTCCATCTCCTTGCGCAGTGGCCGGGTCTGCTCGGCAAGCCGGGCGC
The DNA here is from genome assembly GCA_046294815.1 of Roseateles sp. Taxonomy (GTDB): domain Bacteria; phylum Pseudomonadota; class Gammaproteobacteria; order Burkholderiales; family Burkholderiaceae_C; genus Pelomonas. Next base: position 58,448 of record JBKBOJ010000003.1, on the reverse strand, counting down.
GGGCTTGGCCGGAGGCCTTGCGGGCCTCGCGCGGCGCCGGCGGTAACGCTGCGGCAACGGGCGGCACCGGCGCGGGCGTAGCGGCAGCGGGCTGCTTCTTGGCCGCGCGGGCGGCCTCCTTGCTCTGGTCGAGCAGCCAGCGCTGGTAGTCGTCCAGGTCGCCGTCGAAGGGCTTGACGACGCCGTCGGCCACCAGCCAGAACTCGTCGCACACCTCGCGCAGCAGCGCGCGGTCGTGGCTGACCAGCATGACCGTGCCCTCGAATTCGTTGAGCGCCATCGACAGCGCCTCGCGGGTGTTCAGGTCCAGGTGGTTGGTGGGCTCGTCCAGCAGCAGCAGGTTGGGGCGCTGCCACACCAGCATGGCCAGCACCAGGCGCGCCTTCTCCCCGCCGGACAGGCTGCCGACCCGCTGGTTGACCATGTCGCCGGTGAAGCGGAACTGGCCCAGGAAGTCGCGCAGTTCCTGCTCGCGGCCGGCCGGGCCAACCTCGCGGGCCAGGCGCACCATGTGCTCGAGCGGGCCTTCGTCCGGCCGCAGCACGTCCAGTTCCTGCTGCGCAAAGTAGCCGATGGTCAGGCCCTTGCCTGGCGTGAGCTTGCCCGCCAGGGCCGGCTGGGCGCCGGCAATCGTCTTGACCAGCGTCGACTTGCCCTGGCCGTTGGCACCCAGGATGCCGATGCGCTGGCCGGCCAGCACCGAGCGGTCCACACCGTGCACGATGATCTTGTCGCCTTCGTCGGTGCGGTAGCCGGCACTGAGGTGATCGAACATCAGCATGGGGTTGGGCAGGCTCAGTGGCTCGCGGAACTCGAAGCTGAAGTCGGCCGCTGTCAGCACGGGTGCGAGCTTCTCCATGCGCTCCAGCGCCTTCACGCGGCTTTGGGCCTGCTTGGCCTTGCTGGCCTTGGCCTTGAAGCGGTCGATGAACCTCTGCAGGTGCGCGACCTTCTCCTGCTGCTTCTCGAACGCCGCCTGCTGCAGCACCATGCGCTCGGCGCGCTGGCTCTCGAAGCTCGTGTAATTGCCGCCGTAGCGCACCAGCTTGCCTTCGTCCAAGTGCAGCGTGACCTTGGTGACCGCGTCCAGGAATTCGCGGTCGTGGCTGATGACGATCAGCGTGCCGTCGTAGCGCTGCAGCCAGGCCTCCAGCCAGACCAGAGCGTCGAGGTCCAGGTGGTTGGTCGGCTCGTCCAGCAGCATCAGCTCGGCTGGGCACATCAGCGCGCGGGCCAGCTGCAGGCGCATGCGCCAGCCGCCGGAGAAGCTGTTGACGGGCGCGTCCAGCTGCTCGGTCTTGAAGCCCAGGCCCATCAGCAGCGCCTGGGCGCGCGAGCGGGCGTCGAAGGCGCCGGCATCGGCCAGCGCGGCATGCGCCTCGGCCATCGCGTGGCCGTCACCGGCCTTCTCGGCCACGTCCAGCGCAGCGCGGGCGGCGACCAGTGTGGTGTCGCCCTGCAGCACGAAGTCAGTCGCGCCGTCCTCGGTGTCCGGCATGTCCTGAGCGACCTCGGAGCAGCGCCAATGCCTGGGCACCTCGACCTCGCCGCGGTCGTTGGACAGTCGGCCGGTCAGCAGTGCGAACAGGCTGGACTTGCCGGCGCCGTTGCGGCCGACGAGGCCGATCTTCTCGCCGGGCTGCAGCGTGGCAGAGGCGCCGTCCAGCACCACCTTGACGCCGCGGCGCAGTGTGATGTCTCTGAGCGTGATCACAACAGCTGGTCTTTCGTCACCAGCAGCACCTGGTCGGTGCCGGAGGAGGTTTCCATCCAGACCACTTCCAGCGACGGGAAGGCGGCTTCGAAGTTCTCGCGCTCGTTGCCAATCTCCAGCACCAGCACGCCAGCGTCGTTCAAGGCGGCGGGCGCGGCCTTGAGCAGTGCGCGGATGAAGTCCATGCCGTCACTGCCTCCGGCCAGCGCCAGCTCGGGCTCCGCGCGGTATTCGGCTGGTAGGGCCGCCATGCTGGCGCTGTTGACGTAGGGCGGATTGCAGAGGATCAAGTCGTAAGGTCCTTGGGCGCCGGCCAGGCCGTCGCCCTGCAGCAGACGGATGCGCGCCGTCAGGTTGTGGCGCTCGATGTTGAGCTTGGCCACGGCCAGCGCGTCGGCGTCGATGTCCAGCGCATCGACCTCGACGTCGGGCCAAGCCATGGCCGCCAGCACGGCCAGGCTGCCGTTGCCGGTGCACAAATCCAGCACGCGTCGGCTTGCCGGGTTGAGCCAGGGGTCGATGCTGGCGTCGGCGATCAGCTCGGCGATTAAGCTGCGCGGCACGATGGCGCGCTCGTCCACCGTGAATGGCACGCCCTGCAGCCAGGCCTCCCCGGTCAGGTAGGCAGCAGGCTTGCGGGTCGTGATGCGCTCGTCTATCAGTGCCGCGATGGCGGCGACCTCGGCGTCGCTGAGCTCGCGGCCCTCGTGCTCGTCGAGCGCATCCAGCGGCAGGCCCAGCCGCCACAGCGCCAGCCAGACGGCTTCGTCGAACGCGTTCGTCGTGCCATGGCCAAAAAACAAGCCCGCCTGGGCGAGGCGGGCGGCTTGGGTGTCAATGCAGTCGATGAGCTTCAAGTGCCGCGGACGTCCAGGGTAATTTCGGTGAAGCTGGCCTCGTCGGTGGCCTTTTCTTCCTTGCGCTGCGCGGTGGCCAGGCGGGCGCCGGTCGCGGCGTTCTGCAGGCGCCAGAGCAGGTTGGTCGGCGAGTCGGCGAAGGCCAGGCCTTCCTCACGCGTGATGGTGCCGTCGGTGATGAGCTTGGCGAAATGCTCTTCGTAGGTTTGCGAACCCTCGGCGATGGACTTCTCCATCGCCTCCTTCACGCCGGTGAAGTCGCCCTGTTCGATCAGCTCGGCGGTCAGCTTGGTGTTCAGCAGGATTTCCACCACCGGCACGCGCCCGCCAGCCGTGGTCCGCACGAGGCGCTGCGACACGATGGCCTTCAGGCCCGCCGCCAGGTCGCTCAGAAGCGCCGGGCGGGACTCCGGTGTGTAGAAGGACAGGATGCGGTTCAGCGCGTGGTAGGTGTTGTTGCCGTGCAGCGTGGCCAGTACCAGGTGGCCCGACAGCGAGTAGGAGATCGCCGCCGTCATCGTCTCGCGGTCGCGGATTTCGCCGATCAGGATGCAGTCCGGCGCCTGGCGCAACGCGTTCTTGAGCGCGATCTGCAGCGAGGCCGTGTCGCGGCCGATCTCGCGCTGGTTGACGACCGAGCGCTTGTTGTTGAACAGGTACTCGATCGGATCCTCGATGGTGAGGATGTGCCCCGTCATGGTCTGGTTGCGCAACTCCAGCATGGACGCCAGCGTGGTGCTCTTGCCCGTGCCGGTGGCGCCCACCATCAGGATGAGGCCGCGCTTTTCTTTGATCATCTGGCCCAGGATGGGCGGCAGCCGCAGCGATTCCAGCGACGGGATGTCGTGCGGGATGTGGCGGAACACCCCCGCGATGGAGCCGCGCTGGCGGAAGCCCGACAGCCGGAAGCTGCCGACGCCGCTGACCGACACGGCCATGTTCAGCTCGCCGGTGTTGTCCAGCTCGGCGAGGCTTGCCGGGTCCACGACCTCGGCGATCAGCTGGCGGGGCTGGGGCGGCGTCAGGAGCTGGTCAGACAGCTGCACGGTCTGGCCATTGATGCGGATCAGCACCGGCATATTGGCCGACAAATAGCAGTCCGACGCCCCCTTGTCGGCCATCAGCCGCAGGATGCGCTCCATGTTGCCGCTGGTGGCCATGATCAGGAACGCAGCAGTTCGTTGATGCTGGTCTTGGAGCGGGTCTGCGCGTCGACCCGCTTGACGATGATGGCCGCGTACAGGCTGTAGCGGCCGCCGTCCTTGGGCAGCGAGCCCGAGATGACGACGGAGCCGGCCGGGATGCGGCCGTAGCTCACGGTGTCGGTGGCGCGGTCGTAGATGGGCGTGCTCTGGCCGATGTAGACGCCCATGGAGATCACCGAGTTCTCCTCGACGATGACGCCCTCGACGATCTCGGAGCGGGCGCCGATGAAGCAGTTGTCCTCGATGATGGTCGGGTTGGCCTGCAGCGGCTCCAGGACGCCGCCGATGCCCACGCCGCCAGAGAGATGCACGTTTTTGCCGATCTGCGCGCAGGAGCCGACCGTGGCCCAGGTGTCCACCATGGCGCCTTCGTCGACGTAGGCGCCGATGTTCACGTAGCTGGGCATCAGCACCACGTTCTTGCCCTGGAAGCTGCCGCGCCGCGCGACGGCCGGCGGCACCACGCGCACGCCGCTGGCGCGCAGCTGGGCCTCGGTCATGCCGGCGAACTTGGTGGGCACCTTGTCGAAGAAGGTCAGGTCCTTGTCGCCCATCAGATGGTTGTCGTTCAGGCGGAAGGACAGCAGCACGGCCTTCTTGATCCACTGGTGCACCGTCCACTGCCCCACGCCCTCGCGGGTGGCCACACGCAGCCGGCCGGCGTCCAGCTCGGCGATGACGTGCTCGACCGCTTCGCGCAGCTCGGGGGCGTTGGCTGGGTCCAGCGATGCGCGGTTGTCCCAGGCGAGGTCGATCAAGCTTTGCAGTTCGGCGGTGTTCATCAGCGGGAATTCTTCGTGAAGGAGACGATGCGGTGAGCGGCTTCGAGGCATTCGGCCTCGTCGGCCACCAGGGCCAGGCGGATGCGGCCGGCGCCGGGATTGGCGCCATGGGCGGGGCGGGCGAGCAGGCTGCCCGGCAGGACGGCCAGATTGTATTGAGCGAGCAGCCCTTTAGCGAAGGCGACGTCATCCCCGCCAGGGACAGCTGCCCATAGGTAAAAGCCGGCATCGGGCAAGGCGACATCCAGCACTTGCGAAAGCAGCGGCGTCACTTCGGCGAACTTGCGCCGATAGCGCGCGCGGTTGTCGACGACATGGGCCTCGTCGTTCCACGCCGCGATGCTGGCGGCCTGCACGAGCGGGCTCATCGCGCTGCCGTGATAGGTGCGGTAGAGCAGGAACTGCTTGAGCAGCGCCGCGTCGCCCGCGACGAAGCCCGAGCGCAGGCCCGGCACGTTGGAGCGCTTGGACAGCGAGGTGAAGGCGATGAGGTTCTTGAAGTCGCTGCGGCCCAGCTTGGCCGCGGCTTCCAGGCCGCCCAGCGGCGCTTGGTCGCGGAAGTAAATCTCCGAATAGCACTCGTCCGACGCGATGACGAAGCCATGCCGGTCGCTGAGCTCAAACAGCACCTGCCACTCGGCCAGCGGCATCACCGCGCCACTGGGGTTGCCCGGCGAGCAGACGTAGAGCAGCTGCGTGCGGGCCCAGGTGGCGTCGGTGATCTGGCGCCAGTCCGCCGCGAAGTTGCGCGCTGGGTCCGCGTTGGCAAAGGCCACGTCGGCACCGGCCAGCAGGGCCGCGCCTTCGTAGATTTGGTAGAAGGGGTTGGGGCAGACAACCGTCGCGCCCGGGCGGCTGGCATCCACGACCGTCTGCGCGATGGCGAACAGCGCCTCGCGCGAGCCGTTGACCGGCAGCACCTGGGTGGCAGGGTCGACGTTCAACCCGTAGCGGCGCGCGATCCAGCCGGCGATGGCCTCACGCAGCGCCGGCGTGCCGGCGGTGGCCGGGTAGCCCGACAGGCCGGCCATCGCGCCCTTGATCGCTTCCTCGATCAACGCCGGCGCCGCATGGCGCGGCTCGCCGATGCCCAGCGAGATGGGCTTGAAGTCAGGGTTGGGCGTGATGCCCGCGGTCAGCTGACGCAGCCGCTCGAAGGGGTAGGGCTGCAGCCGCTCCAGCAACGGATTCATGCGCCCAGCATCCCCGATTCGAAGCCGTGTGCCGGCAGATCCACGCGCGGAGCCGGCGTCCAGCCGGGCTTGCGGTGCTCGGCGACGATGTTGGTGTAGATGCCGCCGCGCACATACCACTTGGCAGTGATGCGGATGAAGCGCGGGTCGGTGACCTTGACGATGTCATCCAGGATCTTGTTGGTGACCTTCTCGTGGAAGGCGCCCTCATTGCGGTAGCTCCAGAAATACATCTTCAGGCTCTTGAGCTCCACGCACAGCTCGTCCGCAATCATGTCGATCGTGAAATGCGCGAAGTCGGGCTGGCCGGTCAGCGGGCAGTGGCAGGTGAACTCGGGCACCTGGAACTGGATGACGTAGTCGCGCTCCGGGTTAGGGTTCGGGAAGACCAGGATGTCCTTGCTGGGCTTGCTCGGCGGGTTCTTGGGCACCTCGCGCATCTTGGGCTTGTTCTTCTTGGCGGCGGGGGCGAGAGACTTCTTGGTGGCCATGGTCGTGGGGGGCTTGCGAGGGGGCGAATGCTATCATCCGGCCCCGTCAAAGCGCCCGTTGAAGGCGCTTTTCTTTAGCCAAATCAACGGCTTACGTGCCTCCGTCATGCGGCTGAACTCGATCAAGCTGGCCGGCTTCAAGTCCTTTGCCGAACCCACCACCTTCCAGCTGCCCGGGCAGCTCGTCGGCGTGGTGGGGCCCAATGGCTGCGGCAAGTCCAACATCATGGACGCCGTGCGCTGGGTGCTGGGCGAGAGCAAGGCGAGCGAACTGCGCGGCGAGTCCATGCAGGATGTCATCTTCAACGGCTCCGGCAACCGCAAGCCTGCGGGTCGGGCCAGCGTGGAGCTGGTGTTCGACAACAGCTCCGCGCGTGCCGGCGGCCCCTGGAACCAGTTCAGCGAGATTGCCGTGAAGCGCGTGCTGACGCGCGACGGCACTAGCAGCTACTTCATCAACAACCAGCCGGTGCGGCGGCGCGACGTGCAGGACGTGTTCCTCGGCACCGGCCTGGGTCCGCGTGCCTACGCCATCATCGGCCAGGGCACCATCTCGCGCATCATCGAGAGCAAACCCGAGGAGCTGCGGCTGTTCCTCGAAGAAGCCGCCGGCGTGTCCAAATACAAGGAGCGCCGCCGCGAGACGGAGAACCGGCTCAAGGACACGCGCGAGAACCTGACCCGCGTCGACGACATCCTGCGCGAGCTCAATGCCAACCTCGAGAAGCTGGAGCGCCAGGCCGAGGTGGCGGCCAGCTATCGGCAACTGCAGGACGCCGGCACGCTGAAGCTGCACCAGCTCTGGTTCCTCAAGGCGCGCGATGCCGGCAACGAGGCGGCGCGCGTGAAGGCCGCGCATGCCGAGGCCGTCAATGCGCTGGAGTCGCGTCTTGCCGAGCTGCGCGCGGTGGAGGCCACGCTGGAGGAGGTGCGCCAGCAGCACTACGCTGCCGGCGATGAGCTGCACGCCTCACAGGGCCGTTATGCCGAGGCGCAGCTCGAGGTCAGCCGGCTGGAGGAGCGCATCCGTTTTGTCGTCGAGAGTCGCAACCGCGCGCAGACGCGCTTGGCCGAGTTGCAGGTGCAGGACCAGCAGTGGCGCGAGCGGGTCGAGGCCTCGACCGCCGAGCTCGAGGGCATTGCCGAGCAGATCGCCGGTGCCGAGGAGCAAAGCGAGATCCTGGCCGCGCAGGCCGAGGAGCAGCAGGCCCAATTGCCCGTCGCCGAGGACGCCCTGCGTGCCGCCCAGGCCCGTGCCAACGAGCAGCGCGCGCTGGTGGCCCAGGTGCAGCAGCAGATCCAGGTGCTGGCCGCCGAGAGCCGCAGCGTGGATGAGCAGGCGCGGGCGCTGCGCCAGCGCGAGGACAAGCTGACGGCCGAGTCACGCGCCCTGGGCGCACCCGATCATGAGGCACTGGCAGCGCTGAAGGCCCGCAGCGCCGCGGCCGACGAGGCCCGCGACCAGGCTGACGCCCGCCTGCAAGAGCTGGCCGAGCAATTGCCGCAGTTGGAAGAGCAGCGGCGCGCTGCGCAGCAGGACGCCAATGCACAGCTCGCCAAGCAGTCCGAGCTGACGGCCCGCCTGGAGGCGCTGAAGGCCCTGCAGGAGAAAGTGCAGACCGAGGGCAAGCTCAAACCCTGGCTGGCCAAGCATGGCCTGGACGGCCTGCAAGGCCTGTGGACGCGGCTGCATATCCAGCCCGGCTGGGAGAACGCGCTGGAAGCCGCGCTGCGCGAGCGCATGGGCGCTTTGAGCGTGGGCCGGCTGGACACGGTGCGCGCCTTCGAGGCCGATGCGCCGCCCGCGCGCCTGGCCTTTTATTCGACGCCGCCGGGCTCCATCGCCAACACGCACGAGACTCTGCCCACGCTGACATCGCTGCTGCGGCTGGAAGACGCCGGTCTGGTCGCGCTGCTCAACGACTGGCTGGAGGGCGTCTACACCGCGCCCGACCTGAGTGCCGCGCTGGCCGCGCGCGAGCGGCTGACGCATGGCGAGGTGATCCTGACGCCGCAGGGCCACGCGGTGGGCCAGTTCTCCGTCACCTTCTACGCGCCCGACTCCGAACAGGCCGGCTTGCTGGCGCGTGCGCAGGAGATCGAGCAGCTGACGACGGCGCTGCGCGCGCAGCAGCTCATCGCCGACGAGGCCCGGCTGGCGCTGTCGCGCGTCGAGCACCAGTTCAACGACGCGAATGCGCGCCTGACGGCGCTGCGCCGCGAGGCCAGCGAAGCGCAGACGCGCGCGCATCAGCTCCACGTCGAACTGCTGCGTCTGAGCAGCCAGGCCGAAGCCAGCCAGCAGCGCCGCGCCGCGCTGGACGCCGAGCTGGCCGAGATCGCTCAGCAGCAGGAGGCGCTGCAGGAGCGCCGCGCGCTCGGCGAGGCGCGCTTCGAGGAGCTGGACATGCAGCTGGGCGACGCGCAGCAGCGCCATGCCGAGCTGGAGGACGCCGTCATCGCCGCCGAACGCCGCTTGGCCGACGCCCGCGAGCAACTGCGCACGCTGGAGCGCCGCGCGCAGGAAGCACGCTTTGCCACGCAGACACTGGCTGCCCGCCGCAGCGAGCTGCAGCGCGGCATCGAGACAGCCCAGGCGCAAATCCAGCAGGTGGCGGCGTCGGCCGCCAGCCTGCAGACCGAGCTGGACGGCCTCAACGATGCCGCAGCGCAAGCCGGCCTGCAGGATGCGCTGGCCCTCAAGCTCGAACGCGAGCAGCAGCTGGCTGCGGTGCGCACGAACTACGACGACTTGTCCTTGCGCCTGCGCAAGGCCGACGAGCAGCGCCTGAGCTTGGAGCGCAGCCTGGAGCCGCTGCGCGAGGCCATCACCAAGTTGCAACTGGAGGAGCAGGCCGCGCAGCTGGGCGGCGCGCAATACCGCGAGCAGCTGGAGGCGGCCGGTGTGGACCAGGAGGCACTCGCCAAGTCCATCGAGGAAGGTGGGGTGAAGCTCTACGGCCTGCAGGGCGAGATCGACCGCATCAACCGCGAGATCGCGGCTTTGGGTGCCGTCAACCTCGCCGCGCTGGACGAGCTGAGCGCGGCGCGCGAGCGCAAGACCTTTCTGGACTCGCAGTGCGCCGACCTGAACGCGGCCATCAAGACGCTGGAAGACGCCATCCACAAGATCGACCTGGAGACGCGCGACCTGCTCGGCTCGACCTTCAACCAGGTCAACGATCACTTCGGCCGCATGTTCCCCGAGCTGTTCGGCGGCGGCCAGGCCAAGCTGGTGATGACGGGCGACGAGATCCTGGACGCCGGCGTGCAGGTGATGGCCCAGCCGCCGGGCAAGAAGAACTCCACCATCCACCTGCTCTCCGGCGGCGAGAAGGCGCTGACGGCCATTGCGCTGGTGTTTGCGATCTTTCAGCTCAACCCGGCCCCGTTCTGCCTGCTCGACGAGGTTGACGCCCCGCTGGATGACGCCAACACCGAGCGTTATGCCAAGCTCGTCTCGCAGATGAGCCGCAGCACGCAATTCCTCTTCATCTCCCACAACAAGATCGCGATGGAGATGGCCGAACAACTCATCGGCGTGACGATGCAGGAGCAGGGCGTGTCCCGCATCGTCGCGGTGGACATGGACAAGGCCTTGGCAATGGCTGAAATGGCATGAATCTGACCCTGACCGAACTTCTCGCCATCGCCGGCGGCCTGGTGCTGGCCGGCGTGGTCGCCCATGGCGCTTGGGCCGCGCGCAAAGCCGGCCCCAAGCGGGCCCTGCCGCCGCTGGAGGAGCCCAGCTTCGACGCGCCGCCCGCGGCGCCGGCCGAAGCAGCAGCGGTCGTCGAGCCGGACCCGTTGGATGTCACGCTGCCCGCGGTCGTCAGACCGCAGCGCCGCCCCTCGGCACGCATCGATGCGCTGATCGATGCCATCGCCACCATCACCGTCGAGCAGCCGGTATCCGGCGAACTGGCGCTGCAGCACCAGCCCGGCAGCCGCCGCGCCGGCACCAAGCCGCTGCAGATCGAGGGCTTGAACACGGCCAGCGGCGACTGGGAGCTGCCGGCGCCGGGGCAGCGCTACAGCGAGTTCCAGGCTGGCCTGAAGATGGCCAACCGCAGCGGGCCGGTGAACGAAATCGAATACTCCGAATTCGTGCAAAAGATCCAGGCCTTTGCCGACGGCATAGGCGGCTTCGTGCAGTTCCCAGACATGCTGGACGTGGTCGCCCGCGCGCGCGAGCTGGATCAGTTCGCCGCCAGCCACGATGCGCAGCTGGCGCTGCTGCTGCGGGCCAAGGGCGCGGCCTGGACGCCGGGCTTCGTGCAGCAGGCCGCTGCGCGGCACGGCTTCGTGGCCGGCGCGCTGCCGGGGCGGCTGGTGCTGCCCTCGGGCGAGGCCGGCGCGCCGCCGCTGCTGACGCTGCAGTTCGACGCCCAGGCTGCGCTGGCCGACGACCCGGAGGCGCTGTCGCTGCGCGAGTTGACCCTCGCGCTGGACGTGCCGCAAACGCCCGCCGAGCAGGAACCCTTTGCGATCTGGCAGGAGGCCGCCCGCGCGCTGGCCCGCGACCTGGAGGCCGAAATCTGCGACGACCGCGGCCAGGTGCTGGGCCTGCACGCGTTCGCGGCCATCGACGTGGAGCTGAAGAAGCTCTACGCGGCGCTGGCTGCGCGTGACCTGGCCGCGGGATCGCCGGCCGCAAGAAGGCTGTTCTCGTAATGACGACTGCGCTGCTGCTGATCGGCCTGCTGATCCTCGGCAGCGCCTTCTTCTCGATGGCCGAGCTGTCGCTGGCCGCGTCGCGTCGGCTCAATCTGCAGCAGCGCGCCGACGCCGGTGATGCCCGCGCGGCCCGCGTGCTGGCGGTGCAGGAGCAGCCGGGCGACTACTTCACCGTCGTGCAGATCGGCGTCAACACGGTGGCCATCCTGGCCGGCATCGTGGGCGAGGACGCATTCACGCCACATTTCGAGGCCGCACTGCGTCTGGTCATGGCGCCGCAGCTCGCGGCCACGCTGGGCTTCGCGGCCTCCTTCGCCAGCATCACCTCGCTGTTCATCGTGTTGGCCGACCTGGTGCCCAAGCGCCTGTCCATGAACGAACCCGAGCGCGTGGCCATGGCGTTGGTGGGGCCCATGCTGCTGCTGTGCCGGCTGCTGTGGCCGCTGGCCTGGGCCTTCAGCGCCGTCACCGAACTGCTGATCCGCGTGCTGGGCCTGCCCGCCAAGCGCGACGACACCATCAGCCACCGCGACATCCTGGCCCTGACCGAGGCGGGCTACCAGGCCGGCGTGGTGGCCGGGGAGGAGCAGCAGCTCATTGCCAACGTGTTCGAGCTGGACACGCGCACCGTCGAGACGGTGATGACCACCCGCGAGCGCATCGTGTTCTTCTCTCGCGACGATGACGACGCGCTGATCCGCAACCGCATCGCCGAGACGCCGCACTCGACCTACTTGGTCTGCGACGGCGACATCGATAAGGTGGTGGGCTATGTGGATGCCACCGATCTGTTCCAGCGCGTGCTGCGCGGTGAGCCGCTGGCGCTGGCCGGCAGCGATCTGGTCAAGAAGGTGCTCATCGTGCCGGACCGACTGACGCTGTCGGAGATGCTGACGCAGTTCCGCGAGGCGCACGAGGACTTCGCCGTCATCGTCAACGAGTACAGCCTGGTGGTGGGTGTGGTCACGCTCAACGACGTGATGAGCACCGTCATGGGCGCGCTGGTTGCGCCGCACGATGAGGAGCAGATCGTGCGCCGCGAGGACGGCTCGTACCTTGCCGACGGCATCACGCCCATCCCCGACGTGGAGCGGGCGCTGGGCATCGAGGCCTGGCCGCATGCCGGCACCTATGACACGCTGGCGGGCTTCCTGATGGTGGTGCTGCGCCGCATTCCGCGGCGCACCGACGTGGTCGAGTGGGAAGGCTGGCGCTTCGAGGTGGTGGACGTGGACAGCTACCGGGTCGACCAGGTCATGATCACGCCGGTGGCCGCGCGCGGTTGAACCCGCCGCCCGCCCACTGGCGTTCCAGCGCGCGCACGGCCTGCCGGCCGCCGTTCTCCTGCTGCAACCGGGCCGCCATCGCCTGGCATGCGCGGCCCATGGCTGGGTCGCCCACCAACGGCCGCAGCCGCCCTGCCAGCGCCTCGGCGCTGAAATCCCGCTGTGACAGCGGCGCCGGGCCCAGGCCTTGCTGGTGCACCAGCGCGCCCCAGAACGGCTGGTCGCCGAAGAAGGGACAGATCAGGCTGGGCCGGCCGGCCAGCAGGCCAGCGGCGGTGGTGCCCGCGCCGCCATGGTGGACCACGGCGGCCATGTGCGGGAACAGCGCGTCATGCGGCGCCTCGTCCAGCGCGAACACCTGCGGCGGCAGCTGGTCTGGCTGCAGGCCGCCCCAGCCACGGCCGATCACGCCGCGCAGCCCGGCCTGTGCCAGTGCGGCGAGCGCCTGAGCGGCGCGGGCCTGCGGGTCGCGGCCCGCCATGCTGCCAAACCCGATGTAGACCGGCGGCGGCCCGGCGTCCAGAAAGGCCTGCAGCGCCGGAGAGGGGTGCCAGGCGGTCGAGGCCGGCAGACGCAGGAAGCCGGTCACCTCGGCATGAGCGGGCCAGTCGGCAGGCCGGGGCAGCAGGCTGGCGCTGTGCGCATGCAGCACCGGCCAGGGGCGGCCGGCGGCATCGTGCAGCAGGTCCAGTCGCGGCGGCCTCGGGCCCATGCCCATCTCCCGGCGCCACGCCAGCGCCGGGCCGGTGCCGATGCGCCGGGACAGCATATTCACGAGGCGATAGCCGGCCCGCCGTGCGCGCGGGCCACCGCGGGCGCGCAGCCATGCCGGGAACACCGGGCACGCGAAGGCCGCCGTGGGCTGCAGTACCGGCGCGAGCAGCAGCAAGGCGGCGGGAATGCCCAGCGCATCGGCGATGTCCGGCGCGCCGGTGAGCTTGACGTGGAACACCAGGCCCTCAGGGCGGCAGGCCTGGGCGGCGCGCCACAGGTCGCGCTGCACCTGCAGCTGCAGTGGCTTCACCTGCGGCGCCAGGCGCCAGACGGTGCGCGCCATGCCCAGCGGCGATGCCGCACGCTCCAGCCCCGCGCGGCCTTCCAGGGATTCCAGCAGCGCCACGAAGCCGTCGTCCATGGGCTCGTAGGCCACGCCCCAGCCGGTGATCCAAGTCTCGAAGCGGCGGCTGGCGCACAGCACCGGCTCGTGGCCCGCATGCTGCAACGCCAGGGCCAGCGACAGGAAGGGCTCGACGTCGCCGCGCGAGCCCAGCGTCGCCAGCAGGACCCGCATCAGAGCAGCCGGAAGGCCAGCCCCGCCACCAGTGTGGGCAGCAGCGCGCCCAGCAGCAGCCCCAGCGGCGACACGGCCTGGTCGCCGAACTTGCCGCGCAGGATGGCCAGGCCGGCCGGATTGGGCGCGTTGGCGATGACGGTCAGGCCGCCGCCCGTCACGGCACCGGCCACCAGCGCCACCTTGAACTCATCGCTCAGGCCCTCCACCAGCGAGCCCAGATAGGTCAGCGCCGCGTTGTCCGTGATGGCGGTCAGCGCCGTTGCGCCGAAGAACACCGCGTTGGCGTCCATCTTCATCAACAGCGGCTGAAGCCACCACTGCTGCAGGCCGCCCAGTACGACCAGGCCGCCGAGGAAGAAGGCGACCAGCAGCGCCTCGCGCAGGATCAGTGGGCTCTGATGGCGCTGGTAGGCGGCCGTGAAGCCCAGGAAGAACAAGAACAGGCCCAGGAACACGGCCGGGTGATGGGCGAACACGACGATGCCGGCCAGGAACAGCACATGCACCGCCACCACCGCCGCCGGCATCGGCGCCTCGCCCGAGGCCACCGTGCCGGCTTGCTGCGCCAGCTCCTTGCGGAACAGCAGCATCGCGCCGGTCGCGTTGATGAGCACGGCCACGGCCGCCTTCCAGCCGAAGGTGCTCAGCATGAAGGCCAGGTCCCAGTGCCACTTGGCGGCCACCATCAGCACCGGCGGCGCGGCAAACGGCGTCAGCGTGCCGCCGATGGAGATGTTGACGAACAGCACACCCAGCGTGCCGTACTTCAGCCGCGTGGAGACGCGATGGCTGAACACCGTGTCGCGCAGCATCAGCGCCGCCAGCGTCATGGCGGCGGGCTCGGTGATGAAGCTGCCCAGCAGCGGCACGAAGGCCAGCAGCAGAAAGTACAGCGCCATGCCGCGCGGCAGGGGCATCAGTCGCGCCAGGGCCTGCACTGCGGCGCCTGAGGCGTGCAGGATGGGCCGGGTGCCGGCCACCACCATGATGGCGAACACGAACAGCGGCTCGGTGAAGTTGCGCGAGTCCAGGTAAGCCGTGGCCTCGGCCTTGCCGAGCAGCGCGAACATGCACAGCATCAGCACCATGGCCCAGAAGCCGAACACCACCTCCACCTCGCCCAGCAGATGCCACAGGCCAGCATGCCGGGGCTGGGTGTGGGCCAGGCGCTCGAAGAACTTGGTGGAGAAGGTGTGCAGCAGCGCGATGCCGAACAGCACGGCGGCCACAATTTGCAGGGTGGTGGGTGAGTTCATCGTGATGACGTGACGGGACGCGCAAGGCGGCCCGACCAGTTGCGCAATCCTGCCGGAGACTCATCCCTCCGGCACCCGGCGCAGATTGTAAGGGTCAGCTCTTGCGGCGGCCGGCCATCTCGGCGCCCATGGCTGCCAGCGCTGCGTCGTCGAGGCCGGCGCGCGCTGCGGCAAAGGCCTGTTCATCTTCCAGCGCCAGGTGGGCCGCGTACAGCGCCGCATAGCGCTCGGCCGCGGCCTCGTCCAGCGCTGCTGCCTCGCCGCGCGCCCAGGCCAGCAGCGGCTCGCGCAGCGCCGCCCACAGCGCGGCCATCTCGGCATGTTCGACGTGCAAGCGCTCGGCCAGCGTAGCCAAGCCGGCGGCGCGCAGCCGCGGCAGCACATGGCGCTCCTCGTCCTCGTGGTGGGCCGGGCCGGCGCGGTCGAAGTAGCGCAGCACATCGGCCGCCGCGTCGCGCGCCTGTCCGTCCACGCCGTGGCGCTGCACATGGGCCCGCAGGCGCTGCAGCAGGTTCAGGCTGCGGCGCACGCGGTCGTGGCAGGCGGCCAGCATTTCGAAGGGTTGGTCGAAGCCGACGGCCGGGCCGTCGTGCAGGGTGATGCGTGAGCTCATGGCGGCATTCTGCGCCGCGACAATGCCCTTATGACCGACACCCCCGCCCAGCGCGCCGCCCAGCTGCGCGACCTGCTCAACCGCCACGCCTATCTTTACTACGTGCTCGACGCGCCCGAGCTGCCCGACGCCGAGTACGACAAGCTCTTCGCCGAGTTGCAGGCCCTCGAGGCCGCGCATCCCGCGCTGCGCACGGCCGACTCGCCCACGCAGCGCGTCATCGGCGCGGTGCTGCCGGGCCTGGCGCCGGTGCGCCACGCCGTGCCCATGCTGTCCATCATGACCGAAACCGACACCAGCGAGGGCGGCGCCATCGCCTTCGACGCCCGCGTGCGCCGCGAGCTGGGGCTGGGCGAATCGGACCCGCCGGTCGAGTATGTCGCCGAGCTGAAGTTCGATGGCCTGGCGATGAGCCTGCGCTACGAGCAGGGCGTGCTGGTGCAGGCCGCGACGCGCGGCGACGGCGAGACCGGCGAGGACGTCACGCAGAACGTGCGCACCATCGGCCAGATCCCGCTGCGGCTGCAGGGGCCGGTCGAGGCCATGCCCGCCGTGCTGGAGGTGCGCGGCGAGGTCTATATGCGGCGCGATGACTTCGAGAAGCTCAACGAGCGCCAGCGCGAGCGCGGCGAGAAGACCTTCGTGAACCCGCGCAACAC
Organism: Roseateles sp.; assembly: GCA_046294815.1. Taxonomy (GTDB): domain Bacteria; phylum Pseudomonadota; class Gammaproteobacteria; order Burkholderiales; family Burkholderiaceae_C; genus Pelomonas. Next base: position 42,421 of record JBKBOJ010000003.1, on the reverse strand, counting down.
GGCGGCCGGCGCCATCCGCCAGCTGGACCCGGCGCTGGTGCGCCAGCGGCCGCTGTGCTTCTATGCCTACGGCCTGGGTGAGGTGCAGGGCTGGGACGTGCCGGCCACGCACAGCGGCGTGCTGGATGCGCTGGCCGCCATGGGCCTGCCCGTCAGCAGCGACCGGGCCGTGGTGCAAGGTCCGGCGGGGCTGGTCGAGTTCCACCGCGCGATGGCCGCCAGGCGCGACGCGCTGCCTTTCGACATCGATGGCGTGGTCTACAAGGTCAATGCGCGCGCGCTGCAGCAGCAGCTGGGCTTCAAGAGCCGCGAGCCACGCTGGGCCGTGGCCCACAAGTACCCGGCGCAGGAGCAGGTGACCCGGCTGCTGGCCATCGACGTGCAGGTGGGCCGCACCGGCAAGCTGACGCCGGTGGCGCGCCTGGAGCCGGTGTTCGTCGGCGGCACGACCGTGTCCAACGCGACGCTGCACAACCTGTTCGAGATGCGCCGCAAGGGCGTGCGCGTGGGCGACCAGGTCATCGTCCGGCGTGCGGGCGACGTGATCCCCGAAGTCGTCGGCCGCGTGCCCGGCGAGCGCGCGAGCTATGTGCCCAACTTCCGCATGCCGCGTGCCTGCCCGGTTTGCGGCAGCGCGGCGGCCCGCGAGCGCGGCGGCATGGACTATCGCTGCACCGGCGGCGTGTTCTGTCCTGCCCAGCGCAAGCAGGCCATCCTGCATTTCGCCGGCCGCCGCGCGATGGACATCGAGGGCCTGGGCGACAAGCTGGTCGAGCAACTCGTCGACGGCGGCATCGTGACCAGCCTGCCGGGCCTCTACAAGCTGGGTGTGGCCAAGCTGGCTGCGCTGGACCGCATGGGGGAGAAGAGCGCGCAAAACATCGTCGATGCGCTGCAGAAGAGCAAGACGCCGACGCTGGCGCGCTTCCTGTTCGCTTTGGGCATACGCCATGTCGGCGAGACCACGGCCAAGGACCTGGCGCGTCACTTCGGCACGCTGGACAAGGTGATGAATGCCAGCGTCGAGCAGTTGTTGGAGGTGCCCGACGTGGGCCCCATCGTCGCAGCCAGCATCCACACCTTCTTCGCCCAGCCGCACAACCGCGAGGTGGTGGAGCAACTGCTGGCCGCCGGCGTGGCGCCGCAGGAAAGCGCCGGCGAGGGCGCTGACCGGCCGCGTCCGCTGCTGGGCAAGACGCTGGTGCTGACCGGCACGCTGCCGACCCTCTCGCGCGATCAAGCCCAGGCGCTGATCGAGGACGCCGGCGGCAAGGTCAGCGGCTCGGTGTCCAAAAAGACCAGCTATGTGATTGCCGGCGCGGACGCCGGCAGCAAGCTGGAGAAGGCGCGCACGCTGGGCGTGCCGGTGCTGGACGAGGACGGCTTGCGGGCGCTGCTCGTGCCGGGGCCTGAACAGGTCCAAACCGCCCATGACGACGTACAAGCTGCAACGACGCGCGTGGAGAGCCCGTGACTGCAATCATCCCCAGGCAGCGGCTGCTGTTGGTGCTGAACCTGATCGCCTTTCAGCTGGCCTGGTTCGCCTGCGTGCTGGGCGCCGCCCGCGGTGTGCCGGCCTGGGGCAGCGCCGCGGTGGCGGCCGCCGTGCTGCTGCAGCTGGTGGTGAGCGACGCCCGCCTGGCGGACCTTGCGTTGCTGATTGCGGCGCCGGCGCTTGGGCTGGTGTGGGACACGGCCCTGCTGCGCGCCGACGTCGTCGTGTACGCCTCGCCCGGGCCTGTGCTGGGCTGGGCGCCCGGGTGGATCCTGGCTCTGTGGGCGCTTTTCGCGACGACGCTGCGGGAGCCGCTCCGTTGGCTGCATGGCCGTTGGCTGCTGGCGGCCGTCGTCGGGGGCGCAGCTGGCGCGCTGTCGTACTGGAGCGCGGCGCGGCTGGGGGCGGCCCGCATCCCTGACGTGCCGCTGGCCCTGGGTGTGCTGGCCGCGGGCTGGGCGGTGATGACACCCGGCCTGCTGGCGCTCGCGGGCTGGCTGGAAGCGCGCGTCAAGGGCCGGGCGGGCGCGGCGGCATCAGCCCGGACTGCGCCCACTCGGGCTTGGTCTCGAACAGGTGGTCGATGAAGGCCCGCGTCTTGGCCGGCATCAGCCGGCGGCTGGCGGTCAGCAAGTGCACGGGCAGCGGCTCATAGCGCCAGTCGGGCAGCACCGGCACCAGCGTGCCGGCCGCGACGTCCGACGCCACCATGCCGAACGGGAAGCTCGCAATGCCGCCGCCCGCGCGAGTCAGTGACAGCACCAGGCCGATGGAGTTGGCCTCCAACGGCCCGCGCGCATCCACTTCGGCGGTCTGTCGGCCGTTGTGCAGCGTGCCATGCATGCCTTTGCCCTGCGTCAGCACGACGAAATCGTGCGCCGCCAGGTCTGCCGGCGTCTGCGGTGCGGGCCGGGTCTGCAGGTAGGTGGGGCTCGCGTACAGCCCGCGCTCCAGCACCATGTAGCGGCGGGCGACGAGATCGGGCTCGTCCACCGGCCCCACGCGGATGGCCACGTCGTAGCGCTCGTTGAACAAGTCCACGCGGCGCGGCGTGGTGTCCACCTCCAACTCCACCTTGGGGTACCGGCGCACGAAGCGCGCGAAGCTGTCGGCCAACACCAGCATCGCGAACTCGGCCGGCGCCGCCACGCGCACCTTGCCCTGCGGCGTGGCGTCGCGCGCGGCGAGCCAGTCGAGGGTCTCGGCGATGTCGTCGTGGTGCCGGGCGGCGCGCTCGGCCAACTGCTCGCCCAGCTCGGTCAGCGTCAGTCGGCTGGCGCCGGGCACGAACAGCCGCGCGCCCACCGCCGTCTCCAGCGCCGTGAGGCGCCGGCTCAGCGTGGCCTTGGGGATGTTGAGCAGCCGCGCGGCGGCCGACAGCGAACCGGCCTTGTGCACCCGGGCCAGCAGCAGCAGGTCATCGATCTTCATCGGGGATGCGTCGGGCAATGTTTCGTTTATAGAACAGTGCGTTTGAAATTTTTATCTATGCACCAATATTGGAACTCTCTACAGTTCGCTGCAGCATGTCAAACGCACGGCTTGTGCCTTCGCAGCCGCACCGCATCGGGACCGGCTTGCAAACGCCGGGCTGGCGCGAAGCGCTGGGGCTGCGGGACCCGTTGCTGATGCCGACCACTGCGGGCAGCTGCGCCGCGCAGGTGTTTGGCCGCGGCATGGCCCCCTCGGCCCGCGCGCGAACAACACCCAGCACAAGGAATCTCCGTCATGAACACACCGCAAGACACCCCTAGCAAGAAGAGTGGCCCGCCCATGCCGCTGCGGGTCGTCGGCGCGCTGCTGCTGATGGGCGGCATCGCGCTCGGCGGCCGCATGTGGTGGCGCAGCCAGCACCTCGTGGTGACGGACAACGCCTTCATCGCCGGGCGCATCCATCCCGTGTCGACGCGCGTGGCTGGCGTCGTCACCGAGATGCGCATGCAGGACAACGCGGTCGTCAAGGCTGGCGATGTGCTGTTGCGCCTGGACCCCACCGATGCCGCCGTACAGGTGGAGCGGCTGAAGGCGCAGGTCGCCCAGGCCGACGCGTCCATCGCCGCCGCGGCGGCGCAGGTCGCCCAGGCGCGCGCGCAGGCCGCCGTCGCCGCTTCGCAGGTGGCACAGGCCGAGGCCGTGCTGGCGCGGGCGGAGCTGGACGCCAAGCGCAGTCAGGCACTGTTCGGCGCCGAGTTGCGCGCCACCTCCAAGCAGGAGCTGGACGCCGCACTGGCCGCGCGCGAGGTGGCCCGTGCCGACCTGGCCGCCCGCCAGGCCGGCGCCCGTGCGGCGCGCGAGGCCGTTGCGGCGGCCGAGAGCGCGCGCCAGTCGGCCGCCGCGCAGAAGGCCGCGGCGCTGGCGCAGCTCAAGGACGCGCAGAACCAGCTCGGCTATGTGGAGCTGCGCGCGGCCAGCGACGGCCGCATCGGCAAGCGCACGGTGGAAGTGGGTCAGCGCGTGCAGCCCGGCCAGCAGCTGGCTGCCATCGTCGAGCCCGAGACTTGGATCGTCGCCAACTTCAAGGAGACCCAGCTGGCCCGGATGCAGCCAGGGCAGAGAGCGCATGTGCGCATCGATGCCTTCCCGGGCCAGGAGCTGATCGCCCAGGTCGACAGCTTCGCGCCCGCCTCCGGCGCCAGCTTCGCGCTGCTGCCGCCGGACAACGCGACCGGCAACTTCACGAAGATCGTGCAGCGCGTGCCGGTCAAGCTGGTGTTCGAGCCCGACAGCCTCAAGGCGCTGGGCGAGCAGGCGGCGCGCATCGTGCCGGGGCTGTCCGTGCAGGTCGAAGTCGAACTCTGAGCGCACGATGAGCCCCGTCTACATGCAGCCACCGCCGGGCAGCCGGGTGCCGCTGCGCACCTGGGTGGCCGTGCTGGCCAGCCTGCTGGGTGCCTTCATGGCGGTGCTCGACATTGCCATCACCAATGCGTCGCTGAAAGACATCCTCGGCGCGCTGTCAGCCACGCAGCAGGAAGGCTCGTGGATCTCCAGTGCCTACCTGGTGGCCGAGATCGTCGTCATCCCGCTGGCCGGCTTCCTGGCCGCGGTGTTCTCGACCCGGCTCTACCTCGTCGCCAACGTGCTGCTGTTCCTGTTGTTCAGCACGCTTTGCGGCATGGCCTGGAGCTTGGAGAGCATGATCGTGTTCCGCGCGGCGCAGGGCTTCACCGGCGGCGTGATGATTCCGATGGCGATGACGCTGGTCACGCGCAAGCTGCCGCTGAACAAGCGGCCCATCGGCCTGGCGCTGTTCGGCATGACCGCCACGCTGGCGCCGACGCTGGGGCCGACCATCGGCGGCTGGCTCACCGAGCTGTACGGTTGGCCCAGCATCTTCTACATCAACTGGGTGCCCGGCGTGCTGCTGGTGCTGGGCGTGGCCTGGGGGCTGGACGACGAGCCCAAGCAGTTGGACCTGCTGCGACGCGTGGACTGGCCCAGCGTCGCCGCGATGGCCATAGGCCTGGGGTCTCTCACGGCGATGCTGGAGGAAGGCAACGCCAAGGACTGGTTCGAAAGCTCCTTCATCATCACCGCGGCCGTGCTGGCCGTGGCCGGCATCTATGTGTGGGCCTGGCGCGGGCTGACGCGCAAGAACAGCTTCATCGACCTGCACATCTTCGGCCGGCCCAGCTTCCTGATCGCCGCGGTCATTGCGTTCACGGCCGGCATTGGCCTCTACGGCTCGGCCTTCATCCTGCCGCTGTACCTGGGCCAGATCGCCAACTACACGCCCATGCAGATCGGCCTGGTCATCATGTGGATGGGCCTGCCGCAGCTATTCATCATGCCGTTTGCGGCCAAGCTGTCCACCCGGCTGGACAACCGCATCATGATGAGCCTGGGCCTCGTGCTGTTCGCCCTCTCGTGCTTCATGAACACCCACATGAGCGCCGACACGGCCGGGCCGGAGCTGATCGCCGCGCAGATCGTGCGCGCGCTGGGTCAGCCGCTGATCATGATCACGCTGACCAACTTCGCCGTGAACGGCATCCCGCCGGCCCTGCTGCCCAGCGCCTCCGGCATGTTCAACATGATGCGCAACCTGGGCGGCTCGGTGGGCATCGCGCTGCTGGCCACATTGCTGACCCAGCGCGAGCACCTGCACAGCGCCCGCATCGGCGAGGCCGTCACGCTGTACGACCCGGCCACGCAGGCGCGGCTGGAGGCGCTGGCCAGCAACTTCGCCGCCAAGGGCGCCGATCTCGCCAGCGCGCAGGACATGGCGCTGAAGGCGCTGGACAACGTCGTGCGCCGCGAGAGTTTCGTCATGGCCTACAACGACGCCTTCCTGATCCTGGGCATCGCGCTGATCAGTTGCGTGGGCGTCGTCTGGCTGAGCAAGAAGGTGCTGGGCGGCGCCGCCGCGGCCGAAGCCGCGCATTGATACGGAGATGCAAATGAAGACCCAGACTGCCTTGACGCTGATCCTGTCCGCAGCGCTTGCCGCCTGCACGACGCTGGGCCCCAACTACCAGGCGCCCGCGGCCCAGGCGCCGGCGACCTACCGCGCCGCCAGCCCGGCCGGCGCCGAACTGCAGCGCGACTGGTGGCTGATGTTCGGCGACGCCCAGCTCGATGCGCTGCAGGCGCAGGCGCTGCAGGCCAGCCCCACGCTGGCGGCGGCCGCGGCGCGCATCGAGCGCGCCCGCGCGGTGGTCGGCGCCACGCACGCCGACACGCTGCCGCGGGTGGACGCGGGTGCCAATGCCGGCGGCCTGCGCACCTCGGCCAGGGCCACGACCACGCCGGTGCTGAACGGCCGCGCCGTCACCTTCGAGGGTGAGAGCTTCGGCCTGTCCGCCAGCGTCGGCTGGGAGCTGGACCTGTGGGGGCGCGTGAAGCGCCAGCAGGAAGCCGCGCAGGCCCAGCTGGATGCGACCACGCTGGATGCCGCCGCCGCCCGCGTCGCGCTGACGGCCGAGGTGGCCGCAGCCTACTGGCAGTGGCGTGCGCTGGCCGACGAGGGCGTTGCGCTGCAGCGCCTGCGCGACAGCCGAGCGCGGGCCTTACAGGTCGTGCAGACGCGCTTCGACGCCGGCTCGTCGACGCAGCAAGACCTGGAACGTGTGCGCGCCGAGCTGGCTGCGGCCGACGCCGAGCTGGCCGACCTGCCACGCCGTCAGGCGCTGCTGCTGAACCAGCTCGCCGCGCTGACCGGCCAGCCAGCCGCCGCGCTGAAGCTGCAGGCCGCAGCGCCGCTGACCGCGCCGCCGGCCATCAGGGCGGGCCTGCCGTCCGAGCTGCTGCAGCGCCGGCCCGACCTGGCCCAGAGCCTCGCGCAACTGCACGCGGCCACGGCCCAGGTCGGCATCGCCGAGGCGGGCTTCTACCCTTCCATCAAGCTGACCGGCAGCTTCGGCTATTCCAGCGAAGACCTGGGCGCGCTGATCTCGGCGCCGGCCCGCCTCTACAACCTGGGCCCCAGCGTCTCGCTGCCGCTGTTCGAGGGCGGCCGCAATCGCGCCAACCTGGCCGCAGCACGGGCGGCGGTGGACGAGTCTCTGGCGGCCTTCCGCAGCCGCATGCTGCAGGCGCTGCGCGAGGTGGACGATGCGCTGGCCGAGCTGCAGGGGCGCGCCGCGGTCGTGGACGCGCAGCAGCGCACGCTGGCATCGAGCAGCCAGGCGCTGCGCGTGGCGCGCAGCCGCTACGCGCAGGGCGCCGTCAGCTACCTGGACGTGACCGAGGCCGAGCGCACGCCGCTGGCCACCGAGCGCGCTCTGGCGCAACTTCGCGGCGCGCAATGGGCGGCAACGGCGCAGCTGGTCAAGGCGCTGGGCGGCGGCTGGTCCTGACCGTCACGGGCGCCTCCACGCCGCACAGCCCGGCCGCCAGCGCCGCCCCCCCGACAGCCCGCACCGCGGTTGCAGTGCCCAGTGGCTGGTGGCGATACGGTTCACGGCTGAAGGCTCAACAGGCGGGCCGCCATGCGGGCGGCGGCGCCGCGGTGGGCGGCGGAGAAGGCGAGGGCGGCCGCGTGCATGCGCGCGCGCTCGACCGGCTGGCGGCACAGGTCCAGGCCCTGGCCCACGGCGGCGGCCAGGTCGGCGCAACGCTGCGCTGCGCCGGCGGCCAGCGCCAGCTCGGTGGCCTCGGCGAAGTTGAAGGTGTGCGGCCCCGCCAGCACCGGGCAGCCGCAGGCCGCGGCCTCGATGAGGTTCTGCCCACCCAGCGGCGCGAAGCTGCCGCCCAGCAGCGCCACGCTGGCCAGGCCGTAATACAGCGGCATCTCGCGCATCGAGTCGCCCAGCCAGACATCCGCGGCCAGCGCCTCGGCCGGTGGTGCATCGCCCCAGCGGCTGCGCCGCGCCAGCGTGAAGCCTGCGGCCCGGATGAGGCCGGCGACCTCGTCGAAGCGCTGCGGATGCCGCGGCACGATGGCCAGCAGCGGGCGCGGGGCAGGGCAGTTCTCCCACTCGGCCAGCAGCGCCGCCTCCTCACCCTCGCGGCTGACGGCCAGCATCAGCACCGGTCGGCCGAGCTGATGCGCCCAGGCCTGGCCGCGGGCGATCAGCGCCGGGTCCACCGCGATGTCGTACTTCAGATTGCCCGCCACCTCGACACGGGCCGTGCCCATGGCGCGGATGCGCGCGGCATCGGCCTCGGTCTGGGCCAGCGCGAGCGTGATGCGGCGCGCCGCCGGCCGCAGCAGCGCGCCGAGGCGCCGGCCCTGGCGCAGGCTTTTCTCCGACAGCCGGGCATTGGCCAGCACCATGGGCAGCCCGGCGCGCTCGGCCTCGCGCTGCAGCGTGGGCCAGACCTCAGTCTCCATCAGCACGCCGATGCGGGGCTGCCAGTGGCGCAGAAAGCGCCGCACGGCGCCGGGCGTGTCATAGGGCAGCCAGGTTTGGGCGTCGCCCTCGCGCAGCAGTGCTGCCCCCGCCTCGCGGCCGGTGGCGGTGGAGTGGGTCAGCAGCAGCTTGAGCGACGGTTCGCGGGCGCGCAGCGCATCGATCAAGGCGCTGGCCGCCCGCGTCTCGCCCAGCGACACGGCGTGTATCCACAGCCGCCCCGGTTCGGTGCGGCCCGCATAGAAGCCCAGCCGCTCGCCCAGTGCATGCCGGTACAGCGGCTCCTGCGCGCCGCGGCGCCACAGGCGCAGCAGGTAGAAGGGGGTCAGCAACCGCAGCAAGGCGGCGTAGACCCACAACGCCATCAGTGCCCCGCGGCGAACTGCGCGTCCGGCTTCACACGCTTGAGCTGGGCCAGCACGTCGTGCTGAATGCGCTCCAGCGCCTCGGGCGTGTGGCCCTCGAAGCGCAGCACCAGCACGGGTGTCGTGTTGGACGGGCGAATCAGGCCGAAGCCGTCCGCATACTCGAAGCGCATGCCGTCGATGGTGTTGATCTCCAGCACGCCAGGCAGATCGGCGGCGGTGACGACTTCCTTGAGCTTCTTGACGACCTCGTGGTGCTCGCCTTCGGCACAGGGCACGTTGATCTCGGGCGTGTTGAAGCTGTTGGGCAGGCTCTTCAGCACGGCACTGGGGTCGGCGCTGCGCGACAGAATCTCCAGCATGCGGCCGGCCGTGTACATCGCGTCGTCGAAGCCGTACCAGCGCTCGGCGAAGAAGATGTGGCCCGACAGCTCGCCGGCCAGCGGTGCGCCGGTTTCCTTCAGCTTGGCCTTGGCCAGCGAGTGGCCGGTCATCCACATCAGCGGCTTGCCGCCGTGCTCGCGGATCCACGGCGCCAGGCGCTGGGTGCACTTGACGTCGAAGATGATCTCGGCGCCGGGATTGCGTTTGAGGATGTCGGCGGCCAGCAGCATGATCTGGCGGTCCGGCATGATCATCTCGCCGTCCTTGGTGACCAGCCCCAAGCGGTCGCCGTCGCCGTCGAAGGCCAGGCCCAGCTCGGCATCGGTCGCGTGGACGATGCGCTTGAGGTCTTCCAGGTTCTCGGGGCGCGAGGGATCGGGGTGGTGGTTGGGGAAGTCACCGTCCACCTTGGAGTAGATGTCGATGACCTCGCAGCCCAGCGCGCGCAGGATGGCCGGGGCCGAGGCGCCGGGAATGCCGTTGCCGCTGTCGACGACGACCTTCATCGGGCGCGAAAGCTTGCAGTCGTTGACGATGCGTGCCGTGTACTCGGGCACGATGTCCATCTGGCCGACGCGGCCGGTGCCGGTCGCGTAGTCCTCGGCTTCGATGCGCTGTCGCAGGCGCTGGATCTGCTCGCCGTAGACAGCGGCGCCCTTGAGGACCATCTTGAAGCCGTTGTAGTCCTTGGGGTTGTGGCTGCCGGTGACCTGGATGCCCGAGTTGCAGCCATGTTTGCCGCGCGTGGCGGCCACGTAGTACAGCATAGGCGTCGTGACGGCGCCGATGTCCACGACATCCAGGCCCGTGGACGCGATGCCGCGAATCAGCGCGGCCGCCAGGCCAGGCCCCGACAGGCGACCATCGCGGCCCACGGCCACGGCCTTCTCGCCGGCTGCCTTGGCCTCGGTGCCGAAGGCGCGGCCCAGGTGCTCGGCGAGCTCCTCGTTCAAGGTCTGGCCGACGACGCCCCGGATGTCGTAGGCCTTGAAGATGGATGCGTGAACCTGCATGAGTCCCTCAGAAAAGCTGGGTTTGAAAGCGCGGCGGATTGTAGGCATGGCCCATGGCGGCCGTCCGTCGCGCCGGCTGTCGATTGGTCGCTCGTGCAGGGGGCATGCCGCAGCGCCTTCCTACACTGCCACGCCATGAGCTTTGTTGCGGAATTCGCCCAGGCCTGGCGCCACCAGCGCGTGCTGATGAAGCACCGCCCAGACCGCCTGCGCGTGCGGCTGTTGATCTACCTGCTATGGCTGCTCGGCTTCGGGCTGTTGTTCGCCGTGATTCACGGCCTGCAGCTCGGCCGCCTGGGCACGGCGCATTGGTGGCGCAAGGACGTGCCCGGCCACCTGCTGGTCAGCGCCTGCGTGACGGCCTGCTTCTTCCTGGGCTTCCGTGGCTTCGAGAAGCTCGCCCCGCAGCGCTGGCTGGACACGGTGACGGCCTGGCGGGACTGGCGGGCCGGCATGTTCTACGTCGGCGCGTCCATGGTCTGCTCGGCCGTCGGCGTCGTCATCGGGCTGTCGGCCGTGGACCTGGTCTGGTCCATGCCGGGCTGGTATCGGGCGCTGGCCCAGCCGGGCTTTTGGGCGCAGTTCATGGGCATCACGCTGCTGGTGTCGTTCTTCATCGGCCTGCGCTACCGCGCCCGCTGGAAGCACGAGGCGCTGCAGGCGCGCATCAACGAGGCGCAGCTGCGGCTGCTGCAAGGCCAGATCGAGCCACATTTCCTGTTCAACACCCTGGCCAATGTGCAAAGCCTGATCGACTTCGACCCCGAGCGGGCCAAGCGCATGCTGGAGCGCTTCACCGACTACCTGCGCGCCAGTCTGGGGCAGCTGCGTGGCGAGGCAACGACGCTGGCCCAGGAGTTCGCACTGCTGGAGGCCTATCTTGCGCTGATGCAGCTGCGCATGGGCGAGCGGCTGCGCGTGCGGCTGGCACTGCCGGCCGAGCTGGGCAGCGTGGCGCTGCCGCCGCTGTTGGTGCAGCCGCTGGTGGAGAACGCCATCCATCACGGTCTGGAGCCGCAGATCGCCGGTGGCGAGGTCGCCGTGACGGCACGGCGCGACGCTGGCCGTCTGATCCTCGATGTCGAGGACGACGGCCAGGGGCTCGATGGCCCGCGCCGGCGCCCCGGCAACGGCGTCGCGCTGGCCAACGTCCGTGCCCGCCTGGCCGCGCGCTGGGGGCCGTCCGCCACGCTGACCTTGCAGCCCCGCGCCGGTGGCGGCACGCTCGCCCGCATCTCCATCCCCATGCTCCACTGAACCATGCCCACCGCTCTGATTGCCGACGACGAACCCCACCTGGCCCAGTACCTGAAGGCCCAGCTCGCCCAGGCCTGGCCCGAGTTGCGCGTGCTGCCGCTGGCGGCCAACGGCGTCGAGGCGGCGCGCGCGATTGCCGAGCTGGCGCCCGACGTGGCCTTCCTGGACATCCAGATGCCGGGGCTGAGCGGCCTGGAAGTGGCCCAGGGCATCGAGGGTGCGACGCGCGTGGTCTTCGTGACGGCCTACGACCAGTACGCCGTCGACGCCTTCGAGGCGCGCGCCGTGGACTACCTGCTCAAGCCCTTGAAGCCGGAGCGCCTGGCCGCCTGCGTCGGCCGCCTGCAGCAGGCCGCCCCTGCCGCCGACGGCGCGCTGGCCGAGACGCTCAAGCGCCTGCTGCCGGCCGTCGCCGCGCCGGCGCGGCTGCGCTATGTGCGCGCAGCCCAGGGCGAGCTGATGCACCAGATCCCCGTCGGCGAGGTGCTGTTCTTCCATGCCGACGACAAGTACACCGTCGTGCAGACGGCCACGGCCGAGCACCTGATCCGCACGCCCATCATCGAGCTCGCGGCCCAGCTGGACCCGGAGCGCTTCTGGCAGGTGCACCGCTCCACCATCATCAACCTCGACCACCTGGCCGGCACGCGCCGCGACGAGCACAGCCGGCTGTTCGTGCGCGTCAAGGGCTGGGCGCGGGAGCTGCCCGTCAGCCGCGCTTACGTGCACCTGTTCAAGGCGATGTAGGCCCACGGCGCGGCTGCCCCATGCCGCGCGGCACCCGCTCTTGCGCCAGCAGTTGCGCTTGCGCCGGCGCTCGGCCAGGGGCATGTCCGAAAACTGCCAGAACCTGGCAGGGCCAAGGCCTAGACTGGCCGCATGTTGACCCAGCCCCTGCCGCCCGACGCCGCCTACGCCGCGCTGCAGGCGCGCGATGCCCGCTTCGACGGCCGCCTCTTCGTGGGCGTCACGTCCACCGGCATCTACTGCCGCCCCGTCTGCCGCGTCCGGCTGCCGCGGCGCGAGAACTGCCGTTTCTTCACGACAGCCGCCCAGGCCGAGGCGGCGCGCTTTCGCCCCTGCATGAAGTGCCGGCCCGAGCTGGCGCCGCGCGCGCTGCCATGGACGACCATGGACGCCTCGCGCACGCTGGCCCAGCAGGCCGCCGCGTGGCTGGATGCCTGCGACGACGCCAACGCCAGCGTCGAGGACCTTGCGAGGCACCTGGGCATCACGAGCCGCCACCTGCGCCGCATCTTCCACGCCGAGCACGGCGTGGCGCCGCTGCAGTACCTGCAGACGCGCCGGCTGCTGCTGGCCAAGGCCTTGCTGACCGACAGCACGCTGCCGGTCCACGAGGTCGCGTTCGCGGCCGGCTTTGCGAGCCTGCGGCGCTTCAACGCGGCTTTCGTCGCGCACTACCGGCTGCAGCCCACGGCGCTGCGCAAGCAAGGCGGGGGCAGGGCGGCGCTGTCGCGGCTGCGGCTGGGCTACCGCGAGCCCTATGACGTGGCCGGCGTGTTGGCGTTTCTGCGGCCGCGCGCGGTGGCCGGGGTGGAGACGGTGGGCAGCGACGGCATCACGCGCAGCCTCGCGCTGATGCATGCCGGCCGGCGCCATGCGGGCTGGCTGCGCGCGAGCTTCGAGCGGCCGGGCGAAGTGGGCGTGGAACTCTCGTCCACGCTGTGGCCGGCCGTCAGCGCGCTGCTGCCGCGGCTGCGCCGCTGGCTGGACCTGGACGCCGACCCGAACGCGATTGCGTCCGCGCTGGGCGAAGGCAGCGTGCCGGGCCAGCGGCTGCCGGGCTGCCTGGACCGCTTCGAACTCGCCGTGCGCGCCGTGCTGGGCCAGCAGGTGACGGTGGCGGCAGCGCGCACGCTGGCAGGCCGCCTTGTCGAGCGCTTCGGCGAGACGCTGGCTGACGCGCCGGCGCAGTGCCTGCGCTTGTTCCCGACACCCGAGCGCATCGCCGTCGCGACGCGTGCTGACGTCGCGTCACTGGGCATCACCGGCCGGCGTGCCGACAGCTTGATCGCGCTGGCGCAGGCTTGGCCCACGCTGGCCTTTGCGCGCCGCGAGGGTGAGCCCGACGCGGCGGCCGCGCAGCTGTGCGGCATCCCCGGCATCGGCCCCTGGACGGCCAGCTACATGCTGATGCGTGGCTGGTCCTGGCCCGACGCCTTTCCGCCCGGCGACGTGGTGCTGCGCAAGGCGCTGGGCGTCGGCGGCCAGGCCTATCTGGCCGCCGCGGAGCGCTGGCGCCCCTTCCGCAGCTACGCCGTCCTGCATCTTTGGAGACACGCATGAGCCACCACATCCTGCAAGGCCGCATCGCGACGCCGCTGGGCCCGCTGACGGCCGCACGCAGCGCCGCGGGGCTGTCGGGCCTGTGGTTCGACGGCCAGAAGCACCACCCCGGCGTGCTGGACGTGCCCGAGGACGACGGCCACGACGCGGTGCTGGCCGCCACGGCCGCCGCGCTGACGGCTTACTTCGGCGGCAAACCTTTCACGCTGCCGCCGCTGGATCCCGCCGGCACGCCCTTCCAGCGCGCGGTCTGGCGGGCGCTGCTGGAGATCCCGCCCGGTCGGCCCGACACCTATGGCGCACTGGCCGCGCGGCTGGGCCGGGCCAGTGCCGCGCGTGCCGCAAGGGCGGTCGGCGCGGCGGTGGCGCGCAACCCGATCTCGGTGCTCGTGCCCTGTCACCGCGTCGTCGGTGCCGACGGGTCTCTCACCGGCTATGCCGGCGGACTGCAGCGCAAGCAGGCCTTGCTGGCCCTGGAGCAACTGCGCGCATGAGAGCCTTTGACCTCGGCGAGTTGGTGCTGCTCGCGGCGCTGTGGGGCGCGTCCTTCCTGTTCATGCGGCTGGGCGCGCACGAGTTCGGGCCGGTCGCGCTGGCCTTCGTGCGGGTGGCGCTGGCGAGCCTGCTGCTGATCCCGCTGCTGGCCTTGCGCGGCGGCCTGGGCGCGCTGCGCACGCACTGGCGTGGCCTGCTGCTGGTGGGGGCGCTGAACAGCGCGATTCCGTTTGCGCTGTTCTCGTTCGCGGCGCTGTCCATCACGGCGGGCCTGTCCAGCATCGTCAACGCGACCACGCCGCTGTGGACGGCCGTGGTCGCCTTCGTCTGGCTGCGCCAGGGGCTGACGCGACTGCGCGTGCTGGGCCTGCTGATCGGCTTCGCGGGCGTGGCTTTTCTGGCCTGGGACAAGGCCAGCTTCAAGCCTGGTGCCGACCACAGCGGCCTGTGGGCGCTGCTGGCTTGCCTGGGCGCGACGCTGTGCTACGGCCTCGCGGCCAACGCGACCAGGCGCTGGCTCAGCGGCGTGCCGCCGCTGGCCGTGGCCACCGGCAGCCAGGCCTCGGCAGCCCTGCTGCTGGCGCTGCCGGCGGCAGGGCTGTGGCCGGCCCAGAGCCCTGGCGGCCTGGCCTGGGCGAGCGCGCTGGGGCTGGCCGTGCTGTGCACGGCCGTGGCCTACGTCCTGTACTTCCGGCTGATGAGCCGCGTGGGGCCCACCAATGCGGTGTCGGTCACCTTTCTGATCCCGCTGTTCGCCATCCTTTGGGGCTGGCTGTTCCTGAGTGAGCCCGTCACGGTGCAGATGGTGGCGGGCGGCGCCATCGTGCTGGTGGGCATTGCGCTGGCGTTGGGGCTGGTTCAGTCGGGCCTGTCCACCAGAGCGTCGCCCAGATAGGCGCGGTAGCGGCGGATGCGGCCGGGCACGCCGTCCGGCCCCTGGCGCGGCGTGTAGCGCAGCGCCGCGACCTCGACGCTGCGCCCCATGTCGACGATGAGCCGGTGCGGCGGCGGCGCTGCCGGCGCCTGGCTGTGCGCGCTGATCCAGCAGTCGGAATTCTGGCCGTTGATCGCATTGAGCGCCGAGCCGTCGGCGTTCAGCCGCTCCTCGCTGCTGACGTAGGCGATGGTCCAGTTGGACTGGTTCAGCGGCTTGTCGTCGGCGTCGAGCAGCGCGATCTCGGCCACGGCGGCGACGGCCTGGTCCGGCACTTCCAGCGCGAAGAAGCGGCCGCTGGCCGGCGCCGCGAAGCGCAGCAGCTGGGTGGCGGCGCCGGGCGCAAACTCGCCGTCCAGCACGGGTGCCACGCCGTCCAGCCGCGGGCGGGCGTGGCGGGCGGGCTGGGGCAGGTCCAGCTCGGGCCGCAGGCGGTCGAGGATGGGCGCGGTCCGCCCGGCGATCTCGGCGCGCCGCGGGCCGGTCAGGTCCAGCACGACGATGTCGTTGCGGCCACGTCGCAGCCAGGGCGCCGGCAAATACATGGTCTGCGTCGGGCCTATGCTCCAGTAGCGGCCCAGGCAATGGCCATTGACCCAGACGATGCCCTGGCCCCAGTGGCACAGGTCCAGGAAGCTGTCGCCGACCGCGTTGAGCCGGAAGCTGCCGCGCCAGAACGCGGCGCGGCGCGAGTCCGCCGGGCGGGCGGCGCGGAACTTCAGCGGCGGCAGCGCGGCATCGGCGTCGAAGTCGATGGCGCGGATCTCCCAGCCCGTGACGGGCTGCGGCGCACCGCCCCTGGGCGTGAACGTCACCGGGCCGTGCAGGCCCTTGCGGTCGTGCACCTCGACGCCGAAGTTCACGCGCGCGATGGTGTAGAGCAGGATCTCGACGCGTGCCGGCCGGCGGCGCGCCGGCAGGCGCACGCGGTAGCGGCGCTGGCGGGTGTCGAAGCTGCCGGCCGGCTTGCCGTCCACATGCACCCAGGCCAGGTCGCGGGCCTTGGCCACCTCCAGCACGCCGGCCGCTCCGGCGGGCAGCGTCGTGCGGTAGACGACGATGCCGCGGCTGATGTCGTAGCTCTCGATGGGCTGCGGGCTGTCCACGCGCAGGCGGCGCGGCGGCAGATTGGCCAGCACCGGTGCCGCCTCGTTCAGCGTGAAGGCGGGAATGGCGATCACGGGGTTGCGCGGCGGCGGCGCGGGCAGCGTCTCGCCGGCCGGCAGCAAAGGCCGCAGGGCGTCGCGGTAGGCGGCGAACTTGTCGCCGGTCCAGCCGGCCTCGCTGATGGGGGCGTCGTAGTCGTAGCTGCTGGTGTCGGGGCGGAAGGGCCGGTCGCAGCCGCCCCACAGGCCGAAGCTGGTGCCGCCATGCGCCATGTAGAGGCTGAACGAGCCGCCGGCCTGCAGCATCCAGGCGAGGTCGGCGACGGCCTTGGCGGCGTCGCCCTTGCGATGCGGCGTGCCCCAGGTGTCGAACCAACCCGAGTAGTACTCGCCGCACATCAGCGGCCCTTGCTGCAGGGCCTGCAGCGCGTCGAAGCCGCGCTGGGGGTCGCTGCCGAAATTGGCCACCGACAGCAGTTCGGGGATGTGGGTCCGGGTGACCGCATTGGTCGGGTTGCACTGGAACAACGGCACGTCGAAGCCGCCATCCAGCAGCGCCTGGCGCATGCGGCGCATGTAGTCCAGATCGGCGCCGTAGAAGCCGTATTCGTTCTCCACCTGCACCATCAGGATGGGGCCGCCATGCGTGATCTGCTGCGCCGCCAGCACCCGGCCCACCTCGCGCAGCCAGCGCCGGGCGGGCTCCACATAGGCCGGGTCGCGCGTGCGCAGGAAGGCGTCGCCGGGGTGCTTGAGCAGCCACCACGGCAGGCCACCCATCTCCCACTCGGCGCAGGCATAGGGGCCAGGCCGCAGGATGACCCACAGGCCGAGCTCCTGCGCCAGTTGGCAGAACGCGGCGGCGTCGCGCTGCCCAGCCCAGTCGTAGCGGCCCTCGCGCCATTCGTGGAAGTTCCAGAACAGGTAGGCGCACACGGTGTTCAGCCCCATGGCCTGGATGGCTTGCAGCCGGTGGCGCCAATAGGCGCGCGGCACGCGCGCGAAATGCATCTCGCCGCAGCGGATCTGCAGAGGCCGGCCGTCCAGCAGGAAGTCGGTCGTGCCGAGGGTGAAGGGGGTGTGCCGGGATAAGGCCAGTATTCCTTTATAAGCCGGCGAGGAATAAGGGGATCGCGCAGGAGGCGTAGGCGCGAATAAGGAAGTTTCGCCCGCCGCAACCCGGCAGCTTGAAGTTCTCCTGCCGCGAACTTGCAGTAACGCTTCGTCAAGCCGCTGGTACATAAGGCTGATGGTCATCAACAATTCCACCGCCCCACGGGCGCCGGAGTTGCGATGGCATCAATTGAACGTACCGCGTACCCCCGCTTTCCCCGCACGGTGACGCTGAAAGATCTTCAGGCGTCCTTCACACCTGACGGTGGGGAGATCGACTGGGCCAAGAGCAAGGCCCGGGGCACCAATCTTCGGATTGCGTTGGCCACTCTTCTCAAGTGCTTTCAATATCTCCACTACTTTCCGAGCCCAAAGGCAATACCGCCGGAGATCGTCGAACACGTGAGCGCCTCCCTGGGCCTGCCTTCGACAAGCAGCCTGGACTACGGAGGGCCCCTGGCGGACACCATGTACCGCCATCACAACGCTATTCGCAATCTGTTGGGCGTACACCGGTACGACGACAAGACAGGCCGCAAGCTGCTAATGCGGGTCGCCCATGAGGCCGCGAGCGTCGTCAATACGCGCACTGACCTCATCAACATTGCGATCAATGAGATGGTTCGGCTCGGCTACGAGCTGCCGGTGTTTCGAACGCTGGATGACATTGCCGAACAGATCCATACGGCGGCGGAAGCTGACCTCCACATAGCGATCGCGCAGAAGCTCTCGCCGGAACAGCGCAAGTGGCTGGATGATCTTCTCAGCGGAGAGCTGCCTGCTCGCCAAACCCGCTACAACCAGCTCAAGCGCTCCGCCAAGAAGTCCTCGCGCAAACACCTGGATGCGCTGATCGAGCAGCTGCAGTGGCTGGAGTCGCTCCCGGATTGCGATCAGATGCTGGCCGGTGTGCCGACGACGAAGGTCAAGCACATGGCAGACGTGGCAGCCGCACTGGACGCCGGCGATATGAAGGACCTTCGTCCTGCGAAGCGGCACGCGCTGATCCTTGCGCTGATCTACCAGATGCGCGTTCGAGCGCGTGACGACATCGCCGAGATGTTCATTCGACGCATCAGCGCGATCCACAAGACTGCCCGAGAGGAACTCGTGGAAATCCAGAAGCGGCAGCGTGAACTCAGTGAGCACCTGGTCGCCACACTGGACGACGTGCTGGAGATTCTCGGCGAGAACCTCGACGACGCCACCACGGGTGCCCGCGTGCGCGAGCTGCTAGCCCCGCACGGCGATCTCAACAGGCTGCGAGAGGACTGCGCCGCCATCCGGGTGTGGAGCGGCAGCAATCACCTTCCGCTGGTCTGGAAGCCGTTCAGCAGCCATCGGGCGGTGATGTTCCGCATGGCCCAGGCGCTGCACTTCGAAGCGCCAGGCCCCGACCATCACTTGCTCGATGCACTCAACGTGGTGTTGGCCAACGAGCACCGCAAGGCCGAGTGGATCGAGGAAGACGTCAACCTGGAGTTCGCCTCTGAACGGTGGCGCAAGCTCGTACGCCGCTCGCTCGGGCACGGCAACCCCACGAACCGCCGTTTGCTTGAAATCTGTGTCTTCAGCCACCTCGCCAGCGAACTGCGTTCCGGCGGCATCTGTGTGGAAGGCTCGGAGTCGTTTGCCGACTACCGTCGGCAGCTCGTGCCTTGGGAGGCGTGCGAGGCGATGCTGCCGTCGTACTGCGCGCGTGTCGGCATTCCCGAGACCGCGACAGAGTTTGTCGATGGACTGAGGGCGTTGCTTCGCGACACCGCTCAGCGCCTGGACGACGAGTTTCCGACGCACGCGGGTGACGTGGTGATTGGCCGCAACGGAGAGCCAACGCTCAAGCGGCTCACGGCCAAGGAAGTGCCGCCCTCGGCCATCGCCTTGCAGGCCGCGATCGAGAGCCGGGTCCCACCGCGCAACATACTCGACATCCTGGCCAACATCGAGCACTGGACAGGGTTCACCCGGCATTTTGGTCCCTTGAGCGGTGATGAACCGAAGCTGCGCAACGCGCGCGAGCGCTACCTGCTCACGGTCTTCGCACTCGGCTGCAATCTAGGCCCGAACCAGGCGGCGCGGCACCTGTCAAATGGCGTGACGCCGCACCAGCTGTCGTACACCAACAGGCGGCACCTGGGCCTGGACCAGCTGGACAACGCATGCCGAGATCTGACCGAGCTGTACTTGCGGCTGGACCTGCCGAAGCTGTGGGGCGAAGGCAAGAAGGTCGCCGCCGACGGCACGCAGTACGACTTCTACGATCAGAACCTGCTCGCCGGCATGCACTTCCGCTACCGCAAGATGGGCGCAGTGGCGTACCGGCATGTCGCCGACAACTACATCGCCTACTTCCGGCACTTCATACCCCCGGGCGTGTTGGAGGCGATCTACGTGATCGAGGGGCTGCTCAAGGCCGGGCTGAGCGTCGAGCCGGACACCGTTTATTCGGACACCCACGGCCAGTCGGAGACCGTGTTCGCCTATACCCATCTGGTGGGGGTGCAGCTGATGCCGCGCATTCGCGGCTGGAAGGACCTGACCTTCTACCGACCTGACCGCAGCACCCGCTACCGCCACATCGATGGGCTGTTCACGGACGTCGTCGACTGGAAACTGATCCTCGACCACTGGCCCGACCTGATGCAAGTCGCCATATCGGTCCAGCAAGGCAAGGTCGCGTCGCCGATCCTGCTGCGTAAGCTGAGTGCCGAAGGCCGCAACAACCGGCTGTTCCGGGCCTCGCGCGAACTCGGCCGGGCCTTGCGCACGGTGTACCTGCTGCGCTGGATCGGCAGCAAGGACATGCGGCAGGAAGTCACCGGCACCACCAACAAGATCGAGTCGTACCACGCGTTCACGAAGTGGCTGGACTTTGGTGGCGAGGTGATCAACGAGAACGACCCGGTGGAACAGCAGAAGCGCCTGCGCTACCTGGACCTGGTCGCATCCGCGGTGATCCTGCAAAACACCGTCGACATGACGCGGGTGCTCCAGGACATGTACCACCGCGGCGAGCCGGTGGACGTGTCGGACATCGGCTTCCTCAGCCCTTACGGCCGCAACTTCAAGCGCTTCGGCGACTACCGGCTGGATCTGAAGAAGCCGCCGGAGGCGTGGCTGAAGGAGGCACTTTTCAAGGAGGCGGCGCGCCAGACGCGCAAGGCAAGGCAGACTCCGGACGACTCCCCTGCAACACCTGCTGCACCGTGACCGATCAAACCACCTCCACCCCTTACGGCCTGCTGGACACTGAAGCGCTCCAGGAGGCGGAGCAGTCGTTCGACGCCCGGGTCCTGCTTCGGATGGTCGAGGAACTGGATCGCTTCACGAGTCCAGCGCGGCAGGAAGACGGACTGCGGGATCAACTGCTGAGCTTGCACGCAATGGCGCACTCGGTGATCAATGGCGCCCGGCTGTCGGCGCCTGCGGGCGATTCGTTGCCCGAACTGGCGGGGGTGGTGCTGGACGAGGTGCAGGAGACCATCGGCGTCCTGCAGCGGTGGATCCAGCCCCTGCAAACCCTGCAGGCGCTCGCTGCAACCGACTAATGCCATGGGGACTCGGCTTCAGGGGACGCCGGTGCGGGCGGTGGTATTCGACCTCTACGGGACCCTGTTGGCGATCGAACGGCCGCGCCGACCCTATCGACAGCTGCTGACCCTGCTGCTGCGGCGGCACGGCGAGGTGCTCTCACGCACCGTGCTCGCTGAGCAGGTCTGGGACATGAACTTCGACAGCGAGACCAACGTCGTCGACGTCGCGGTGCGGCGGCTGCGCTCCAAGCTCGACGAGCCTTTCGACAGGCCGCTGCTGCACACCGTGCGCGGGATGGGCTACGTGCTGGAGCTGCGCGATTGAGCCTGACGGTGCGCTCGCTGTCGGCCAGGCTGACGCTGGCCATCGCGGCGGTGGCCACCGCGGTGCTGAGCGCGGTGGCGGTGCTGCTGCTGTGGACGCTGGAGCGGGAGCTGGACCGAGCGCAGCAGCAAGACCTGGACGGCGAGGTCGAGATCGTGCAGCACTTCCTCGGCGAGGTGCAGCAGCCCAAGGACCTGCTGCAGCTGCGGCACCACCTGGACGATGTGCTGATCGGCGACGGTCAGCTGCGCATCTGGCTCGTCACCGACGACGGCGTTGTGATCTACGGGGGGCGTCAGCGGCCGCGAACGCAGACCTCAGGCGCGGGGCGGATGCGCGTGTGGCGCGAAGACGGACTGCTGCTGCAGGGCCGCCAGCTCGACGTGCCGGCCAGCGGGGTGCTGCCCCGCCTGCAGCTGATCGTCGCCCTCGACACGCGCGAGCAGGATCGGCTGCTGGACCGGTACCGGCACTCGCTCGGGCTGATCAGCGGCATCGGCGTGCTGCTGATGATCGCGGCTGCGGCCTGGCTGGCACGCCGTGCACTGCGCCCGCTGCAGCGGCTGTCCACAGAGGCAGCCGCCATCCGACCGGCCGACCTGTCACGGCGGCTGTCGCCGGTCGCCACCACCGAGCTGCAGCCGCTGGTGGAGAGCTTCAACCGGGCGCTCGACCGGGTGGCTGCCGCCTATGAGCACCTGGAGGCCTTCAGCGCGGACGTCGCGCACGAGCTGCGCACGCCGCTGGCCGCGTTGATCAATGCGACCGAGGTGACGCTGAAGCGCCCCCGGCCGGCCGCCGAGCTGGCCGATCTGCTGGGGGCGCAGCTGGAGCAGCTGCGCGAGCTGGCAGGCATGGTCAACGACATGCTGTTTCTGGCCAAAGCCGACCGCGGCCTTGAGGAGATCGAACGGCACCCGGTCGACCTGCGCGAGCAGGCCCTGGCGGTGGCGGATTTCTTCGAGGCCGCGCTGGAGGAGCGCCGGCTGTCCTTGAAGGTCGAGGGCCAAGGTCGGGTGAGCGGCAGCGCGGCGCTGCTGCGGCGCGCTCTGGTCAACCTGGTCGGCAACGCGATCCGCTACACGGAGCCCGGACAGCAGGTCTTCATTGCGATCGAAGCGGCGCCCGGCCGGGTCAAGGTGGCGGTGCGCAACCCCGGGCCTGCGATCGATCCGCAGGCGCTGCCCCGGCTGTTCGAGCGCTTCTACCGTGCCGAAACATCCAGGCAGCGAAGCGGCGACCACCACGGCCTGGGCCTGGCGATCGTGCGCGCCGTGGCGCAGCTGCACGGCGGGAACACCTTCGCCCACAGCGCCGGGGGGGTCACCGAAGTCGGCTTTGAGCTGCCGGCGTGACGGGTGCGCGGCTTGCCCGCCGAGGAGCATCGCGCCGTGCCGGCGCTCCCACCTGAAAGGAAATCCATGAAGCACCTGTCTTTGCGCCTTGTCGCGCCGCTGGTCAGCCTCGCGCTCCTCGGACCCGCCGCGGCCTGGGCGCAGTCGTCCCACGGCGCGGGCCACGCCGCTTCCGCCGCCGGTGCCTCGCACGACTCCCAGCAGATGCACCAGGCGATGATGTCCGGCATGGAGTCGATGCGGCAGATGAAGCCGAGCGGCGACACCGACAAGGACTTCGCGATGATGATGAAGATGCACCACCAGCAGGCGGTGGAGATGGCCCAGGCCGAGGTCCAGCACGGCAAGTCGCCGGAGCTGAAGGCGATGGCTCAGAAGATGATCAAGGAACAGCGCAAGGAAATCGAGAAGCTCGACCGCTGGCTGAAGCAGCACCCGTGACATTTCCGGGCGCCGGGACCGGCTTGCGTTGATGCAGCGCAAGCAGCAGGTCCCCCGCGACGATAGACTTCTCCCCATGAAACTGCACTCAGGCACCCGCCGCTGGCTTGCGAGCTTGCTCGCGGCGGTGTTCCTGTGCCTGCAGTTCGTCACCTCGGCCTACGCCTGCCCGACGGGCGGTGACACCGGCTCCGCGGCAATGGCCGCCATGCCGGACTGCGCCGGCATGACCGAACCGCTCGACCCGGATCAACCGCAGCTGTGCAAGGCGCACTGCGACCAGGACAAGCAGTCGGTCAACACGCTGCCGGCGCCGATCCCGGACGCCGCGGCGGTGCTCGCCATCGACTGGCTGCTCAGCCGCGCCGCCATGGCCCTGGCCGTGGCCGACGACTCGCCGCTTCCTGCGGTGCGAACGGCGCACAGCGCGCCGCCGGCCGGCACGCCGCCGGCCTACTTGGCCTTCCTCGTCCTTCGCAATTGACCTGCTGACCGCTCGTGTGGCTGCCTTTGGCGGCCGCTCGTGGTGTTGGTCGTTTCCCAGGTCTTTTGTGGAGAGGCTTCATGGCCATCAAACTTGCGGGCGCTTGGCGCGGCCCGCTGCTGCGCAAGCCCCACCGGTGCTCGCGATACGTCGCCCTCGCGGCGACCGCTTTCATGTCCATCGCGCTGCAGGCCCAGGCAGTCACACTGGAGCAGGCGCTCCTAATCGCCGAGCAGCAGGCACCGGCACTCGCGGCCCGGCGCGCCGGCGCCGACGCCGCCCAGCAGCAGCGCACCGCCGCCGGCCGGCTCCCCGACCCGAAGCTCAGCGTCGGCGTCGAGAACTTGCCGGTCAGCGGTCCGGACCGGTTCAGCTGGAACCGCGAATCGATGACGATGCGCCGGGTCGGCGTGATGCAGGACGTGCCCAACCGCGCCAAACGGGCGGCGCAGCAGGCATCCGCGCAGGCTGCGGCCGAGCGCGAACAAGCGCTGCTTCGGGCCGAGCAGCTGGCCGTGCGCCGTCAAACCGCCACCGCCTGGCTCGCGCACCATTACGCACAGCGCCGGCTGGAAGTGTTCGACGAGTTGCTGCGCGAGAACCGCGTGCTGCAGGACACGCTGGCCGCCCGCGTCACTGCCGGCTCCGCCATGCCGGCCGACGCGGTGATGGCCCGGCAGGAGGCGCTGGAACTGGCCGAGCGGCAGGACGAGCTGCAAGCCGCCGTCGCCCAAGCCGCCGCAGGCCTGCGGCGCTGGATCGGCGATGCCTTTGACGGCACGACCACGGGCTCGTGGGAAATCCCGCTCGACCTCAGCCGAGTGCTGTCGAACTTGGACCGCCACGCCGAACTCGCTGCCTACCGGCCCATGCTGGCGATGGCGCAAGCCGACCTCGAGGAGGCGCAGGCGGGCCGACGCGGCGATTGGGGCTGGGAGGTCGCCTATGCCAACCGGGCCCGCGGCTACGGCGACATGGTGTCGTTCCAGATGAGCTTCGAGCTGCCGGTGTCGCCCACCACCCGGCAGGACCCGCAGATCGCCGCACGTCGCAAGGCGCTGGACCAGGTCCAGGCAGAGCGTGAGGACGCATTGCGACGCCTGCGCTCAGAGGTCGAGGCACAAGCGGCGGAGCTGCATCGGCTGGAGCGCGCGCTGCAACGTCAAAACGCGGCCGCACTGCCGCTCGCCACGGACCGCGTTCGCCTTGCGACGGCCAGCTACCAAGGCGGCCGTGCCGACCTCGGGGCCGTCCTGGCTGCCCGCAAGGAGGCGGCCCAGGCCCGCCTGCGGGCCATCGACCTTGAAGCCCAACTGATGGTGCAGCGCGCCCAGCTGGCCTACCTGATTCTGGAGTGACCGCCATGATTGCTCAGCAACGCAACAAGCTCCTGGCGGCCGTGCTGCTGCTGGCCACCGGGGGTGCCATCGGCTTTGCGGTGGCGACCTGGCGTGGCCAGCCCGCCGACCGGGCCGCACCCACGGCCGCCTCCGCACCCGAGGGCCGAAAGGTTCTCTATTGGTACGACCCGATGGTGCCGCAGCACAAGTTCGACAAGCCCGGCAAGTCGCCGTTCATGGACATGCAGCTGGTGCCCAAGTACGCCGACGAGTCACCTGCCGGCGGCGTCGCTGTGGATCCTCGGCTGGCCCAGACGCTCGGATGGCGGACCGCCGTGGTCGAGAAGCAGTCCACCGGCGCCACGATCGACGTGCCGGCCACCGTGCAGCTCAACGAACGCGACGTGGCGATCGTCCAGGCCAGAACCAGTGGTTTCGTGCACCAGGTGCCCCGCCGCGCGGTCGGCGACGTGGTGCCAGCCGGTGCCGTGATCGCGGAGATCCTGGTGCCTGAATGGGCGGCCGCCCAGCAGGAGTACCTGGCGGTCAAGGCCACGGCCGACGCGTCACTGGCCGGCGCCGCACGCCAGCGGCTGGTGCTGCTCGGCATGCCGCCGGCCCTCGTCGAGCAGGTCGAACGCAGTGGCCGCGTGCAGCCGATCTTGCGCATCAGCACGCCGATCGGCGGCCTGCTGCAGGAGCTGATGGTGCGACCGGGCATGACGGTGTCGGCCGGCATGACGCTGGCGCGCATCAACGGGCTGTCTTCGGTGTGGCTGGAAGGGTCGCTGCCCGAGGGCCAGGCTTGGGCGGCGCGGCCCGGCCAGCCGATCGAGGTGCGGCTGTCGGCCTTCCCCGGCGAAACCGCGCTGACTGGCAAGGTCACCGCGGTGCTGCCCGAAGCCAATGCCGAGACCAGGACGCTGCGGGTGCGCATCGAGCTGCCGAATCCTTCCGGCCGCCTGCGCGCCGGCATGTTCGCGCAGGTCAGGTTCAACGGCGAACGCAAGGAAGCGCTGGTGGTACCGGGCGAAGCCGTGATCCGGACCGGCCAGCGTGCGCTGGTCTACGTGGTTGAGCCGCAGGGTCGTTTTCGGCCGGTGGAGGTGCGCGTAGGCCGCGAACTCGGCGACAAGCTGGAGATCCTCTCGGGTCTCCAAGCCGGGCAGCAGGTGGTGGCGTCCGGCCAGTTCCTGATCGACTCCGAAGCCAGCATGCAGGGCCTGCTGCAGCGCCAGGCAGCCCCGGCTGCGGCCGCGTCTGCTGCCGGGGTGGCCAGCACCGCCGCCGCGCCGGCGCCGCTCCACGAAGGCAGCGGCCGCATCACCGCGCTGGCGGGCGACGAGATCACGCTGGACCACGGACCCGTGCCGTCCCTGCAATGGGGCGCAATGGAGATGGGCTTCAAGTTGCAGCAGCCGGGGATCGCTCAGGGCTTCAAGGTCGGCGACCGCGTGCGCTTCCGCTTCGCGCAGACCGACGACGGCTTCGAGGTGCGCAGCCTGCAACGCGAGGGAGGCACGCAATGATCGGTGCCATCATCCGCTGGTCGGTCGGCAACCGCTTCCTGGTGCTGCTGGCCACCGTGTTCCTGGCCGTTGCAGGGGTGTTCTCGCTGCGCGCCACGCCGATCGACGCGCTGCCGGACCTGTCGGACGTGCAGGTGATCATCCGCACCAACTACCCGGGCCAGGCACCGCAGATCGTCGAGAACCAGGTGACCTACCCGCTGGCAACGACGATGCTGTCGGTCCCGGGGGCCAAGGCGGTGCGCGCGTTCTCCTTCTTCGGCGACTCCTTCGTCTATGTGCTGTTCGAGGACGGGACCGACCTGTATTGGGCACGCTCACGGGTGCTGGAGTACTTGAGCCAGGTCCAGGGGCGGCTGCCGGCCAGCGCCAAGCCCTCGCTGGGCCCGGATGCCACCGGGGTCGGCTGGGTGTTCCAGTATGCGCTGGTCGACCGCAGCGGCCGCCACGACCTGTCACAGCTGCGCGCGCTGCAGGACTGGTTCCTGAAGTTCGAGCTGAAGTCGCTGGCCAACGTGGCCGAGGTGGCGACCGTCGGCGGCATGGTCAAGCAGTACCAAGTGGTGCTCGATCCGGCGCGCCTGGTCGCCTACGGGGTGACACACGCCCAGGTGCGCGAGGCCTTGATGAACGCCAACCAGGAGACCGGCGGCTCGGTGCTCGAACTGGCAGAGGCGGAGTACATGGTGCGCGCCGGCGGCTTTCTGAAGTCGCTGGAGGACTTCAGGAACGTGCCGCTGGCGGTTCGCGCCGGGGTGCCGGTGACGTTGCGCGACGTCGCCACGGTGCAGCTGGGCCCGGAGATGCGGCGGGGCATCGGCGAACTCGATGGCCAGGGCGAAGCAGTGGGCGGTGTCGTAATCCTGCGCAGCGGCAAGAACGCGCAGGCCACGATCGCCGCGGTGCGCGACAAGCTCACGCAGCTGCAGGCCAGCCTGCCAAAGGGCGTCGAGATTGTGACGACCTACGACCGCAGCGACCTGATCCAGCGGGCGATCGACAATCTCTCGGTCAAGCTGCTGGAGGAGTTTGTCGTCGTCGCGCTGGTCTGCGCGGTGTTCCTGTGGCACCTGCGATCGGCGGTGGTGGCCATCATCTCGCTGCCGCTCGGCGTCCTGGCCGCCTTCATCGTGATGCAGCAGCAGGGCCTGAACGCCAACATCATGTCGCTGGGCGGCATCGCGATCGCGATCGGCGCGATGGTGGACGCTGCGGTCGTGATGATCGAAAACGCCCACAAGAAGCTGGAGGCCTGGCAGCACACAAATCCCGGTCAGGCGCTGGTGGGTGAGGCGCGCTGGAAGGTGATCACCGACGCGGCGGTCGAGGTCGGACCGGCGCTGTTTTTCTCGCTGCTGATCATCACGCTGTCGTTCGTGCCGGTGTTCACGCTGCAGGCGCAGGAGGGCCGCCTGTTCGGTCCGCTGGCTTTCACGAAGACGTATGCGATGGCGGCCTCGGCCGGCCTGTCGGTCACCCTGATCCCGGTGCTGATGGGCTACTGGATCCGTGGACGCATCCCCGAGGAGCAGCGCAACCCGATCACCCGGGGCCTGATCGCGATCTACCGGCCGGCGCTGGACTGGGTGTTGCGCCGTCCGAAGCTGACGCTGGTGATCGCAGTGGCGGTGTTCGCCACCACCGCCTGGCCCTTGATGCGCCTGGGTGGCGAGTTCCTGCCGCCGCTGGACGAGGGCGACCTGCTGTACATGCCCTCGGCGCTGCCGGGCCTGTCAGCCCAGAAGGCGGCCGAGCTGCTGCAGGTCACCGACCGCATGATCAAGACGGTGCCGGAGGTCGAGCGGGTGTTTGGCAAGGCGGGCCGCGCCGAGACGGCCACCGACCCGGCACCGCTGGAGATGTTCGAAACCACCGTCAAGCTCAAGCCCCGGGAGCAATGGCGCCCTGGCATGACGCCGGAGAAACTGGTCGAGGAGCTGGACCGGGCGGTCAAGGTGCCCGGGCTGGCGAACATCTGGATCCCGCCGATCCGCAACCGCATCGACATGCTGGCCACGGGCATCAAGAGCCCGATAGGCGTCAAGATCGCTGGCACGGACCTCGCAGCGATCGATCGGGCCGCAGCGCAGGTGGAGACGATCGCGAAGACGGTGCCCGGCGTGAGTTCGGCACTGGCCGAACGGTTGACCGGCGGGCGCTATGTGGACGTGCAGATCGATCGCGCGGCCGCCGCTCGATACGGCCTGAACATCAGCGACGTGCAGGCGGTGGTGGCCGGTACGATCGGCGGCGAGAACATCGGCGAAACCGTCGAGGGCTTGGCGCGCTTCCCGATCAATTTGCGCTACCCCCGCGAGCTGCGCGACACGCCTGACAAGCTGCGCAATCTGCCGGTCCTGACGCCCATGGGGCAGCAGGTGACGCTCGGCACGGTGGCCCGCATCGAGCTGGTGGACGGCCCCCCGATGCTCAAAAGTGAAAACGCGCGTCCGTCCGGGTGGGTCTACATCGATGTACGGGGGCGCGACCTCGCCTCGGTCGTGGACGACCTGCGTCGCGCGGTGGCCCAGCAGGTGAAGTTTGAGCCGGGGATGAGCGTGACCTACTCGGGGCAGTTCGAGTACCTCGAACGGGCGAACGCCCGGCTCAAGGTGGTGGTGCCGGCCACTCTGATGATCATCTTCGTTCTGCTGTACCTGACGTTCCGGCGCTTCGACGAGGCGGCACTGATCATGGCCACGCTGCCATTCGCACTGACCGGCGGCATCTGGTTCCTCTACCTGATGGGCTACCACCTGTCGGTGGCGACGGGGGTCGGCTTCATCGCGCTGGCCGGCGTCGCGGCCGAGTTCGGCGTGGTCATGCTGCTGTACCTGAAGCATGCGCTCGAAGATCGCATCCGAGCCGGCCTGCCGGTGACACGGGAGGTGGTGGCAGACGCCATCCGTGAGGGAGCCGTCCTGCGGGTGCGCCCCAAGGCGATGACGGTGGCGGTCATCCTGGCCGGCCTGTTGCCGATCGTCTGGGGCAGCGGCACGGGCTCGGAGGTGATGAGCCGCATCGCGGCGCCGATGCTCGGTGGCATGGTCAGTGCGCCCCTGCTGTCGCTGTTTGTCGTGCCGGCCGTCTACCTGCTGCTGCGCGCCCGCAAGCGGGCGCAGCACGAGGAG
Source organism: Roseateles sp. (assembly GCA_046294815.1). Classification (GTDB taxonomy): domain Bacteria; phylum Pseudomonadota; class Gammaproteobacteria; order Burkholderiales; family Burkholderiaceae_C; genus Pelomonas. The sequence continues at coordinate 13,020 of JBKBOJ010000003.1, read as the reverse complement.
CCACATTCGCTACCGGCCCCGGCACTATGACGATAAACGCCTTCTCATTTCGCTCACTTCAACGTGAAACGAACGGAGACCGGGGCTTGCCCGGCCAGCGTGACGCTCACCAGCGCCTTGGTGCCAGGCCCGCTCGCAAAACCTCCCTTCGCCTCCAGCCGGTCCCCCGCAGGCACCAAGTTGGCTTCGGTCTTGCCTGCCTTGGTCAGCAGCGTCAGCTTTGCGGTGGCGCCTTTGAGATCCGCCGGTTTGCCGTGGTCCGCGATGTACAGCGCCGCCACGTCCGGCTTGACGACCAGCTCGTAGTTGACGTCCTTCTCCACGCGGACAACGCCGCCGTGGCGGGCCTTGTCGTCGTGACCGGCATGGGCGCCGGTGCCGGTCACAGTGGCCTTGTGATCTCCGCCGGCCAGCGCAGGAAGCGCGAGCACCGCGCTGGCCGCGAGCGCGCAAAGAATGGGGTGGATCTTCATGGGGGGTCTCTCCTTCAGGTAGGTGAAAGGCCGGTGCGCGGCTCAGCAAGCACCGGAGGGTGAGTTTCAGATGCGAGGGCGTTCTCGTCTTCCTCGTCCCGGCGGTGGGCGATGCGGTACAGCACCGGCAACACGAGCAGCGTCAACGCGGTTGAGGACAAGATGCCTCCGATCACCACGGTGGCCAGCGGGCGCTGGACCTCCGCACCGGTGCCGGTGGCGATGGCCATCGGCACGAAGCCGAGCGAGGCGACGAGCGCGGTCATCAACACCGGGCGCAAACGCGTCAGTGCGCCCTCGCGGATCGCCTGGTCCAGCGGCAGCCCCTGCTCGCGCAGGCCGCGGATGAACGACAGCATCACCAGGCCGTTGAGCACCGCCACGCCCGACAAGGCAATGAACCCGACGGCGGCCGAGATGGACAGCGGGATGCCACGCAACCAAAGGGCCAGCACGCCGCCGGTGAGCGCGAACGGGATGCCGGTGAACACCAGCAGGCCGTCCTTCAGGTTCCCGAACATCGCGAACAGCAGCGTGAAGACCAACAGCAGCGACACCGGCACCACCACGCGCAGGCGCTCGCTGGCCGACTGCAGGTTCTCGAACTGTCCTCCCCAGGTGGTCCAGTAGCCCGGCGGCACCTTGACCTGCTGCTGCAGCGCCTGCTGGGCCTCAGCGACGAAGGAGCCGATGTCGCGCCCGCGCACATTCGCGCTGACGACGACGCGGCGCTTGCCGTCTTCTCGGCTCACCTGGTTGGGCCCGGGTGCCAGCTGAAGCTCGGCCACCTCGCCGAGCGGGATGAAGCGGGTGCGCGCGCCGTCCGCCTTGGGCAGCGCGATCGGCAGGCGCTTGATCGCTTCAAGGTCGGCGCGCAGCTCCTCCGGCAACCGCACCAGGATGTCGAAGCGGCGGTCGCCCTCGAAAAGGGTTCCTGCCTCCCGGCCGCCGGTGGCGGCGGCCACCGTGTCTTGCACGTCCCCGATGTTCAAGCCATAGCGGGCGGCCTTCTCGCGGTCGATGGCTACGGTCAGCATAGGCAGTCCGGTGGTCTGCTCCACGTTGACCTCCGCAGCACCGTCGATCCCGCGCAGCACCCCCGCGATCTGCTCCGCGGTGGTGTTGAGCTGGTCCATGTCGTCGCCGAACACCTTGACCGCCACGTCGGCGCGCACGCCCGAGATCAGCTCGTTGAAGCGCAGCTGGATCGGTTGCGAGAACTCGTAGTTCTGCCCGGGCAGCTTGGCCACCTCGGCCTGCACGGCGGCGACCAACTCGTCCCTCGACCTGCGTGGCTTGGGCCACTGCTCCTGCGGCTTGAGCATCACGTAGGCGTCGGAGATGTTGGGCGGCATCGGGTCCGCCGCAATCTCTGCGGTGCCGGTGCGCGAGAACACCCGCTCGATCTCCGGGAACTTGGCTTTAAGCGTGCGCTCCAGCTGCTGCTGCATCGCCACCGACTGCGTGAGGCTGGTCCCCGGCATGCGCAGCGCCTGGATCGCGAAGTCGCCTTCGTTGAGGCTCGGGACGAACTCGCTGCCCAGCCGCGTGGCGAGCAGGCCGGACAGCACAACGGCGACCACCGCGGCCGTCACGACCACCGGCCGTGCTGTCATCGCCCGGTCCAGCAGCGGCGCGTACCCGCGCTTGGCCGCTGCCATCAGCGCGTTCTCCTTTTCGGCGACGCGCTTGCCGATGAACAACGCCACTGCGGCCGGCACGAACGTCACCGACAGGATCATCGCGCCCAGCAACGCGATCACCACGGTGAAGGCCATCGGGTGGAACATCCGGCCCTCGATGCCCGTGAGCGCGAAGATCGGGATGTAGACGATCATGATGATCAGCTGCCCGTACAGCAGCGGCCGGCGCGCCTCCTGCGATGCGGCGAACACTTCGTGCAGACGTTCTTTCAGCGTCAGCGGCCGCCCATGGTGGGCCTGCGCATGGGCCAGCCGCCGCACGCAGTTCTCGACGATCACGACGGCGCCGTCCACGATGATCCCGAAGTCCAGCGCGCCCAGGCTCATCAGGTTGGCGCTGACCTTCTGGCCCACCATCCCGGTGAAGGTGAACAGCATCGACAGCGGGATGACCAGCGCGGTGATGACGGCCGCCCGGATGTTGCCGAGGAACACGAACAGCACCGCGATCACGAGCACCGCCCCTTCGAGCAGGTTCTTCTTGACCGTGGCGATCGCCTTGTCCACCAGCGTCGTCCGGTCGTAGACCGTGATCGCCTCGATGCCGGCCGGCAGCGTGCGGTTGATCTCGACCATTTTCTTGGCCACCGCCTGCGACACCGTCCGGCTGTTCTCGCCGATCAGCATGAACACGGTGCCCAGCACCACTTCCTGGCCGTTGTCGGTGGCCGCACCCGAGCGCAGCTCGCGGCCGATTTCCACGTCGGCCACATCGCGGATGCGGATCGGCGTGCTGCCGGCGCTGCCGAGGATGACGTTGCGGATGTCGTCCATCGACCGGACCTGGCCGGGCGCGCGGATCAGGTACTGCTCGCCGCGCCGCTCGATATAGCCGGCGCCGACGTTGGCGTTGTTGCGCTCCAGTGCGGCCACGATGTCGGCCAGCGTGAGCCCGTAGGCCGACAGCCGTTCCGGATGCGGCGAGACCTGGTACTCCTTCTCAAAGCCGCCGATCGAGTTGATCTCGGTGACGCCGGGCACGTTGCGCAGCTGCGGCTTGATGATCCAGTCCTGGATCTCGCGCAGGTCGGTGGCGGTGTATGGCGTGCCGTCCGGCTTCTTCGCGCCGGGCTTGGCCTCGACCGTCCACAGGAAGATCTCGCCCAGGCCGGTGGAGATGGGGCCGATCGCCGCGCCCACACCCGCGGGCAGTTGCTCGCGCACCGACTGGATGCGCTCGTTGACCAGCTGCCGCGCGAAGTAGATGTCGGTGCCGTCCTTGAAGATCACCGTCACCTGCGACAACCCATAGCGCGACAGCGACCGGGTCTGCTGCAGACCGGGCAGCCCGGCCATGGCTGTTTCGATCGGGAAGGTGATGCGCTGCTCGGTCTCCAGCGGCGAGTAGCCGGGGGCCTCAGTGTTGATCTGGACCTGGACGTTGGTGATGTCCGGCACGGCGTCGATCGGCAGCTTCTGGTAGCTGAAGACCCCGAGCGCCGCCATGCCGAGCACGGCCAGCAGCACGAGCCAGCGCTGCTCGATGGCAAACCGGATGATGCGTTCAAACATGGCGCATCTCCGGTCAGTGGGTGTGCGTGGCCGAGGCCTTGCCGGCCTCGGACTTCACGACAAAGCTGCCGGCCGCGGCATGCTGCGCACCAGCCTTCAAGCCGCCGACCACCTCGACGCGCTTGCCATCGCTGCGGCCGAGCTGGACGCGCTGCGGCAGGAAGCCGCCCGGCACCTTCAGGTACACGACCGGCTGGTTGTCCACCTGCTGGATCGCCTCCGAGGCAACCGTCACGGCGGCCGGCGCCTCCGAGGTGATCAGCTCGACGGTGACGTACAACCCCGGGCGCCAGGCGCCGCGAGGGTTGGGCAGCGTCACGCGGGCGGTGGCGGCACGGGTCTGCTCTCCGAGCAGCGAACCGACATAGGCGACGGTGCCGGCGGCGGCCTCGCTGGAGGCGGTGGAGCGCACCGTGACACGCTCGCCGACGCGCACCTGGCCGATGTCCTTGGCTGGCACACTGATCTCGGCCCAGACGCTGCGCAGGTCGGACAGGGTGAAGACATTGGCGTCTTCCTTGACCGCCTCGCCCAGGGCGATGTGCTTTTCGACGATCGTGCCGTCGAACGGTGCGCGCAGCTCGTAGCGGTTCATCCCCGCTGCGCCCGGGGCGGCGCCGATGGCTTGCAGCTTCTGCCGGGCGTTGGCCACTGCGATCTCGGCCTCGCGCATCGCCTGCTCGGCCTGCAGCACGTCCTGCTGCGGCGAGATCTTCTCCTCCCACAGCTTCTTCTCGCGTTCGTATGTGGTGCGGGCGAGCTGCAAGCGCTTTTGGGCCGACTCAAGCTCTGCGCGCTGCTCGGAGACGCCCGGGCTGCTGATGACGGCCAGCACCTGGCCCTTGCGCACCTGCTGGCCCAGGCTTGCGCTGACGCTTTCGACAACGCCGGCCACCCGCGGCACCACATGGGCGGTGCGGTCCTCGTTGAAGCGGATCTCGCCGGGCAACTGCAGCGACGAGCGGATCGGGGCTGCAGCTGCCGGCTCGACAGTGATGCCGGCGGCCTTGACCTGGGCGTCCGTCATCGCGACCTTGCCTTCGGCCTGGCTCCAATCGAACAGGTAGGGCTCCTTGGGCGTCTGCACCTCGATCGCCGCGTCGAACACATGCGGCTCGGGCACCGGCTCGGCGCCGACCAGGCTGCCGTCCTTGGCTGGCGACAGGGTCAGCTTCTGCTCCTCGCCGGTGGGGCGCGTGAGGGTCACGGCCACCTTGACGTTGGCCGCCGGTACCGGCTTGCCCTTCTCGTAGGCCCAGGCGCGCAGCACGGCCTTCCCCGCTTCCTCGGCCAACTGGATCTCCAGGCCGAAGTCGCCCTCGGTCAGCAGCTGCCCGCCGTGCGGGCCCTTGGCGGCTTCATCGTGGTGTTCGGCGTCGCCGTGCTCCTTGGCGTGGTCGTGGCCGTCGCCGGCTTTGTCGCCGTGGTGTTCGCTGTCGCCGTGGCTGTCGGCATGGCCGTGCCCGTGGGCGTCGGCCGGCTTGGCACGCTCGGTGCCGAGAATGGCGGCACCGGCTGCGATGCCGGCGACGATCAAGACCGCGATCGCGATCCACTGCTTCTTGCTGATGTTCTGGGGGCGCTTCATCGTTCGGCTCGCGGGGCGGAGGTTTCAGGGCTGTCGCCGAGCAGGCGGTTCAGCTCTGCGGCGGCGCGGTGGGCATCGGCGGTGGCCCGCAGGTGGCGGGCGCGTGCTTCCAGCAGCGTGCGTTGGGCGTCCAGCACATCGAGGAAGCTGAACTTGCCCAGCTCGAAGCCCTTGGCAGCGGCGTCGTAGGCGACCTGGGCGCCGGGCAGCACGTCGCGCTGGACGGCTTCGGCTTCCTCGACCGCTGCCTTCAGGCGCTCGTGCGCCTGGGCGACTTCTGAGCGCAGCCGCAACGCCCCGGCTTCGGCCTCGTAGCGGGCCTTGTCCTGCCGACGCAAGGCCTCCAGCTCGGCGCCGCGGTTGGTGTCGAACAACGGGATCGGCACCGACAACACCAGCATCGGCTGGGTGCGCCCCAACTCCTGGGACTGTCGGGCTCCGAGTCCGACGCTCACGTCGGGGGTCCGCTTTGCGCGTTCCAGCCTGGCCAGCGCGGCCAGCCGCTCGACTTCGAGCTGGGCCTGGCGAAGCGCAGGGGCGGTGGCGAGCCGGGCGTGCAGCGTCTCGTCGGCAGGCACCGGCGGAAGCGCGACGGTTCCTTCGACCCGTTCCACCGGACGCGGGGTGCCGACCACGGCGCCCAGGGCAAGCAGCGCCGCGCGCAGCTCGCCACGCGCCTGGCCAAGTTCAAGCCGGACGTTGGCTTCGGCCACCTGCGCCTTGGTCTGCTCGATCGGCGCCACCTTGCCCGCCGCGACCCGCCGGTTGGCTGCTTCGGTGCCGCGTCGGGCGAGCTGCAAGGCCTCGTCAGCCAGCCGCACGCGCTCCTGCGCGGCCTGGGCTTGCGCAAACGCCGCGGTGACTTCCGCCCGCAGCTGGCTGCGCCGCGCGGCGAGCTGGCTGCGCGCGATGTCTTGCGCACGGTCTGCCGCGTCCAGGCGCGCGCTGCGCTTGCCGCCCAGCTCGATCGGCTGGGTCAACAGGATGGTGGTGGAACGGGTCTCGCGCCGGGTGTCCTCGAGTTCGGCCTCAAGGACCGGATTGGGCCGCGCGCCGGCTTGCAGGCGGGCCGCTTCGGCCGCCTGGAGTTCGCTTTGCGCGGCAGCCAGTTCAGGGTGGCGGGCCAGCGCCTGGTCGAGCGCCTGTTGCAGCGTCAGCGCGGCAGGCTGGGGTGCCTGGGCCGGCGCAATCTGGGCCAGGCAGGGTGTGATGAGGGCTGCCAGCAATGGCGGCAGCAGTGCTTCTCGCATCGAACGCTCCGGAGTTGATCAAGCAACGGGGAAGCGATCCGGCGAGGCGTCGTGCAGTGGAAATGCGGGAAGAAAGGTGGTGCAACAGCGCTCGCCGAATCAGGCGAGGCTTCTGTCAGGGCGTTCGAGCCCAGGGGGGGAAGTACGAGCCGTGCAGCACCGGCTGGGTGGACCCCCAGGACGGGGTGGCCAAGGTCGGCAGGTCGAACGCTGCGACCGGCATGGGCTGCGAGCAACCCAGATGGCAGTAGGCGCAGTCCTCGTCCACGCCCGCCATGGTCTTCTTGCCAGCGTGATCGTCGGTGCCCGACGCGTCTTGGTGCTCGTGCTCGTGGTGCCCAAAATGCTGGCTTTGCGCGGGCGGCTCTTCATGGGTGCAATAGCTCGCCACCGCAGCCCAAGAGAACTGCAGCGGAAGCATCGCGATGAAGAAGAGCAGCAGCCAGCGGCGCATCTGGGCAGTATAGCTACTAGGGAAGGTCTGAACAACTCCGCCCCATTGCGCGACAATGCCTCACCGTGATCGGGGTGAGTGCGATGCAGCTGTCGTTCGGTGATGCCGAGGGTCTGGGGAGCCGCAAGCGCACGCGGCGCGAGGTGTTTTTGGCGGAGATGGAGCAGGTGGTGCCGTGGCAGGCGCTGCTGGCGCTGATCGAGCCGCACTACCCGAAGCTGGGCCGTCCCGGCCGCCAGCCGTACCCGCTGGCGACGATGCTGCGCATCCACTTCCTGCAGCAGTGGTATGCGCTCAGCGACCCGGCGATGGAAGAAGCCTTGTACGACACGCCGGTGATGCGCCGCTTCGCGCAGTTGGGCGGGCTTGCCGACATCCCGGACGAGACGACGATCCTCAACTTCCGCCGGCTGTTGGAGACGCACGGACTGGCCGAGAAGCTCTTCGAGCAGGTCAACGCCCATCTTCAGCGCAAGGGCCTGAGCCTGCGCAGTGGCACGATCGTGGATGCCACGATCATCAGTGCGCCGAGCTCGACCAAGAACAAGGCGGGCGAGCGCGATCCGGCGATGCACCAGACCAAGAAGGGCAACCAGTGGTTCTTCGGGATGAAGGCGCACATCGGCGTGGATGACGCGTCCGGTCTGGTGCACCACGTGGAATGCACGGCGGCGAACGTGGCCGACGTGACGCAGGTGCACAAGCTGCTGCACGGCCGGGAAGACACGGTGTGCGGCGACAGCGGCTACACGGGTGCCGAGAAGCGCGAGGAGCTGCAGGACGTGGACGCCGGCTTCCTGATCGCGGAGAAGCCGTCGAAGTTGCGGGCGATGAAGAACCCGCGCGAGCGGCGTTACACCGAGCGCTGGGAGCGGTACAAGGCGAGCCTGCGCGCGAAGGTCGAGCATCCGTTCCGGGTGATCAAGCGCCAGTTCGGCTACACGAAGGTGCGCTACCGCGGCCTGGCGAAGAACGCGGCGCAGGTGCTGACGCTGTTCGCGCTGTCGAACCTGTGGATGGCGCGCCGGCGTTTGTTGCCGACGACGGGAGCAGTGCGTCCGTAAGGCGGGGAAACCCGCCAAAAACCGCCCTGCACGGGCGAAATCCGGCTCGAAAGCGACGCCAGGCCGGCGCCACGATGCCGCAATCCGGGCGGCAGAGCGGGTTGTTCAGACCTTCCCTAGAGGGTTTGCATCAGGTCTGACGCCGGCGCGGACAGCGGCAAGGATGCGAGCACCCTAACGGCAAAAGCCGTGGCTTGATCGCCAGCCGGGCGAGAACGATACGGTCTTCGACGACCGACTAGACCCGCTTTCTAGCTTCGCCAATCAAGAACTCAGCCACCGCCAACGACCGGTCGTTGGACCCGGCCATCGAGCCGGAGGTGAGCCAACGCCCGTCAACGCCGATCGACGGCGTCCCTTCGATCTTGTATCCCGCTGCCAAGGAGGACGCTTGCTTGGCTTTGCCCACCACGCTGAAGGAATTGAGAGCGTCCAGGAAGCGGCTGCGGTCGACCCCTTGCTTTGCCACGAACTCCCCAATCTCCTCTGGCTTTTCCAGCCGCTGCCGCTCGGCGTGGATGGCGGTGAAGACCTTCCGGTGCAACTGCTCGACCAGTCCAAGGGTCTCGATGGCGAAGAACAGCTTCTGGTGCATGACGAACGGCACCTCTCGAAACGCAACTGGAATCCGGCGGAACAGCACGTCGGACGGCAAGCGCTTCTGCCACGCATCCACGGCCGGCTCGAATGCATTGCAATGCGAGCAGCCATAGGCAAAAAACTCTAGCACCTCGACCTGCTTGGGGTCACGTGTGGGCTGCCGCGGGGAGACGGCGGCGTAGTGCTTGCCCTCAACAGGCCGTTCCTGCGCCGTGGCGAAGCCCGGAACGGCTGCAAGCGAGACAAGTGCAACTTTGGAGAACTGGCGGCGGTCCATTCTTTGAAGCGTATGTAGTGGAAGGCGAACAGCGATTCTTGAACCTGTAGCAGGTACAGAGTCAAGGCCCCCTGAATAGCCCCCGCCAAGCTTGAGCGTCTACTAAATTGCAACTACTGCCCGCTGCGCTGTGCAGCATCGATGGTTTGGGCCAGATCCTCCGGAATGGGCATCGCCTTGATCGGGCTGACATTGGCCCCACCGGTATTGCCCGTCGGAATCAGTCCGAACGGCGTCTTCGTCGCAGCACCGACGATCCGGAGCAACTGTCCGGCGACCTCTCTCGTGCTGCGCGTACGCAGCGCCCACGCGAGCATGTGGACGTGGACACGGACGTGCTGAGCCGTCGATGGCTGCCCCAGCACATGCGCCCGCTCAAGATGACGGAAGCTGCCTTGCCGGTCGCCGTTTCGAAGCATGAGCCAGGCGCTTCCCAGCTCCGCATCGACGTGAGGCCGAATCGTGTGGCTGAAAGACGGCATGTGACGGCTCCAAGTTCAAGCGTCCGCACGGAACGGGTAGACCAATTGTTCACCGTACCGATGCGGGACCGGGTCCCCCTCGATGCCGATTGCACCCAGCGGTGATCGAGGTTGATAAAAAGTACCGAAGCAGTGGTCCCAGATCAGCCAGAACTCGCCGAAGTTCACCTGGGCATCCTCAAAGCGCTCACGGTGGTGCCAGCGATGCAGCTCAGCGACCCCTAGCAGGTAGCGCAGCGGTCCCGCCCTGTAGTCGAAATTCGAGTGCTGGAACGCCAGGTGAACGGCGAGGATCGCGAGCCACCCACCCACCACTTCGGCAGGGGCCCCCAGCACGCCGAGGACGACCAGACCTGGCCCGGCCATCAACGCCGCATGCAATGGGTGCCGTCGTTCTCCGTTGAGCCAGTACAGGCGGCGCGAGGAATGGTGTATGCTGTGCAACCGCCAGAGAAAACCATAGCGGTGGCTCAGTCGGTGAACGGCATACAGCGACAGGTCCAGCGGCAGACCGGCCATGAACACCTGCGCCAAATAGGGCCAGTCGTTCGGCCACCACATCCCCTGCCAGCCGACCCAATTGCGCAACACGACAAAGCCCAGCACGGCGCTGTGCATGACCACCAAGTTGATCACCGCGTGAATCACGTCGGCCGGGAAGTCTCGATCGGGTTGCCGCCACCGCGGGTCGAACGGAAACCAGCGCTCAAGCAGCGCGACCGCGGTGAGCCCGGCCATCACCAGGCCGGCGAGCCAGGCGAGCGGGACGTCTCGCCAGGGCGCGGCCGCCACGCCGAGGATCACTGCGGCCATCAGGACCGGATAGGCGCCATACCGAACAGTTGAGCGTGCAGCCATTGCAACTCCATGAAACTGACGAGCCCAGTGTTCCCAAGACAGCAGGACGGCGCTTGAACAAACCTGCTGTCGGCCGCGCTTGACTCTTTACCCGGTACAGGGTTTGCAATGTCGACTGTCAGCGCTGACCCTTGGCGGGCAGCTGGAACAAGGAACACCGATGAGCGACAACTGCGCCGACGACGAAGCACAACACCTCGACGCCAGCCAGGCGGACGACCGCCGGATCCTGCTGCTGGTCCTGCTGATCAACCTCATCCAGTGCCTGGCCGGCGTTGGCGTGGGGATTTGGGCCTCCTCGACCGCGCTGATCGGCGCCGCCTTGGACAACCTGGCTGACGCGTCGGTGTATGGGGTCAGCCTTTATGCAGTCGGCCGAGCGCCGGCGATCAAAGTCCGTGCCGCCCGGCTGTCTGGCTGGCTGTTGATCGGACTGGCGGTGATGCTGCTGGTCGAAGTGCTGCGTCGGTTCTTTGGTGGCGAGCCGCCCGTGGGTCCCGCGATGATGGTGATGGCGGCCGTCAACGCGGCCTTGAACATCGTCTGTCTGCGCCTGCTGAAGCGGCACCAGGGGGAGGACGTGAACTTCAAGGCCTCGGCGATCTTCACCAGCAACGACTCGATCGTGAACCTCGCCATCGTGCTGTCCGGGGCGCTGGTGATGTGGTGGGGATCGAACCTGCCGGACTTGGTGCTGGGCTTGGTGGTGGCGGCGATCGCGGCCAATGGCGGCCGGGAAATCCTGTCTGAGGCAGCCGAGGCGGGTAAAAAGGCCCGCTCCGCGGCCACTTGACCCTGCACCTACTCCAGGGTATTCAATCTCGCTAGAACCGAAGGCACATGATGAAGACCGACCAAGTTGATTCCGGGGGTTCCGGCGAAGCCGTGCTGAGCAACGACAAGACGACCGTCTTCAGCATCCCCAACATGGATTGCCGCAACGAAGAGGCGGCCGTCCGCGCCCGGTTGGCGCAGCTTCGATTGATCCGATCGCTGTCCTTCGACCTGCCCAATCGCCGTCTCACGGTGGTACACGCGTTCGACACGCCTGCGCCCCTGCTGCAGGCCTTGGCCGAGATCGGCATGAAAGCCGCGCTTGAACCTGAGCCCGCCTCAGCAAGCGATGGCACCTGCCGCTCGGCGTGTTCTTCAAGTTGTGGCAGTACGAGCGGCGCGAAGACGGACGTATTCACCATCTCGAACATGGATTGCCGCAACGAAGAAGCGGCGATCCGGGCTCGCCTCCAGCCGCTCGCTGGGGTGAACTCGCTGGAGTTCGACCTGAAGGCACGGCGGCTGTCCGTGGCGCACACGCTGCCGTCCGCGGACCCGCTGCTGCAGCAGCTGCATGCGATCGGCATGCACGCCCGCCTCGGCGATCTCCCGGAAAACGCAGTGCCGGACTGCGACACGGGTCCCAGTTGCGGCCCGTGTGGCAAGCCTGCCGCTCCACCCGCAACCCAAGCTGCGGCTGAAAGCACACGAGCGGCCACCGGCAACACCACGCAGTTCCTGATCACGAACATGGACTGCCCGACCGAGGAGGCACTGATTCGCAAGCGCCTGGGCAAGGTGGATGGCATCGACAGGCTGGACTTCGACCTGATGAACCGGCGTCTGGCGGTGGTGCACCGCCTGGCAGACCCGGCGCCCGTGCTTGCGGCGCTGAGCGAGATCGGCATGAACGCCACCGTGGAGCGCGAGGCGGGCCCAAGCGCGAAGGGACAGGTCATCTACCTGATCGAAAAAATGGATTGCCCCACCGAGGAGGCGCTGCTGCGCAAGGCCTTGGAGGGCATGCCTGGCGTGGACGGTCTGCAGTTCGACCTGATGAGCCGGAAACTGACCGTTCACCACTCGCTGCAGGACGTGGCCACGATCACCGCCGCGATCGAGCGCTTGGGGATGTCGCCGGTGCTGCAAGACAGCAGCCAGCCGGCACCGGCGGTCACCCGTGAGTTCGGCAGCGGGATCTCGAAGACCCAGTGGCTGCGTATGGCGGCTGCGGGTGCGCTGGCGATCGGCGCCGAAGTCATGGCCTTCTCTGGCTGGGAGGAGTCTTCGATTCCGGTTGTCGCCGCGTCGTTGGTGGCGATTGCGCTGGGCGGCACCGAGACCCTCAAGAAGGGCTGGATCGCGCTGCGCACCCTGTCGTTGAACATGAACTTGCTGATGACGATCGCTGTCATCGGTGCCGCACTGATCGGCCAGTGGCCCGAGGCGGCTGTGGTCATCTGGTTGTTCGGCATCGCGGAGATGATCGAAGCGCTGAGCTTGGACCGCGCGCGCAACGCGATCCGCAAGCTGATGGACTTGGCGCCGGAGACAGCCCTTGTCAAACAGCCCGACGGCCGCTGGGAAGAAGTCAAGGCGGAAACGGTCGCGTTGGGCGCCCAAGTCCGCGTGCGCCCCGGCGAGCGGATCGCGCTGGATGGCGTGGTGGTGGCGGGTGCTTCGGCCGTCAACCAGGCACCCATCACCGGCGAGAGCATGCCGGTGGAAAAGAAACCGGGCGACACCGTGTTCGCCGGCACGATCAACGAGCGCGGCACGCTGGAGTTCGAGGTGCGCTCGCGCAAGGGAGAGACCACCCTCGACCGGATTGCCCGTTCGGTACAGGAAGCGCAAGGCCAGCGGGCACCCGGCGCGCGTCAAGCTACTTGTCGCCTCTGTCACGCAGCAATCGGCTGAATGTCTCCTCGGCTCACAGCCGTTGTGACCACAGAGTCGCGTTCAGGGTTGAGGGTAACGGCCCGGAT
>JBKBOJ010000002.1:0-77335 GCA_046294815.1 Roseateles sp. | reverse complement strand
GCTGGCGCTGGCTGTGTGGCGGGGCGGCGGCGGCCAATGCGCTGTGCACGCTGGGGCGGGCCGCGCTGGTGCTGGGCTGGCCCGAGGTCTATCCGAGCTTCATCTCCCCGCATCCCCTGAACTTCGCGTCGCTGATGCTGCTGAACGCCAGCCTGGTGCTGGGCACCATGGGCTTTCTGCTGGCGCACCGCGATGCGGCGGAACAGGCGCTGGTGCGGCTGGCGTCGCTGGACACGCTGACCGGCCTGCTCAACCGCCGCGAATGGATGAACCGCGCCGGCCGCGCGCTGGGCGCGGCCGACAATGATGCCGCGGTGCTGCTGATGCTGGACCTGGACCACTTCAAGCGCATCAACGACGAGCGCGGCCACCCGGTGGGCGACGAGGTGCTTAAGCTGGCCGGCGAGGTGTTGCGCGGCGAGCTGCGGGCCAGCGATCTGGTGGGTCGCTACGGTGGCGAGGAGTTCTGCCTGCTGCTGCGCCACTGCGAGCCCGACGCCTTCGGCCGGCTGGATGCCCGGCTGCATCAGGCGCTGCGGCACCGCTGCGAGGCCAGCCTGGGCTTCCCGGTCGACTTCAGCGCCGGCGCGGTGCGCGTGCAGGCCGGCGAGACGCTGGCCGCGGCCATCCAGCGGGCCGACGATCAGCTCTACCGGGCCAAGCACGCCGGCCGCGGCCGCACCTGCTGCGCCGAGGGCGTCTTGTGATCCCGAAGACCGCCCCCAACTGCCGCCCCCGCTGCTTCTGACATCATTCGGCCATGGTTCCCCATCTGATCACCGCCCTGAACGGCCCCATCAACGAGCTGGAGGCCCGCATCCTGGAGTCCATGCCGGCGACCGAGCGCTGGTTCAGGCTGGAATGGATGGAGCACACGCCCACGTTCTACGCGTCGGTGGACCTGCGCAATGCCGGCTTCAAGCTCGCGCCCGTGGACACCAACCTCTTCCCCAGCGGCTTCAACCACTTGACCGACGACATGCTGCCGCAGGCCGTGCAGGCGGCCATGGCGGCCATCGAGAAGATCTGCCCCGAGGCGCGCAACCTGCTGCTCATCCCCGAGCCCGGCGTGCGCTGCAGCTTCTACCTGGAGCACCTGGCCGTGCTGGTGCGCATCTTCACGCAGGCCGGCCTGAACGTGCGCCTGGGCGGCCTGGACCCGGCCCAGAAGGAGCCCGAGGAACTGCAGCTGGCCAACGGCGGCACGCTGCTGATCGAGCCGCTGATGCGCAAGCGCGGGCGGCTGATGCTCAAGGGCTTCGACCCCTGCACCATCCTGCTCAACAGCGACCTGGCCGGCGGCACGCCGCCGCAGCTGATGGGCCTGCACGAGCAGTACCTGCTGCCGCCGCTGCACGCCGGCTGGGGCGTGCGGCGCAAGAGCCAGCACATGCGCGCCTATGAGGAGGTGGCCAAGCGCTTCGCCAAGCTGCTGGGCATGGACCCCTGGCTGATCACGCCCATGTCCACTCGCGTGGACCTGCAGGGCAAGAAGGGGCTGGAGGCCTTGCAGACGGCCGCCGACGCTCAGCTCACCAAGGTGCGCCGCAAGTACAAGGAGTACGGCATCAATGAGCGCCCCTTCGTCATCATCAAGAGCGACGTGGGCAGCTACGGCCGCGGCGTGATGACGGTGCGCGACGCCAAGGACATCGAGACCCTGCCGTCCCGGCTGCCCGAGAACCTGGGCCTGGAAGTCATCGTGCAAGAGGGCGTGCCCACCCACGAGCGCGTGCACCAGGCCGTGGCCGAGCCGGTGGTCTGCACCATGGACCGCTACGTGGTGGGCGGCTACTACCGCGTGCACGCCAGCCGCGGCATCGACGAGAACCTGAACGCGCCCGGCGCCAGCTATGTGCCGCTGGCCTTTGCCGACTCGCTGCACCTGCCGCGCCCCGGCGAAAAACCCGGCGTCAGCGCACCCAACCGCTTCTACATGTACGGCGTCATCGGCCGGCTGGCGATGCTGGCGGCCAGCTATGAGCTGGAGGCCACCGACCCGCAGGCGGAGGCCGAGGCAGCCTAGGAGCCTGTCGATCCACTTGCGTTTGCGGTATGCCGCCCGCCCCCAGATTGCGCTTGCCATCCCATCGACAGCGCTGGTATCGCGATGTGACAATCTCAGCCCGACGACAGGGATCAAGCCCCCGAAGAGCGCGTTGCGCCGCCCCGGCATTGCGGCGGCGAGGAGAGACGGGTGCCGACCGACGAGAAGCTGCTGGAGTTGATCGCCGCCCAGACCGAGGTCGCGAGGCTGGGGTTGGATCTGGGCGGCTTGATGCAAGTGATCGTGCAGCGCACCCTGGGCCTGGTGGGTGCCGACGGCGCTGCCGTGGAGCTGGTCGAGGGCGACGCCTTGGTCTGCCGCGCCACCGCTGGCCTGGCGCAGGACTGTCTGGGACTGCGGCTGCGGCGTGACAACAGCCTCTCGGGCCTGTGCCTGGCGCAGGGCCGGGCGCTGAGCTGCGACGATGCGCAGACCGATTCCCGCGCCGACCGTACGGCCTGCCAGAAGCTCGGCATTCACGCCATCCTGGTCGTGCCGCTGCGCCATCAGGGCGAGAACGTCGGCGTGCTCAAGGCCATGTCGTGCCAGCCGGGGCAGTTTCGCGCGGGCGACCTGACCGTGCTGGAGCTGCTGTCCGGCCTGGCGGCGGCGGCCATGTACTTCGCGAAGCGCTATGCGTCCAACGCGCTGTTCCATCAGGCCACGCACGACGGGCTCACCAACCTGCCCAACCGGGCGCTGTTCCTGGACCGCCTGCGCGCCTCGCTGGCGCAGGCGGTGCGCGACCGCCAGCCGCTGGCGGTGATGATGCTGGACATGAACGGCCTCAAGCCCATCAACGACCACTTTGGGCACCGCGCGGGCGATGCGGCGCTGCTGGAGTTCGCGCGGCGGCTCAGCGCCGGCTTGCGCCAGTCCGACACGGCGGCGCGGCTGGGCGGCGACGAGTTTGGCGTGCTGCTGCGGCCGCTGGCCGCCGATGGCGGCCTGGAGGCGACGATGAAGCGCCTGGGCCAGCAGATCAACGGCAGCTTCCTGTTCGAAGGCCGCACGCTGCGCTTCGGTGCCAGCATGGGCGCGGCCAGATTTCCCGAAGACGGCAGCGACTTCAGCCAGCTCATCGACCTGGCCGACCAGCGCATGTACCAGCACAAGCGCGGCCTCCAGCATGCCGTTGCCTGAGCGGCCGGCGCGCGGGTGGGAAGATGGGGGCCGTCTTCAAGGAGAGTCGCCATGCAACGCCGCCTGCTGATCGCCTGGTCCCCCATGCTGCTGATGCCCGGCGCGGCCCGGGCATTCAGTCTCAGCGAGGGTGACGCCAACGCCGGCATTCGCACTGCGCTGGAGCGCGGCGCGAGCGCCGCAGTGGCGCTGCTGGGCCGCCCGGACGGCTTTCTGGGCAACCCACTGGTCAGGATCGAGCTGCCCGGCGCGCTCAAGGAGGCGGCCCGGCTGCTGCGCGCCACCGGCCAGGGCGCGCGGCTGGACGAGCTGGTCACGGCGATGAACCGCGCTGCCGAGACCGCCGTGCCGGCCGCCAAGCCGCTGCTGGTCAAGGCCGTCAAGGACATGAGCGTCGAAGATGGGCTGAAGATCCTGCGCGGCGGCGACGATTCGGTGACGAGCTTCTTTGCCGACAAGACCCGCAAGCCGCTGCAGGCCCAGTTCCTGCCCATCGTCACGCGGGCTACCGAGAAGGTGGCGCTGGCGGACAAGTACAACGCCGTCGCCCGTCAGGCATCGGGCCTGGGCCTGCTGCGCGGCGACGACGCCAACCTCCAGCAGTACGTCACGGGCAAGGCGCTGGACGGGCTCTACCGCATCATCGGCGAGGAGGAAAAGAAGATCCGCCGTGATCCCGCCGGCACCGGTAGCGCCATCCTGAAGAAGGTGTTTGGCGGCCTGGGCGGATGAGTGGCGGCGCCCGGCGCGCGGTCTGAACGACAATCCGCGTCCCTGTTACCAGGCCTCGTCCATGAATTCCGATCTTCCCGAGTCCGCCGCCCCGGCGGCCGACACCCCGGTCACCGCTGCGGCGCCCGCGCCCGAGGGCGATAGTGCGCGTGACGTGGCAGCCGAGCTGAAGGCTTTGTTTCCGGCGCTGTTCACCGGCAAGCCCAAGCCCGTCAAGCTGCGCATCCAGGCCGACATCCAGGAGCGCGCGCCCGGCCGGTTCAGCAAGGCCCAGCTCAGCAGCTTTCTGCGCCGCCACACCGGCAGCACCGGCTACCTGATTGCGTTGACCCAGTCCAAGACCCGCTTCGACCTCGATGGCCAGCCGGCCGGCGAGATCAGCGAGGAGCACCTGAACGCAGCCAAGGAAGAGCTGAGTCGCCGCAAGGCGGCCCGCCAGGAGCGCGAGCAGGCCGAGCAGCAGCGCCATCGGCTCGAGGCCCAGCAGCGCCGCAACCGTGCGCAGCTGCTGTGGGATTTCGAGCACACCAAGCTGACCGCGGCCAACTTCTGCGTGCTCAAGGGCGTGACGCCCGAGGAGCTGCCCGGCCTGCTGGAACTTGCGCGCAAGGAACGCGCCGAGGCGCCCCCCGCGCCGCCGCGCCAGGCCCGTGACGGTGGCCGCCGCGACGACCGCCGTTCCGAGGGCCGCGGCCCGCGTCGCTCGGATGCTCGCCCGGAAGGCCGGCGCGACCCGTCGCGTGGCAACCGCCCGCCACAGGCTGCTCGTCCGGCCCGCAGTGAAGGCCGGCCGCCTCAGCCGGTTCGCAAGCCCGCCGCGCAGCAGGTCGAGCAGCCCGTGCCTTCTCAGATGGCCCAGGCCCTGCAGGCGGCTCGCGCCGCCCAGGCCGAGCCGCCTGCCAAGGTGACGCCGGCTGACAAGGATCAGGCCGAGTAACGCTGCTCCAGGTAGGTCAGCAGCGTGCGCAGGGTCTGCGCCTCGCCGCCCACCGGGCGGCCGGGGCGGGGCGTGTCGTTCCAGGCGAACAGGTCGATGTGCAGCCAGTCCTGGTCGCGCGGCAGGAAATCTTCCAGGAACAGCGCCGCGCTGATGGCGCCGGCCAGCGCGCTCTTGCCTGTGTTGACGATGTCGCCCAGGCTGCTCTCGATGCCCGCGTGATAGGGCGCCCACAGCGGCATGTGCCACAGCGGGTCGTCCAGCTTCAGGCCCAGATCCACCAGGTCGCGCGCCGTGTCCATGTGCTTGGCGAACAGCGCTGGCAGCTGAGCGCCTAAAGCGACGCGGGCCGCACCGGTCAGCGTGGCCAGGTCGATGACCAGGTCGGGGTTGGATTCCGCGGCGTAGGCCAGCGCGTCGCACAGGATGACCCGGCCCTCGGCGTCGGTGTTGCCGATCTCGACGTGCAGGCCCTTGCGTGTCTTGATGATGTCGCCGGGCCGGTAGGCGTTGCCGGCAATGGCGTTGTCCACCGCCGGGATCAGCAACTGCAGCCGCACCGGCAGCTTGAAGGCCATGATCAGCGTGGCCAGGCCCAGCGCGTTGGCGGCGCCGCCCATGTCC
Source organism: Roseateles sp. (assembly GCA_046294815.1). Classification (GTDB taxonomy): domain Bacteria; phylum Pseudomonadota; class Gammaproteobacteria; order Burkholderiales; family Burkholderiaceae_C; genus Pelomonas. The sequence continues at coordinate 71,852 of JBKBOJ010000002.1, read as the reverse complement.
TTCTTCATCTGCCGCATGCTGTCGCCGGGTTTGATGTTCAGGCCGCCGCTGTCGAAGCACACGCCCTTGCCCACCAGCGCCAGCCGGGGGTGTTTGGGGTCGCCCCAGTTCAGCTCGATCAGCCGCGGTGCGCGCGTGCTCGCGCGGCCGACGGCGTGGATGCTGGGGAAGTTCTTCTTCAGCAGTGCATCGCCGACGATTTCGTCGTAGCTGGCGTCGTACTGCTTGGCCAGCGCCTTGGCCGCGGCGGCGAGCTCGGCCGGGCCCATGTGCTCGGCCGGCGTGTTGACCAGATCGCGCGTGGCGGCGATGGCGGCGGCCAGCGCCAGGCCGCGCTCGGCGTCCGCGCCGGACTTGAGCCATAGCGTGGCGGGCGCGCGCTTGGCCGGCTTGTAGAGGTCGAAGCGGTAGCCGCCCAGCTCCCAGGACAGCGCCGCGGCCTCGGGCTGCAGCGCCAGGCCGGCGTCGTCCAGCCGATAGTCTGCCTCGGGCAGCGCCAGCGGCAGCGCGGCCAGCGCGAACGGGTGGGCCGCGTGCGCGACACCGGCAAACACCCGGCCCAGCCGGCCGTCGGGGCCCGGCACCAGGGCATGGCTGTCGGCGGCGCCGACGAAGCCCACGGTCGCCAGCCAGTGCCGCGTGGCGTCCGGCAGCGTGGGCGCCAGGGCCTGGAAGGCGGGTCGGTCGACGACGGTGATGGCGATGGCCTTGGCCGGTGGAGACTTTTTGAGCTTGACGGTCATGGTGGGTTCACGGTGGTGAGGCGGCGATTGTCGGCACGAAAGGACTGCAAATAAGTGTGTGAGGTCTGTCAACGGCCTTTGCCGGGACCGCGTTGTGCCTCCCAATCGCGCCGCATCCGCCGCGAGACGGCCTGGCAACAGGCCCCATTGCCCATGATGAAGATCCTGACCCGCCAAGAACCGCAGCCCCGCCGCTTGCCGGTGCCCGAGATGGGCGCCGCTTGGAGCGCCGAGGAATCCGTCGAGAAGGGCCGCAAGCACGAGGCCTTCGACACCGGCTTCTACAGCGGCGAGCGCCGCGGCCTGGCCCGCGCGATGCGGCTGGACCGCAAGCGCTGACATCCTCCGCCCCCCCGGGGGCGGCTGCGGCGCGCCGCTGCGCCAGAATGCGCGTCATGAAAGCTGCCCGCCGCTCCATCGCCTTCGCTTCCGGCGCCCTGCTGTTCTCGTTTTGCACCGGCGCGGCGATGCAATATGCCAATACCGGCCTGCCCCGCCACATCTACACCCGGCTGGGCGGGCGCAACAGCCTGGAGGTCATGCTGGGCGAGGCCATCGCCATCGCGCTGTTGCTGTTCGTCGTGGCGGCCATCTGGGGCTACCTGACGCTGCGCCCGGCGCGGCGCCGCCACCGGCCCTATGTGGGCTGGTTCATGGCTGGCATCGGCCTGGCCTGGGCGGGCTGGCTGGTGTTCGGGGCGTTCAGCTTTGCGCTCAAGCCGCGCGCGTATTCGGCGCCCATGCAGACCTTGCTGCTGTCGTCCAGCGCCGCGCCGCTGTTCGGCGCGCTCAACATCTTCGGCGTGCTCGGCGGCGCCTGGGTGGCCGGCCGACTGGCCAAGAAGCGGCAGCTGGCCCTGCCCACGACCCGGTCGCGTCGCCGGGCCAAGGACGCCGAGGCCGTGCAGCTGTCCGACGGCGGCGACAGCAGCCAGCCGCTGGCGCCGCACACGGTCGCGCCGCCGCACTGAGGCCCCGCCCCGCATGCCGCGGCCGTTGTGCGCACGCTGCGAGCGGCCGGTGGCCACCTGTTTGTGCGCCACGCTGCCGGCGCCGGCGCTGACGCATCGCACCGAGCTGCTGATCCTGCAGCACCCGGCCGAGGCCGGCCACGCCAAGAACACCAGCGCGCTGCTGACGCTGGGCCTGGCCCGCGCGCGCCGCCTGCGCGGCGAGCTGTTTGACGCGGCGCTGGCCGGTCCGGGCGCGGCGCTGCTCTACCCGGGCATGTCGCCCGTGCCGCTGCCGGCGCCGGTCCAGCGCCTCATCCTGCTGGACGGCAGCTGGCGTCAGAGCCGCCGCCTGCTGGCGGCCAACCCCTGGCTGACCGAGCTGCCGCGCCTGGCCCTGCCGGCGCTGCCCGGGCGCTATGCGATCCGCCGCGCGCATCGGCCGGGGCAGTTGTCCACGCTGGAGGCTGGCCTGCATGCGCTGGCGCTGCTGGAGGGTGAGCCGCAGCGCTGGCAGCCGCTGTGGACGGCCTTCGACGCCTTCGTTCAAGCCGAGCTTTACAGACGGGAAATGGGTTTGACCTAGCATGCCGGGATGCTTGCCGCCCTGCGCCCCCTGCTCCTGTCCCTGCTGGCCTTGCCAGCCCTGCTCTGCGCCCCGCTGCCCGCGGTGGCCGCCAACGCCAGCGCCGCCACCGAGCATGTGCAGGCCCGGCTGGTGTCCAGTCAGGCCGCCGTCGTGCCGGGCCAGCGCTTCACGGTGGCGCTGGAGCAGGACATCAAGCCCCACTGGCACACCTACTGGCGCAACCCGGGCGACTCCGGCCAGGCCACCACGCTGGACTGGAGCGGCGCCGAGGCCGGCCCCATCCAGTGGCCCAAGCCGGCCGTGCAGCCCATCGGCCCGCTGATCAACTACGGCTACGAGGGCCGCGTGGCGCTGCTGATGGACCTGACCGTGCCGGCCGACGCGCCGGTGGGCGGCCGCTTCAAGCCGGTGGCCGAGGTGCGCTGGCTGGTCTGCAAGGATGTCTGCATTCCCGAGCAGGTGACGCTGGGCCTGGACCTGCCGGTGGCCGCCGCGGCCCAGCCCGGCCCGGACGCCGCGCAGATCGACGAATGGCGGCGCGCCGTGCCGCAGCCGGCGCCGTTTGCCGTGCAGCTCAAGGCGGCGCCGCAGGGCGTGCAGATGGCCGGGCCCACCACGGGCGTCACCCAGGCCTATTTCTTCGCCGATACCTGGGGCGCGGTGGCGCACAGCGCGCCGCAGGTGCTGAAGACCGGCGCCGATGGCTGGACGCTGGACCTGCCCGCCGGTGACGAGCCACTGGCCGCCGGCAAGCCGCTGTCGGGCGTCATCGTGCTGACCACCGCGGCGGGCGAGCAGGCCTGGACCGTCTCGGCCGCCATGCCCGAGGGGGCGGGCAAGGGCCCGGGCCCGGCCGATCTGGCCGCGCCGGCCGCCACGCCGGGCGTGCCGGCGGGGGCGCCCGAGGGCGACCTGAGCCTGCTGCCCGCTTTGGCGCTGGCGCTGGTCGGCGGCCTGATCCTGAACCTGATGCCCTGCGTGTTCCCGGTGCTTTCCATCAAGGCGCTGGCCTTGGTCAAGCAGGGGGACCACAAGGCCGAGGGCCTGGCCTACACGGCCGGCGTGCTGGCCAGCTTCGCGGTGCTGGCCGCCGTGCTGATCGCGCTGCGCGCCGGCGGCCAGCAGGTGGGCTGGGGCTTTCAGTTCCATTCGCCGGTGTTCGTGGGGGTGGTGGCCTATCTGCTGTTCCTGGTGGGCTTGAACCTGTCGGGCCTGTTCGACATCGGCGGCGGCTTCACCGGCATCGGTTCCAGCCTGGCCACGCGCCAGGGGCTCGCGGGCAGCTTCTTCACTGGCGTGCTGGCGGCCGTCGTCGCCACGCCCTGCACGGCGCCTTTCATGGGCGCGGCGCTGGCCTTTGCGCTGGCGCAGCCGGCGGTGGTCATGCTGGCGGTTTTCCTGGCGCTGGGCCTGGGGTTGGCGCTGCCCTTCCTCATCCTCGCCTTCTGGCCGGCCGCGCAGCGCTGGCTGCCGCGGCCCGGCGTCTGGATGGACACCTTCAAGCAGGCGCTGGCCTTCCCGATGTATGGGGCGGTGGTGTGGCTGCTGTGGGTGCTGGCCCAGCAGGCCGGGCCGGATGGCGTGGCGCTGGCACTGGTCGGCCTGGTGCTGATCGCCTTCGGCTTGTGGTGGCGCAATGCCAGCGGCCGCAGCGCGCTGGGTACGGCGGCGGCGCTGGCCGGCATCGTGCTGGCGTTGGGCCTGTCGACCCGCATCCAGCCGGTGGGCGCGGCGGCGCCCACCGCGCGCAGCGCGGCCTACGAGCCCTACAGCGCCGAGCGCCTGGCCGAGCTGCGGGCGCAGAACAAGCCGGTGTTCGTCAACATGACGGCGTCCTGGTGCATCTCCTGTCTCGTCAACGAGCGGGTGGCGCTGTCACGCCCCGAGGTGCAGCAGGCCTTCGCGCAGGCCGGCGTGGCCTACCTGAAGGGCGACTGGACCCGCGAAGACCCGGCCATCACCGCCGTGCTCAAGGCCCATGGCCGCTCGGGCGTGCCGCTCTACCTCTACTACGCGCCGGGCGCCAGCCAGGCCCAGGTGCTGCCGCAGATCCTCACGCCCGGCCTGCTCATCGAGGCCGTCTCTTCCGCCAACGCCGCCTCCAGGAGTTAGACATGACGCTGAACCTGCTTCGCCGTTCGCTGATCGCCGCCGCCCTGGCCACGCCCCTGCTGACGCTGGCCAGCGCCAGCGTGGATGCGCCCGCGCCGGCATTCACCGCCATCACGGCCGATGGCAACACCGTCAGCCTCGCGGACTTCAAGGGCAAGACCGTGGTGCTGGAGTGGACCAACCACGACTGCCCCTTCGTCAAGAAGCATTACGTCAGCGGCAACATGCAGGCCCACCAGAAGGAGGCCAGCGCCCAGGGCGTGGTCTGGCTGCAGGTCATCTCCTCGGCGCCCGGCCAGCAAGGTCATGTGGACGGCGCCACTGCGAAGAAGCTCAACGCCGATCGCGGCGCCGCGCCCACCGCCACGCTGCTGGACCCCAAGGGCGAGTTGGGCAAGCTCTATGGCGCGCAGACCACGCCGCACATGTATGTCATCCGGGGCGACGGGACGCTGGCTTACAAAGGCGGCATCGACAGCATCCCCAGCGCCAAGGTGGACGACATCGCCAGGGCCGAGCCCTATGTGAAGCTGGCGCTGGCCGACGTGGCGGCGGGCAAGAAGGTCCAGAAGGCCAGCACCCGGCCCTACGGCTGCTCCATCAAGTACGCCAGCTGACCGGCCGCCCGGGGCCCCGGGACAATGGCGCGATGCAAGCCCTGCTCGATGCCATTGCCACGCTGGCCCCCCTGGACGACACCGCCGAGGCCCAACGCCTGTTTCACGGCCGTGGCGGCCGGTTCCCCGGCTGCGAGCACCTGGCGCTGGATGCCTTCCCGCCGGTGTTGCTGCTGACCTCGTTCAAACCGCTGGACGAGGCCGCGCTGACCGTCGTCGGCGCGGCGCTGGCCGCGCGGGGCGTGCTGAACTGGGTCTACCAATGCCGCGGCGAGGGTGCTGTCACAAGGCTGATGGCCGGCGCCGTGCCCGAGCCGCATGTCGTCACCGAGGCCGGCACCCGCTACCTCGTCCACCTGCTGCGCGGGCAGAACCACGGCCTGTTCCTGGACATGGCCGCAGGCCGGCGCTGGGTGCGCGAGCACATCAGGCCCGGTGCCAAGGTGTTGAACCTGTTCGCCTACAGCTGCGCGTTTTCGGTCGTCGCGCTGCAGGCGGGCGCGGCCGAGGTGGTCAATGTGGACATGGCGTCGGGCGCGTTGGCCACGGGTCGCAGCAACCATGAGCTCAACGGCGTGAAGGCCGGCGCCAAGTTTCTGGCCCACGACATCTTCAACTCCTGGGGCAAGCTGACGCGTGGCGGGCCCTACGACCTGGTCATCTGCGATCCGCCCAGCTTTCAGAAGGGCAGCTTCGTCGCGACCAAGGATTACGCCCGGCTGGCCCGCCGCCTGCCCGCGCTGCTGGCGCCCGGCGGCCATGCGTTGCTGTGCCTGAACGCGCCGGAGCTGGGCGAGGCCTTTCTGCACAACGTGGTGGCGGCGCATGCGCCCGAGTTGCAGTTCATTGGACGCGTGGCCAACCCGGCGGCGTTCGACGACGTCTCGCCAGACCGCAGCCTCAAAGTGCTGGCCTACCGCCTGTGTGGGCATGACAGCTTGCTGGGCTGGGCCCAGGGCTGAGGGGCCCTCTCAGGCCAGCTTGCTCAGCTCGGCCAGCAGCGTCTCGCGTCCCTTGAGGTCGGCGACCGACTCGGCCAGGCGGTTGAAGAACACCGCGCGGCTGTCGGTGTCGCTGGCCGCGCGCTTGACGAGCACCTTGGCGATGGGGCCTACGTGCTGGGCCAGCAGGGCCTGGGACCGCTCAATGACGGCCTCGTTCAGCGGGCCGCCCGGCAGCCTGTCGCCAGCCGCAGCCGATGCGCTCGGGATAAGCGAGCCGGTGGGCGTGGTGGCGCTGCCGCCTGCCGTGCGCGCCGCGCTGCCGCCGCTGGTCAGGCTGGCCTGGCCCAGCAAGGCGTCGCGGGCGCGCGGATCGCTCACCTGCTCGGCCAGCTTGAGGCAGAGCGCGCCCAGGTCGCTGCACTCGCGCGCGGCACGGCGCACCAGCACGCTGGCCAGGGGGCCGATATGCCGGGCCAGCGTTGTCTCGACCTGGCTCAGCTGCGCCTTGTCCCAGTGCGACGGCGGCGCGGCGCTGCCGCTGGAGGCGCCGGCTACCGAGGGCGGCGCCAGCGTGGGCGTCAGCGGCGAGCGCGCCGGGCGCGGCGCGGCCATCAGCAGCGTCTGCTCCCAGGCCGACTCGTCGACCTGCCGGCCGATGGCGTCCCGCAGCGCTTGCTTGAACTCGAAGGTCGTCGCGAAGCGGTCGGCCGGCCGCTTGGCGAGTGCACGGGCCACGATGGCGTCAAACCAGTCGGGCCGCCCGGCGCCTGCGACGGCCGAGGGCGGCTGCGGCATCTCGTTGACGACCTGGTACATCAGCGCCTCGGTCGTGCCGGTGAAGGGCGCATGGCCGGTCAGCAGCTGGTAGAGCACGACGCCCGCGCCGTAGATGTCCACGCGGCGGTCCATGGTCTTGCCGAGGAATTGCTCGGGCGCCATGTGGGTGGGCGTGCCCACCATGTAGCGGGTCTGCGTGAGGTGCTGCGAGTCGATGCGGGCGATGCCGAAGTCGGCCACCTTGAGCCGCCCGCCGGTGGTCATGATGATGTTGGCGGGCTTGACGTCGCGGTGCCACACGCCCTTGTCGTGCGCATGGCCCAGCGCATCCAGCAGCTGGCTCATGATGCCGACGATGTCGCTGTCGGTGAAGCGCACCTTGGCGGTCAGGTAGCTCGCCAGCGAGCGGCCCTCGACGTATTCCATCGCGATGTAGGCCACCTGCTGGTCGCGGCCGAAGTCGTACACCGCCACGATGCCCGGGTGGGCCAGGCGGCCGGCGGCCTGGGCCTCGTTGCGAAAGCGTGAGGCCGGCGCGCCGGGGCTGTCGTCCTCGGTGGTCAGGTTGGTGCGTATGGTCTTTAGCGCGACGGTGCGCTGGATGTCGGGGTCGAAACCCTTGTAGACGACGCCCATCGCGCCCTCGCCAAGCACTTCGGTGACGCGGTATTTGCCGAGCTGCTGTGGATGGCGGGTGTCACTCATGCGTCGGCACGCTTCACGCGTCCAGCAGTTTCATGGCCTGCACGACGCTGGCGCGCATGCGCGAGAACGACGCGGACAGCGTGGCGATTTCGTCGCGGCCCGAGGCGGGGAACTCGGGCGCGTCCAGGTCGCCCTGGCTGACCCGATCGGCCAGCGCGGACAGCCGCGTGACCGGGCGCACCACCAGCAGCCAGACCATCAGGTTCAGCACGATGCCCACGGCGACGAACACGCCCACCAGCGAGCTGATGAAGACCTTGAAGGTCTGTTCGGCGCGCTGCAGCGGCACGCCCAGCGGCACCGAGACGATTTGTGCGCCGACGACCTCGTTGAGGTTCCAGCCGAAGCCGTTGGCCGGGCCGTACTTGGCCACCATGGTGGCGGGCGCGGCGTCGACGCTGCTGTGGCAGGTCAGGCAGGCGGGGTCGGTGATGCGCAGCGGGCGGGCGATGAACAGCGACGGACCGGTCGGGGTGTCGCGCGTGCCGACGGTCTCCTTCAGGTCGGCGGCGCTCCTGAACTGACTCACGATGTCGGCCTCCCAGCTGGTGGCGCGGTCGCGCGGGTTGGTGGGGTTCAGCGTCGCCTCCTTGTAGGCGAACTCGGGGTGCTTGGCCAGCAGCGTGCCCAGCACCTCGGTGGCGGCGTAGCTGGGCACCGTCTGCGGCAGGAACTCGTGCGCCATCTGCGCGGCCAGCAGCGGCTTGACCTGCGTGTTGGTGTAGTTGCGCACGGCCAGCGCCTTCTCCATCAGCATGCGGGCGCTGCCGAGCACTTCCTGCTGGGCGTTGTCCTGCAGCAGCTGGCGCGCGATGTGGCCGCTGAGCGCAATGCCCGCGCCCATGACCAGCAGGTAGACCAGGTTGAATTTGGCGAGCAGTTTCATGGCAATCTCGATCCGGTTGGCAATGGTAGTGCGCCGCCATGGCAGACAGCCCGCTGTCAGCGCCTCGCGCCGTCTCGCGCCATACTGCCGCCCCATGCGCATCCTGCTCGTCGAAGACGACGAACAACTCGTTGAAACCACCGCGCGGGCCTTGCGCTCGCAGGGCTGGGTCGTGGACTGCTCCGCCCGCGGCGAGCCGGTGCCACGCTCGCTGCGCGAGGACGCCTACGACCTGCTCATCCTGGACATCGGCCTGGCCGGCATCGACGGCTTCGAGACGCTGCGCCGCGTGCGCGCCGAAGGCCTGGCCGTGCCGGTGCTGTTGCTGACGGCGCGCGACGCCGTGGAGGATCGCGTGCGCGGCCTGGAGGGCGGCGCGGACGACTACCTCGTCAAGCCCTTCGCACTGAACGAGCTGGTGGCGCGGGCCCGCGCGCTGGTGCGGCGCAGCCAGGCGCGCACCAGCAACCAGATCCAGCTGGCGCGGCTGCGCATCGACCAGGAGGCCCGCCGTGCCTTCATCGCGGATGAGCCGCTGCCGCTGTCCGCCCGCGAATGGGACGTGCTGGGTTATCTGATGGCGCGCGCCGGCAAGGTGGTGCCCAAGGAGCACATCGCGATGGCCAGCAATGCCTGGGACCAAGGCGTCAGCGACAACGCCATCGAGGTCTGCCTGTCGCGGCTGCGCGCCAAGATCGAGCCGGCCGGTGTGCAGCTGCGCACGGTGCGAGGGCTGGGCTACCTGCTCGAAGAAATGCCCCAGGGCCTGTGAATGGCTGATGGCCGCAGCGCCAGCCTGCAGGGCCGGCTGTTCGGCTGGCTGATGCTGCCGTTGCTCGTCGTGCTGCCGCTGCTGGGCATGGCCTTGCACGGCCAGTTGCAGCGCAGCGCGCAGAACTGGCTGGACGAGGGCCTGGAGGACACGGCGCTGACGCTGGCCGGCCAGATCGACCTGCGCAGCGGCGCGCCGCGCGTGGACATCAGCGCCACCATGGACCGCGCGTTGCGTTTTGACCGGCAGGACGATGTCTTCTACGTGGTGCAGGGGCCGCGTGGCGAGGTCTTGCACGGCGATGCCGGCCTGGCCGAGCTGCAGCCGCAGCCGCCCCGGCAGCCGGCCGGCCGTGCCTACTATGGCGACGTCAGGCTGCGCGGCCGCGCGCTGCGCCTCGTGCAACTGGGCACGGAGTGCGGCAGCGGCGCCTGTCAGGTGCTGGTGGCCGAGACGCTGCATAAGCGCGATGCGCTGCAGCACGAGATCGCCACCTTCATGGTGCTGAGCGGCATCACACTGGCGGTGCTGCTGGCGCTGGCGGGTTGGTGGGCCATCCGCCAGGGCCTGGCGCCGCTGACCGGGCTGAGCAGCGAGCTGGAGCGCCGCGACCTGCACCGCCTGACGCCGCTGACGGCGCGGCTGCCGCGCGAGCTGGTGCCGCTGCAGGCGGCGTTCAACCGGTTGTTCGAGCGGCTCTCGCGTGCCGCCGAGGCGCAGCGCGAGTTCCTGGCCGATGCCGCGCACCAGCTGCGCACGCCGCTGACCTCGCTGCACACCGAGATCGAGCTGGCGCTGCTGGAGCCGCATGACCCGCGCATGGACCCGCTGCTGCAGCGCCTGCGCCAGCGCGTCATGCGCAGTGCGCGGCTGGCCCAGCAGCTGCTGTCGCTGGCGCGGGCCGAGGATCGCAGCGTGGACATGGGCCAGCGCATCGACCTGCGCGACATCGCCATCGAGAGCGGCCAGGACTGGGCCCACCGCACGCTGCCCAGCGGCGTGGACCTGGGCTTCGAGCTGGCCGAGGCGCCCGCGCTGGGCCAAGGCTTCCTGCTGCGCGAGGCGCTGGAGAACCTCATCCACAACGCGGTCAGCTACGCCGGCGCGGGCGCGCGCATCACGGTGCGCTGCGGCAGCTCGGCCGCCGGCCCCTGGCTGGAGGTGGAGGACAACGGCCCCGGCATCCCGCCGGCCGAGCGGCCCGCTGCGCTGCAGCGTTTTCGCCGTGGCGACAAGGCAGGCGGCACCGGCAGCGGCCTGGGGCTGGCCATCGCGGCCGACATCGCGGCCCGCCATGGCGGCCGGCTGGAGCTGCTGGACGCGCATGACGGCCCGGGGCTGCGCGCGCGCATCAGCCTGCCACCTCCGCCCGCACCGCCTGCAGGCTGAGCAGGCACGGCCGGCCGCGTCGGCGGCCTGAAAAGGCCGGCGCAAGCGCCGTTATTGTGGTGGCCGCCCGGCGCGCCTGGCGCCTAGCATGGTGGCCCCATGTCCCGTCTCGCCCCGTTCTGCACCGCGCTGCTGGCCCTGAGTCTGGCCGGCTGTGGCACGCCCAGCCGGCCGCTGCCCATGGTGGTGACGCCCGAGGACGCCTTGCAGCTGCGCAGCTGGCTGCCCGACGCGCTGCGCGCCCAGGTGGCCGTGGCGCCCGTGCAGGGCGGCGCCGAGACCGGCCGCTGGTGGGGATCGCTGGTCAGCGCGGGCGTGCTGCAGCATGCGCTGGAGGAGTCGCTGCGTGCCGTGGGCATGCGCCCGACGGCGCCCGAGCCGGCGCCGCGCTTCGAACTGCAGGCCCATCTGGTGCTGCTGGAGCAGCCCACCGTGCCACCGCTGGGCGTCACCGTCGGCGTGGCCGTGCTGTACACGCTGACCGACAAGGCCAGCGGCCGCGTGGTCTACCAGCGCCGCATCTACAACCAGGAAGAAGCCGGCCTGGGCGATGCCATCCTGTCACCGCCCGAGCGCGTGCGCATCGCCAACGAGCGTGCGGTGCGCGCCAACATCGTGCTCTTGCTGCGCGACCTGGTGGCGCTGCGTCCCTAGCTCACAACTTGCGGTGCTGCAGCGCCGGCAGTTGCTGGCGCACCTGGGCCAGGCGCTGCAGGTCGAGCTCGGCGCACACCACGCCCTCGCCCTCGGGCAGCTGGGCCAGCACCTCGCCCCAGGGGTCCACGATCATGCTGTGGCCCCAGGTGCGGCGGCCGTTCTCGTGGTGGCCGCCCTGGGCCGGCGCGATGACGTAGCACTGGTTCTCCACCGCGCGGGCACGCAGCAGCAGCTCCCAGTGCTTCTCGCCGGTCGTGTAGGTGAAGGCGGCCGGCACGGCGATCAGGTCGCAGGGGGCGTAGCGGCGGAACAGCTCGGGGAAGCGCAGGTCATAGCAGACCGACAGGCCGGTGCGCAGGCCGTCGGCGTCAAAGGCCGTGGGCTGGCTGCCGGCCTCCAGCACGCGCGCCTCGTCGTAGCTCTCGCGGCCGTTGTCATAGGCGAACAGGTGGATCTTGTCGTAGCGCGCGACAACCGCGCCCGCCGGCGAGAACACCAGCGTGGTGTTGCGCACGCGCTCGGGCTGTTCGGCAGCGCCGGCGCCTGCTCCCGTGGAGGGCGAATCGACGCGGGCGCGGGCCGTCGTCGATTTCATCGGCAGCGTGCCGGCGATGACCCACAGCCCCAGTTCGCGCGCGGCCTGCGCGAGCATGGCCTGGATGGGACCCTGGCCCAAGTCCTCGGCGACGGCGAGCTTGTCGCTGTCGTGTTGGCCCATCAGGCAGAAATACTCCGGCAGCGCGGCGAGCCGGGCGCCCTGGGCGGCGGCGGCTTCGAGCAGCCGGCGCGCGGCAGCGAGGTTGGCGGCCAAGTCGGGGCCGGAGACCATTTGGCAGGCGGCGATCTTCATGCCGACATGTTAGGAGCCTGTCGGGCTTTGGGTCGGGAGCGCGCCGCGCAGGCCCGAGAATCGGCAGGTCATGTCCACCCCTTTCTTGCCCAGACGCCGGTTGTTGAGCCTGCCGCTGGCCGCCGCGCTGTCGCCGGCCTGCGGCGCGCCTCAGGTGCTGCGCCTGCCGCATCCCGATGCCTACAGCGCGCATGGCCGCTTCTTTGTCGAGCTGCTCAGGCTGGCGCTGGCCAGGACCGCCGACGGCGAGGCGCTGCCGGAGTTGGTCCATGCCGCGCCGGGGCTGCCGCGCGAGCGGCTGCGCCAGATGCTGCACGACGGCCAACTGGATCTGCTGTGGAGCACCAGCACGCCGGAGCGCGAGGCCCAGGCGCTGCCGGTGCGCTTCAACCTGCTCAAGGGCACGAATGAGTTGCGCTTCCTGCTCGTGCGCGCCGCCGATGTGCCGGCGCTGCGCCAGGTGCGCACGCTGGATGCGCTGCGTGCCTGGCGGGCCGGCGCGGGCACCTACTGGAGCGATGCGCAGATCCTGCGCGCCAACGGCTTTCGCGTCGAGACGGCGCCCAAGCTCGAGCTGCTGTTCCGCATGCTCAAGGCCCGCCGCTTCGACTTCATGCCGCGCACCCGCGACGAGTTGACCGGCGAGCTGGTGCGGTTTGCCGACGACGGCTTCGCCGAGCTGCCGGGCCTGGCGCTGCAGTACCGGCAGCCGCTGTACTTTTTCGTCACGCGCAGCCGGCCGGCATTGGCCGAGCGGCTGGCGCGCGGCCTGGCACTGGCGGCGGCCGATGGCAGCTTCGACTCGCTGTTCCTCGCCCAGCCGGAACTGAAGGCCGCGCTGGCTGAGGTGCGCGGCTACACGGGGCTGCGCCTGCAGCTGCAGCCGCTGTAGCGCTCAGGGCGCGCTGGCCGCGTGCGGTGCGGGCGCCTCGAGCTTGTCCACCTTCTCGACCTTGGGGTCGTCCCAGCGGCCGGTGATGTGGAACTCGCGCGTATTGGCCGCGGCCACCGGCCGGCTCAGGATGAGCTGGGCCAGGAAGGCGCCCAGCGCAATGGCCGGGTTGACCGCGGCATAGGCCAGCGAGGCGCCGCCGGCCGACACCTCGGGCACCACCACCACGCGCAGCGACTGCGTCTCGGCGGCCAGATCGGCGCTGCCCGCCACCAGCACGGTGGCCTGCAGGCCGCGGATGCGGATGTTGTCGCTGTGCGCCACGCCCGCGGCGATCTTCACGTCGCCGGTCACGCCGTCGAAGGTGAAGCCCTCGGCGAACACGTCGCGGAAGTCCAGCAGCAGCCGGCGCGGCAGCGACTGCAGGCTCAGCACGCCCAGCAGCCGGCCGACGCCGGGCTCGGCCTTCAGGAAGGTGCCAGTGTCCAGCCGGATGTTGAGCGCGCCGGCCATGCTGGGGTAGTGCGGCGCCAGCGGCGAGCCGTCCCAGCCGATCTGGCCGCTGAGCTGGCCCTTTCCGCCGCGCAGCACGGGAGAATCCTTCTGGCCCTGCCCCAAGCGCTCCAGCAGGCGGCCGGCGTCGGCGACGTCCAGCGTCCAGTCCAGCTGCGTGCGGCGCCGGCCCGAGACGGCCTCGCCCCAGCGTCCGCTGGCGTTCAGCGTCGCGTCGGGCGAGCTGAGCTGCAGCTTCTCCAGCTTCCAGTCGCGTGCGGCGGCCGGCGCCTGCGCCAGTACCACCAGGCGGCCCAGGCGCTTGGCCGCCAGCTCGAAGTCCTCCACCTCGATGTCCAGCGACGGCAGCTGGGTGCTGTTGTCTGCGGCCTTGGCCGGGTCTATCAGTTCGCTGACCGTCTCGGCCTCGGCGCGCGGCAGCGACAGCCGCAGCAGCCGCGCCTGCACGGCGTCCACCTGGCCGCCGCGGACGCCCTTGAGCTCGATGCGGCCCGTCAGTTGTTCGGCGTCCACGTTCAGCCGCCAGTGGCTGCCGTCGCGCACCACCACGGCCGCCACGCGGCCGAGCTGGCGGCCGAACACCTTCAGTGCCTGGCTGCGCAGCCCGATCTGGCTGGGCAGCAAGGACTCGGCCGCGCCGTCCGTGCCGCCGCTGGCCAGCGCGGCCAGGCGCTGCTGCCAGGCGTCCAGGTCCAGGCTTGCGACGTTGGCCTGCAGCAGCACGCCGCTGGCGGGCAGCGCGGGCAGCTTGTCGTGCACCGCCAGCGCAGCGCGCAGCACCTGCGAGCTCGCGCCGGACAGGTCGCGCTGCACCTGCGCCTGCAGCAGCGGGGTGCCGCCGGCGCCCACCTCCAGCCGCAGCTCGTCGCGGTCGGTGCCCATGGGCGCTATCAGCAGCCGCAGCGGCAGCGCGGTCTCGGCCTCCTTGCGCGCCGGTGCGGGCAGGTCCAGCGCCAGGCCTTGCAGGCTGCTGGCCACGCTGAGCTCGGTCTGGCCTTCCTTGCCCACGGCCAGCTGGAAGCGGTAGGCCGCCTGGCCGCTGGCGGCCTGGGCCAGCCGGGCGACGGCGCCCAGCTCGGTGGCTTGGCGCAGGCCGTCGGCCGTGGCCTGGCCTTGCACGGCAAAGCGCAGGCCGCCGTTGGGCTGGGTGCCGCCTTCCAGGCCGGCGTCGCCGCCCAGCAGCCGGGCCGTCACGCCGACGAGCTGCAGGCTGCGGTGGTCGAAGTCGATGCGGCCGCGCACGCCGCCCAGCGGCGGCAGATCGGGGCGCAGCCGCAAATCCACGCCGCCCAGTTGCAGCTGGCCTTTGAGCGTGGTTTGGGCCGTGTCGTCCAGCGGGATGGTCAGGCCCAGTTTCAGGCCCACCGGGCCCTGGGCGCTGGCGCTGCTCAGCGCGCGCCCCAGCCATTCGTCCAGCGGCGACTGGCGCACGAAACCCAGCAGCTCAGGCCCGCCGCCGCGGCCCGTGCCGCTCAGCGCCAGCACGCGGGCATGGTGCATGTCGGCGATGCCGCCATTCACGCCGGCGAGCTCATAGCCGCCCACGCGCGCCCGGCCGTTGCGGATCTGCATGCCGGCACGCTCGAACACCAGTTCGGCATCCACGCCCTCCAGCACGGGCCAGTTCAAGCTGCCCCCAGGGCCCGGCGTGGCCGGCGCGCCCCCCCGCGCGGGCTGAGCCGCGTCGGGGCGGCCCTTGGCCGGCTCGGCCGCGTCACTGTGCGGCACGTAGGCCAGCGTCACGCCACGCGCCTGCAATCCGACTCGGAACTGGCCGTTGGTGCGTTGGCCGTCGAACGGGAATTCGGCCAGCTCGCCCTTGAGCCGCACGCTGATGCCGCGCGCCTCGCCGGCCAGCAGCGCGCGGCTGAGGTAGCTGCGCGTGGCGGGCAGGCTCAGCGGGATGTAGCGGGCCACGCGGGTGGCGTCCATGCGCTGGGCGCGGCCGCTGAGGTCCAGGAAGCCCGGCGTGGTGGCACCTGCGGGGCGCCGCCACAGCGCGTCGAACTCACCGCTGAGGTCGGGTGTGTGCAGCTGCAGGTCGCGCAGCTTGACCTCCACCTGGCCGGGCGTGCGGCCCTGGGCCGCGGGCAGCCGCCATTGCAGCTGGGTGCTCAGGCGCGTGATGGGCAGGCGCGGGTCTTCGAACAGGCCCGGCAGCTCCACCTCGCCGTCTTGCACCTGCAGCCGCGCCGAGCCGCCGCTCTCGCTGGCGTCCAGCGTCAGGCTGGCACCGCGCAGGCCGGGGCGGCCCAGGTGACCATCCTCGCCGGGCTTGGCCGCCAATGCCAGGCCGTCCAGCTGCGCCTTCACGCGGTAGCTGCGCGGCGCGTCCAGCGCGCCCTGCCAGCGCCCGTCCAGCTCGGTCAGCACACCCTGCGGCGCCAGTTCGGCCAGCAGCTGGTGGGCACGCTCGCCCAGCGGCAGGCGCTGGGCGATCTGCGCCATCAGCGCAAAGTCCAGCCGCTGCGCGTTGACCTCGCCGCCCAGCAACTCGTCGTGCTTGCCCAGCTGCAGGCTCACGCCCCAGTCCGAGCGCGGCCAGACGACGCCATCGCCGCTGACAAAGCCCAGCTGCCGTGCCTGGAGGCTGAGCCGGTCCTTGGTGCGCGCCAGGTCCAGCCGGCCCTGGATGTGGTCCAGGTCCAGCTCGGGCGCGCCTTCCAGCAGCTTGAGCCGCACGGCGCGCAGCGCCAGGTCCAGCGTGGCGCCGCTGGGCTGGCCGTCACGGATGTCCGCCCAGGCGCGCACGGCGCCGTCACCCTCGCTGAGCTGGAAGGGCAGGTCCACGTGGCGGCGCAGCTGGCGCAGGTCGGCTCTCGGCAGCTCCGCATAGAGCTGGCCGCTCCAGTGCTGGAACTCGCCCGGGCGCTTGAGCAGGCGCTGCGTGAACTGGCCGCGCAGCGAGAAGCGCTGGCCCCAATTGGCCGGCGGCGTGGCGTCCAGCCGCAGCAGGTGGCGGCGCAGGCCGTTGCGCATGACGAAGTTGAGGTCGGCCAGCTCCAGCGGCCTGGCGTCGGCGCGCTGTTCGTCCACCCAGCGCACGCGGCCGCCCAAGATGGCCAGCTCGGGCTGGCTGAACAGCCAGTCCAGCGCGGCGTCGGTGGCGCCGGCAGCGGTGGCGCTGGCGGCGTCCAGGTCCATGCCGGCGATGTAGATGCGGCCCTGCGCGTCGCGGCGTATGACCAGCTCGGGGCGGTCCACCAGCAGTTGCGAGAAGCGCGGCTGCAGCACCACCAGCGACTGCGCCGACAGCACCGCCACCACGTGCGGCAGCCGCAGCGCCGGCCGGCCTGACGGGTCCAGCACCTGCACGTCGCCCAGCTCCATACGCGGCATCCAGCCGCCGGATTCGACGGCGATGCTGCCGATACGCAGCTCTACCCCCAGCGCCTTTGCGGCTTCCTTCTCCAGCCAGGGTCGCCAGTCGTTGGCGTGCGGGAGAATGCCCCAGTGCAACACGCTCCAAGCCGCCACCCCCAGCGCCCACAGCAGCGCCAGCGCCAGCAGCGCCCAGCGCAGGCTCAGCCAGCACAGGCGCAAGGGCCAGCGGGCGGCGCGGGTGCAGTGGTGGAGGGCGGCCGAGAAGAAGTCAGACACGTTGGCTTGGCACGTGAAGAAAACCGGCCGGCAGGCAATCTAGCACAGGGTCATGAGCACACTGTTTCCCGTTATTGCTGAGCACAGCCGCTATGTGCAAAGGATCCGTCGCCGCTATGCGGACGAGTTGCCGTTGCTGCCGCCGGGACTGCCCGACCGGGCCGTCATTGGCGGGCTGATTGACACCTTGCTGGGCAGCCGTCCGCTGGCGAGCAGCCTGCGCGTGGCCCGGCACCTGGTGCTGGAGCGGCTGGCGGTGCTGGACATCGAGCAGGCAGCCACGGTGGAGGAGGTCACGCTGGCGATGACGCACCTGGCCGAGGTGACGCTGGACCGGGCCCTGACGGCCGCTCGCGCCGAGCTGGACGAAATCCACGGCGCCCCGCGCACCGCCGCGGGCGGCGACATCGCTTTTTGGGTCATCGGCATGGGCAAGCTGGGCGCGCGCGAGCTCAATGTGTCGTCCGACATCGACCTGATCTACGTCTACGAGGAAGACGGCGCCACGCATGGCCCCAAGCCATTGAGCGCGCATGAGTATTTCGCGAACGTCGCCAAGAAGCTGTACGCGCTGATCGGCGAGGTGACCGAAGACGGCCAGGTGTTCCGCGTGGACCTGGCGCTGCGACCCAACGGCAAGAGCGGCCCGCCGGCCGTCAGCCTGGCGATGCTGGAGGAGTACTTCCTCGTGCAGGGCCGCGAGTGGGAGCGCTTTGCGTGGCTGAAGAGTCGTGTCGTCGCGCCGCTGGCCGGCCTGGGTGCGCCGAGCGACCCGCGCACGCTCGCGCTGCGCGATCTGGTCACGCCCTTCGTCTATCGCCGCTATCTGGACTACGGCGTGTTCGAGGGCCTGCGCCAGCTGCACGGCAAGATCCGCAGCGAGGCCAAGGCCCGCGCTGCCGGTCGGCCGGAGCGCGCCAACGACGTGAAACTGTCCAGGGGCGGCATCCGCGAGATCGAATTCATCGTCCAGTTGCTGCAGGTGGTGCGCGGCGGCCAGTTCCCCGAGATCCGCACGCGCTCCACCGTCAAGGCGCTGCGCCGCGTCGCCGAGCGCGGGCTGATGAAGCCCGAGACGGCCGCAAAGCTGGTGGACGCCTACGTGTTCCTGCGCCGCCTGGAGCACCGCATCCAGTTTCTGGACGACCAGCAGACCCACTGCCTGCCGCAGGCCGACGCCGACCTGGCCTGGATCGCCGCGTCCATGGGGTTGAAATGCAGCCGCGCCGACGCGTCGCAGGGCCGCTCCCAAGACGCGGAGAGCCCCCCCGGGGGGCAGGGTCCGGCAACGGACCCGTGGGGGCCCGAGTCCTGTTGCGAGCTGTTCGAGCAGCTGGGCGAGGTGCGGGAGCTGGTCGCCACCGAGTTCGACGCGCTGCTGCACGGTGCGCCACAGGCGGGCGGCTGCAAAGGCGGCCAGTGCGGCGGGCCCAAGCCGGCCGTGGACGCCGAGGACTTCCTGCAAGGCCTTCCGGAGCCGCTCGCAGCGGCCGTGCGCGCGCTGGCCGAGACGCCGCGCGTGCAGGGGCTGCGCGAGGAATCGCGCCAGCGCCTGGCCAAGCTGTTCCAGCGCGCCGCTCAGGCCGTAGCGGCCGAGGAATGCTCGCTGGAGGCGGCCGTGCGCTTCGTCGACTGGGTGGGCCCGCTGCTGCGCCGCGAGAGCTATCTCGCGCTGCTGGTCGAGCGGCCGGCCGTGCAGCAGCGCCTGCTGCGCCTGCTCGGCCTGGCGCGCTGGCCCATGCGCTACCTGATGCAGCACCCCGGCGTCATCGACGAGCTGGCCGACCCCCTGCTGCTGAATGCCCGTTTTGACCGCGACGCCTTCCTGGCCGACCTGCGCGAGCGCGAGCGCGGCTGGGCGCGCGGCGGCGAGGCCGACGAGGAGGCGCTGCTGGACACGCTGCGCCGTGCCCACCATGCCGAGGTGTTCCGCACGCTGGTGCGCGACGTCGAGGGCCGCATCACCGTCGAGCAGGTGGCCGACGACCTCAGCCTGCTGGCCGACGCGGTGCTGCAGATCGCCATCCAATGGGCCTGGGCGCGCTTCAACAAGGCGCACCGCGAGCAGCCCCGGCTGGCCGTCATCGCCTACGGCAAGCTGGGCGGCAAGGAGCTGGGCTATGGCGGCGACCTGGACCTGGTGTTCGTCTTCGACGACGAGGATCCGGACGAAAACACCAGCGCCAGCGAGATCTACGGCGCCTTCGTGCGGCGGCTGATCACCTGGCTGACGCTGCGCACCTCGGCCGGCGAGCTGTTCGACATCGACACTGCGCTGCGGCCCAACGGCAACTCCGGGCTGCTGGTCACGTCGCTGGCCCACTTTGAGGCCTACCAGACCGGCCGCGGCAGCAACACGGCCTGGACCTGGGAACACCAGGCCATCACGCGGGCGCGCTTCTGCGCCGGCCATCCGGAGCTGGCGGCGCGCTGCGAGGCCGTGCGCCGCCAGGTGCTGACGGCGCCGCGCGACGTGGACGCGCTGCGGCGCGAGGTGCAGGCCATGCGCGAGAAGGTGCGCGCCGCGCGCCCGGTGCGCGACGGGCTGTTCGACGTCAAGCACAGCGAGGGCGGCATGATGGACGCCGAGTTCGCCGTGCAATACCTGGTGCTGGCCCATGCGGCCGCGCATCCGCAGTTGCAGGACGACCTGGGCAACATCGCGCTGCTGCGCATCGCCGAGGCGGCCGGTCTGCTGCCGGCCGGCGTGGGTGTGGCGGCGGCCGACGCCTACCGCGAGCTGCGCCGCGTGCAGCATCGGGCGCGGCTGGACGAGCAGTCCACCGCGCTGGATGCCGTGGCTGCCGCGCCGCTGGCCGCGCACCGTGACGCCGTGCGCGCGCTATGGCGAGCCGTGTTTGGCTGATGCTGTGCGCGGCGCTGGCCGCGCTGGCGCTGCTGGCCTGGCCGCTGCCGCGGGACCTGCTGGACTGGCGGCCTGATCTCGTCGCGACCCAGCCCTGGCGCTTCGCCACGGCCGCTTTCGTGCACTGGACGGCGCTGCACCTGGCCGCCAACCTGGCCGGCTGCGCGGTGCTGGCACTGCTGGGCTGGCGCGCCGGCCTCGCTCGGCGCGAGGCACTGGCTGGGCTCGTGGCGCTGCCGCTGACCCAGGCTGGCCTGCTGCTGCGGCCGGAGCTGCAGCGATATGCGGGCCTGTCGGGCGAGCTGCACGCGCTGGCCGTCATCGCGGCGCTGGCGTTGCTGGCGCGCGGCGGCCGCGAGCGGCGCGTCGGCGCGGCCATCGTGGTGGGGCTGCTCGTTAAGCTGGCGCTGGAGCAAGCCTGGGGGCCGGTGCTGCGGCCCACGGCCGGCTTCGACTTCGCCGTCGCACCCTGGGCCCATCTGAGCGGTGCCGTGGCCGGCTTGCTGGCCTGGGGCCTGACAATGCGGCGCTTCTCCAGACCTCCGAGGACCAGCCATGGGACGTGAAGCCCGCTGTACCGCCGATGTCGGCGATCAATCCGCCAACGTCACGGCCCTGCTCGAATCGACCACCGTCGTGCTGCGCGGCGATTTGAAGCGCAAATGGGACATCGCCGCGCTGCACGACCTGCGCGTGGAGGACGGCGGCGCGCTGCGCTTCCAGGCCGGCGACGAGGCCGTCACGCTGCAGCTGGGCGCGCCCGAGGCGGCCAAGTGGCTGAAGAAGCTGCAGACCCCGCCGCCGACGCTGGCCGCCAAGCCTGGCGTCAGCGCCGAGAACCCGGCGCTGCTGATCGGCCCGACGGTGGGCACGCTGGATCCGGCGCTGGCCGAGGCGCTGGCCGGCGGCATCACCACCAATATGCGCGAAGCGCGCATGCTGGTGGCCGTGCTCAGCAAGCCCGACGAGCTGGCCCGCATGGCCGACTTCCATGCCGACATGATCTGCAAGACCGTCTGGGTGGTGCATCCCAAGGGCCCCGGCGCCCGCCCGTCGGGGGCCGACGTGCGGCTGGAGCTGCGCGCGCGCGGCTATGTGGACAACAAGACCACGGCCGTGTCGGACACGCTGACGGCGACGCGCTATGTGCGCAGCGAGCCGCCCGCCAAGAAGCGCATGCGCAAGCGCTGAGACGCTCAGATCACATCGGCTTGCGGTGGCAGCACAGGCTCCTAGACTGCCAGCCTCACCGAGGAGGTTTTCATGATCACGCTGTGCGGCATTCCGCTGTCCAACTACTACAACAAGGTCAAGCTGGCCTTGCTGGAAAAGGGCATCCCCTTCACCGAGGAATACGTGAAGACGCATTCCCGCGACGAGGCCGTGCTGAGCTGCACGCCGCTGGGCAAGGTGCCCTTCATCAAGACGCCGCACGGCCCGCTGTGCGAGAGCCAGGTCATCGTCGAGTACCTGGAGGCGGCCTACCCCGACACGCCGCGGCTGCTGCCGGCCGACCCCTACCAGGCCGCCAAGGTGCGCGAGCTGATCACCTACGTGGAGCTGCACCTGGAGCTGGTGGCCCGCGAGCTGTATGCCGAGGCCTTTTTCGGCGGCCAGGTCAGCGACGGCACCAAGCAGCGCGTCGCGCGCGTGCTGCCGGTCAACATCGCGGCCTTCAAGCGGCTCGCGAAGTTCGGGCCCTACCTGGCCGGCGACCAGTTCACGCTGGCCGACTGCGCCGGCTGGGTCAGCCTGCCGCTGGTGGCCATGGCCACCAAGACCATCTACGGCGAAGACCTGCTGGCCGCCGGCGGCGTGGACTGGAAGCCCTATGCCAAGCTGATCGGCGAGCGGCCGCATGCCGCCAAGGTGACGGCCGACCGCAAGGCCGATCAGGAGCGCTCGCTGGCCGCGAACCGCGCCGCGCGCTGACATCCGGTCACGCAGCGACGCCGGCGCTGCGGCATTAGTTGGCAATGGCGCGGGGAGGCCGCACCTAAACTGGCCTGCATTCCACCTCTCCCCTGTCGCCATGAGTTCGTCGCGCGCCCTGCTGCTTGCCCTTGTCGCACTGCTGAGCGCCGCGCCGGCCTGGGCGCAGGTCGAGCCCGAGGCCCGGCTCATCGTGCGCTTCAAGCCGCAGGCCGACAGCGTGCGCGCCAAGGCGCTCAGCGCCCGCGCGACACGGGCCGAGGCGCAAGAGGTGGCGCAGACGCGGGCCACCGCGCTGGGGCTGCGCGCCGGCCGGGCGTTGCGCGCCGGGCTGAGTCTGGACGAGCGCACCCATGTGGTGACGGCGCAGGGCGTCGCGTCGGCCCAGCTCGCGCGGCAGCTCGCGGCCGACCCCGAGGTCGAGCTGGTCGCGGTGGACGGCCGCCGCAAGCACATGGCCACGCTGCCCAACGATCCGCTGTTCGGCGGCGCCACGGTCAACGCCGAGACCACGTCGGGCGGCCGCCAGAACCGCGTCATCGACCAGTGGTATCTGAAGGCGCCGGGCAGCATCACCAACCCGGCGGTGGTGTCGGGCATCAATGCGCCGGCGGCCTGGGACATCACGACCGGCGCCGCCAGCGTCATCGTCGCCGTGCTGGACACGGGCGTGCGGCCGGACCATCCCGACCTGGCCGGCAAGCTGGTGGCGGGCTACGACATGATCGGCTACGGCAGCCCCGGGGCCCAGTCCACTGCCGTGGCCAACGACGGTGACGGGCCCGACCCCGACCCGTCCGACCCGGGCGACTGGGTGACTGATGACGACAGAACCAACAAGGATTCACCCCTTTACCCAGCATGCAAGGATGAGCCGTATGCCTCCAACAGCTCCTGGCATGGCACGCGCGTGGCCGGCCTGGTGGCTGCGGCCAGCAACAACGGCATCGGCATTGCCGGCGTGGGCTGGTGGCTGCGCATCCTGCCCGTGCGCGTGCTGGGCAAGTGCGGCGGCTGGGACAGCGACATCATGGCCGGCATGCGCTGGGCCGCCGGCATCGCCGTGCCGGGCCTGCCGGCCAATCCCAACAAGGCCAAGGTGCTCAACCTCAGCCTTGGCGGCAGTGGCTCCTGCGGCACGACCGGCATTGGCGGCCTCTACCGCGACACCATCAACCAAGTCAACGCCAGCGGGGCCACCGTCGTCGTGGCGGCCGGCAACTCGGCCGGCCAGGCCGTGGGCTTGCCGGGCAACTGCCCAGGCGTCGTCACGGTGGCGGCGCTGCGCCACGTCGGCACCAAGGTCGGCTTCTCCAGCTTGGGCACCGAGGTGACCGTCTCGGCACCGGGCGGCAACTGCATCAACGTTGGCGCGGGTGAGCCCTGCCTCTACCCCATGGTCAGCACCACCAACCGCGGCACGACGACGCCGGTGGCCGCAGACGCCAGCACCACCAACAGCGGCGCGTCGGTCGGCACCAGCTTCTCGGCGCCCATCGTCAGCGGCATCGTGGGGCTGATGGCCTCGGTGCGGCCGTCGCTGACCGCCGCCGAGGTCACGCAGATCCTGAAGGCGACCGCGCGACCCTTCCCGACCACCGGCGGCGGCAGCCAGGCCGATGGCAACCCGCCGCAATGCCGCGCGCCCGACACGACGGACCAGCTGGAGTGCTACTGCACCACCAGCACCTGCGGCGCCGGCATGGCGGATGCGTTCGAGGCGGTCAAGGCGGCACAGGCGCTGAACGGCACCGCGGTGGCCATCACGCAGTCGCCCGCCAGCGGCCTGACCGCCGGCCAGACGCTGACGCTGACCGCCGCCGCCAGCGGCCTGGCCGCGGGGCGGACGGTGGCGTCCACGGCCTGGACGCTGGTGGACGGCGGCGGCATCGTCACGGCCTTCGCATCCGGCGCGAACGCGGCCACGGCCACCGTCACGCCCAGCGGCGCGGGCAGCTTCACGGTGCGTGCCAGCGTGACCGACAACCAGGGCTTCGTCTACAGCCAGACGGCCACCATCAGCGTGGCGGCGGCTCCAGGCGTCACGCCGCTCGCGACGGCTGGTGGCGGCGGTGGTGGCGGCGGTGGATCGGTCAGCGCCGCCTGGCTGGCGGCGCTGCTGCTGGCGGCCTTCAGCTTGAAGCGGCCGATGCCGCCGGTGCCGACGCCGCAGCGCTGCAAGTCCTGACCCCGACGGCCAGCGCCGGCTCCTTGCCGGCCTGGAGCCGACCCGCCAGCAGGCCGTCGGCCTGCACGACCAGCGTGTGCCGGGTCAGCGCGGGCTTCAGTGCCAGCACGCGCAAGCCCCTCAAGCCGCGCTTGCCGAAGGCTTCCATGCGGGCCTCGGCCTCGGCCTGGCTGGCGTGGCGGCTCAGCACGAAGGCAGGCTGCTCCTCGGGCAGACCTTGCAGCGGCTCGAAGGCCAGCCGCAGCTGCTTGTAGGTGGCTTCCTTGCGGGCGCGGAACTCGGGGTCGGCCAGCTTGATGGTGGCCACCACCCATTCACCAGGCAGCGCCTGGCTGCGCACCTGGGCGGTGGCGCCCAGCGCCTGCAGCGCGGCCTGGGCAGCGGCCAGCGCGGCGTCGCCGTCCAGTGGGCCCAGCTCCAGGCAGCTGCGCTGCGCCAGCGCCGCCACCGCGCTGGCCGCCAGCGGCTGGATGCGCTCGGGATGCTGCTGGGCCGCCAGGCGCTGCGGCTCGCGGCCGGCGTGCACGGGCAGGCCCGTCACCGAGTCCAGCCAGCCGCGCGACCAGGCGAAGAAGAGGGCGTTGACCGCCAGCAGCACGAGGACCAGCACGCGCATCATGGGGTGGGTTGCTCCAGTCTGAGGCTGAGTTCGCCAGCGCTGACGGGCACCAGGCCGGTGGGCGTCTGCAGCAGCAGTTCACCGCGCGCGGACACGCCACGCGCGATGCCGGGCTGATCGCCGACGCGCACGCGCTGTCCGGCGGCCAAGTCACGGCGCGCGAAGGCGGCCTGCCAGGGCGCGAAGCCCAGGGTTTCGAAATCGGCCAGCAGCGCGCGCAGCGCCGGGGCCAGGCGGTCCAGCGTGGTGGCCGCGGTGGCGGCTGGGTCCAGCGCCTGCAGCGCCGCATGGCCGCTGGCGTAGGCGCTGCGGTCGGCGTGCGGGGGCAGCGGCTGGATGTTGAGGCCGATGCCGATGACGACGCCGCGGCGTTCGCCCGCCAAGGGCACGGCTTCGATGAGGATGCCGCCGAGCTTGGCGCCATCCAGGAACAGGTCGTTGGGCCATTTGAGTCGGATGCGCTCGCCGGCCGGGTCCAGCACGTCGGCGACGGTGCAGCCGACGGCCAGCGACAGGCCGGACAGGTCCAGCTCGGCCGGCAGCGGCAGGGCGATGGAGAAGGTCAGGGCCGCAGCGTCGCTTTGCCAGGCCCGGCCCAGGCGGCCGCGACCGGCCGTCTGGCGGCTGGCCGAGACCAGCAATGGCCCGCCGCCCGCGCGCAGATGGGCCAGCGCCTCGGTGTTGGTGGAGCCGCATTCGGCGAGGTGGCGCCGCTCCATGGGCTCAACGCCTCTTCGGCGCCAGCATGGTGCCGCGGCAGGTGGCGGCGCCGCACCAGCAGGCAAACTGCTTCTTGACCTTGGGCGTGTGGCGCTCGTCCAGCACCAGACCGTAGTCATAGAACAGCTCCTCGCCGGGCTCGATGTCGCGCAGCGCGTGGATGAAGACGCGGCCGTCCACCTCCTTGGCCTCGCAGTTGGGCTCGCAGGCGTGGTTGATCCAGCGCGAATCGTTGCCGCCGTACAGCGCGTCGATGACCAGGCCGCCGTCGAGGTGGAAGTAGAAGGTGTGGTTGGGCTGCTCGGGGTCGTGCGGATGGCGGCGCACCGCCTCGTCCCAGCTGATGCGCTCGCCGGTGTACTCGATGATGCGCGCGCCCGCCGCGATGGGGGCCACCGCATAGACGCCGCGACCATGCACGCCGGATTCACGGACCTGGATCTTGCGGCGTGGGGTCTTGGCGGTCATCAGCGCTGTGGTACGGTGATTTCATGGGTGCGCGCGTGCGTGGGCGTGCGCGCGAGGCCCGGATTGTAGGCAGCGGTTTTTCCCGTCCCCGAGTTAAAGAAGCCACCGATGAGCAAGACCCTGATCATTGCCGAGAAGCCCTCCGTCGCGCAGGACATCGTCCGCGCGCTCACGCCGGTGACTGGCAAGTTCGACAAGCACGACGACTACTTCGAGAACGAGCAATACGTCGTCAGCTCGGCGGTGGGCCACCTGGTGGAGATCGCCGCGCCGGAGGAGTTCGACGTCAAGCGCGGCAAGTGGAGCTTCGCCAACCTGCCGGTGATCCCGCCGCATTTCGAGCTCAACCCCATCGACAAGAACAAGGGCCGGCTCAATGCGCTGGTCAAGCTGATGCGCCGCAAGGATGTGACGGCCTTCATCAACGCCTGCGACGCGGGCCGCGAGGGGGAGCTGATCTTCCGCCTGATCGAACAGTACGCGCGCCCGGCCAAGGGGCCATGGAACAAGCCGGTGCAGCGGCTGTGGCTGCAGAGCATGACGCCCGCGGCCATCCGCGAAGGCTTCGAGCATCTGCGCAGCGATGCGCAGATGCAGCCGCTGGCCGATGCGGCGCGCTGCCGCTCCGAGGCCGACTGGCTGGTGGGCATCAACGGCACGCGTGCGATGACGGCCTTCAACTCGCGCGACGGCGGCTTCTTCCTGACCACGGTGGGCCGGGTGCAGACGCCCACGCTGTCCATCGTGGTCGAGCGTGAAGAAAAGATCCGCAAACACGTGGCCCGCGACTACTGGGAGCTGCGCGCCACCTTCGACGCCCGGGCCGGCCAGTACGAAGGCAAGTGGTTCGACCCGGCGTGGAAGAAGAACGATGATGCCGAGCGCCGCGCCGACCGGCTGTGGACGCAAGCCGAGGCCGACGAGATCGCCAAGGCCGTGCTCGGCAAGCCGGCCACCGTCACCGAGGAAAGCAAGCCCAGCACGACCAGTTGCGGGGCGCTGTACGACCTGACCACGCTGCAGCGCGAGGCCAACTCGCGCTTTGGCTTCTCGGCCAAGACCACGTTGAGCCTGGCCCAGGCGCTGTACGAGAAGCACAAGGTGCTGACCTACCCGCGGACGGACTCGCGCTTCCTGCCCGAGGACTACCTGGCCGTGGCCAAGCAGACCGCCGAGATGATTGCCGGCGAGGATCTGCCCGGCCCGCTGCAGGCGCTGGCGGCCCATGCCCGGGTGGCGCTGAACAACGGCTACATCAAGCCCACCAAGAAGGTGTTCGACAACGCCAAGGTGTCGGACCACTTCGCCATCATCCCCACGCTGCAGGCGCCCAAGGCGCTCACCGAGGCCGAGGCCAAGCTCTACGACATGGTGGTCAAGCGCTTTCTGGCGGTGTTCTTCCCGCCGGCCGAGTTCCTGGTCACGACGCGCATCAGCAAGGTGGAGGTCGCCGGCAAGAGCCATCACTTCCAGACCAACGGCAAGGTGCTGGTCAAGCCGGGCTGGCTGGCCGTCTACGGCAAGGAGATCGACGACGCGGACGCCAACCTCGTGCCGGTGCAGCCGGGCGAGGTGGTGCGCACCGAAAGCGTGGACGTGAAGGCCTTGCAGACCAAGCCGCCGGCGCGCTACACCGAAGCGACGCTGCTGTCTGCGATGGAAGGCGCCGGCAAGCTCATCGACGACGACGAGCTGCGCGAGGCCATGGCCGATAAGGGCCTGGGCACGCCGGCCACGCGCGCGGCCATCATCGAAGGCCTGATCAGTGAGAAGTACATGCTGCGCGAGGGGCGCGAGCTGATCCCGACGGCCAAGGCCTTCCAGCTCATGACGCTGCTGCGCGGCCTGGGCGTGGAAGACCTGACCCGCCCCGAGCTGACCGGCGACTGGGAGCACAAGCTCGCCGAGATGGAGAAGGGCCGCCTGAAGCGCGAGCAGTTCATGGCCGAGATCGCGGCCATGACCGAGAAGATGGTCGCCAAGGCCAAGGGCTACGACCGCGACACCATCCCCGGCGACTACGCGACGCTCAAGACCCCTTGTCCCAAGTGCGGCGGCATCGTCAAGGAGAACTATCGCCGCTTCACCTGCACGGGCAAGGAAGGCGCCAGCGAGGGCTGCGGCTTCTCCATCGGCAAGATCCCCGGCGGTCGCAGCTTCGAGCTGGCCGAGGTGGAGCAGTTCCTGCGGGACAAGAAGATCGGCCCGCTGGAGGGCTTCCGTTCCAAGGCGGGCTGGCCGTTCACGGCCGAGCTGGTTCTCGTCTACGACGACGAGATCGACAACTGGAAGCTGGAGTTCGACTTTGGCGAGGACGCGAAGAAGGCGCAGAACGACGGCGAGCCGGTGGACTTCTCCGGCCAGACGTCCTTGGGCCCCTGCCCCAAGTGCCAGAGCCCTGTGTACGAACACGGCGCCAACTACGTCTGCGAGCGCTCGGTGGGCGACAAGGTCACCTGTGACTTCAAGACCGGCAAGGTCATCCTGACCCAGCCCATCGAGCCGGCCCAGGTTCACAAGCTGCTGACCGAGGGCAAGACCGACCTGCTGGAGAACTTCGTCTCCAACAAGACGCGGCGCAAGTTCAAGGCCTTCCTGACCTACGACAAGAAGGAAGGCAAGGTCGTGTTCGAGTTCGAGCCGCGCGCGGCCAAGGCGCCGGCGAAGAAAGCCGCGGCCAAGAAGGCGACGGCCAAGGCCTGAGGAAGGCTGCGGATGCCCCTATGCTCGCCGCTAACGCCCGCAACGAGCGGGGAGGAGTGCGGATGGCGCCATTGCGCATGGGCATACAGGCGCGCCTGACGGCTGGCATCGCCCTGGTGGCCAGTCTGCTGGTGCTGGCGGTCGGCTGGTACTGGACGGCCCGGGAGGAGGCCGAGCTGCTGGGTGCGCTGCGCCAGCGCGAGATGCGCATGGCCGGCCTGATCGAGCGCGGCTTCGCCGGGCCGATCTGGAGCCTGGACCACGCGGCCGTCGAGAACCTGCTGGACGCCGTGATGGCCGATCCCGAGGTGCAGTCCATCGAGCTGCGCGGCCAGGGCCTGCGCGGTGGCCTGGCGCGCCGCGAGCGTGAGCAGCCGGCCAACGGCCCGCTGCGGCGCGAGTTCAGCATCACCTACCAGCCTGCCGCCGACGCGCCCGGCACCCAGGTGGCGTCGGGCGTGCTGACCTTCCGCCGCGACCTGGTCGACGAGTACATCCGCCGCACGCGGATGTTCGTCGTGGAGCTGCTGGCCGTGGTGCTGGTCGGCATCGTCGCGGCCAGCTCGCTGCTGGTGCATTGGCTGGTGCGCCGGCCGGTGGCGCGGCTGGGCGCGCTGGCGCAGCGCGTGGCTCAGGGTGACCTGGGGGCGCAGGAGCGCGTGGAGCGCGGCGACGAGATCGGCGAGCTGACGGCGCGTTTCAATGCCATGAGCCTGAAGCTGCGCAGTGCGGCGGACCAGGTGCAGCTCAGCGCGCAGGGCCTGCGCGCCAGCGAGGCGCGCTACCGCAGCCTGTTCGAGAACGCGACCGAGGGCATCTTCCAGGCCGATGCGCAGGGACGCGTGCTGCGCATGAACCGCGCGCTGACGCAGATGCTGGGGCTGGGGCCGCAGAGCGCGGTGGGCCGGTCGCTGCGCGAGGTGTCGGGCATTGCGCGCGACGAGGCGCTGCGTGTGGCCACTGTGCTCAAAGAGCAGGGCAGGGTGCAGCAGATCCAGCTGCAGCTGCGCGCGCGCGGCGGGCAGCCGCTGTGGGTGGAGCTGAGCGCGCACTGGGTGGATGCCGGTCACGGCGAGCGGCGCGTGGAAGGCATGGTCAGTGACATCACGCTGCGCCGCCAGGCCGAGGCCGAGCTGATGCGCCACCGCGAGCATCTGGAAGAGCTGGTGCAGGAGCGCACCGCCGAGCTGCGCGAGGCCAAGCTGCGCGCCGAGGCCGCCAACCAGGCCAAGGGCCGCTTCCTGGCCACGATGAGCCACGAGTTCCGCACGCCGCTGAACGCCATCCTGGGCTTCACGCAGTTGCTGCAGATGGACCCGGGCGTGCCCGCCGCACAGAAGGCCAAGCTGGACTTGATGCGCGACTCGGGCCTGCATCTGCTGGAGCTGATCAACGACGTGCTGGACATGGCCAGCATCGAGGCCGGCAAGGTGACGCTGAAACCGGCGCCGGTGGAACTGCGCTCGCTGGTGGAGATGGCCGGCGACAGCGTGCGGCTGCGCGCCGAGCAGAAGAATCTGGCGTTTGCGCTGAACCTGGATCCGGCGCTGCCGGCCAAGGTGGTGGCCGACGGCCAGCGGCTGCGTCAGGTGTTGCTGAACCTGTTGTCCAACGCCGTGAAGTTCACCGATAGTGGCACCGTGGCGCTGGCCGTGCAGCTGCTGGAGCCCATGCACGACGGCCAGGCGCGGCTGCGCTTCGCGGTGACCGACACCGGCATCGGCATGACCCCGGCCCAGCAGGCCCGGCTGTTCCAGGCCTTCGAGCAGGTCAGCGAGGACTCGCGGCGCTTCGGCGGCACGGGCCTGGGCCTGTCCATCAGTCAGCAGCTGGTGCGGCTGATGGGCAGCCAGATCCACGTGGACAGCACGGCGGGGCAGGGCAGCAGCTTCAGTTTTGAATTGCAGGTGAAGTTGGCGTGAGCTGGGCGATCGCCGCGAAGCTGGGGGCGATTCTTGTCGCCGTTGCCATCGGCTGGATCGTCGGGCGCATGCGCTGGCTGGGTGGCGGCGAGGCCGGCGGCGACAGCGACCCCGCCCGTGTGCTGGCCAACGTCGCCTTCTACATCTTTGTGCCGGCACTGCTGTTCCGCACCACCGCACGGCTGGACACGGCGGCGCTGCCCTGGGCCTTGCTGGCGGCCTTTTTCGGGCCGGCGCTGGTGCTGGTTGCGCTGCTGTACGCGCTGCACCGCTGGCGGCGCGTGCCCGGCGAGAACGTCGTGGCGCCCAGCGTCAAGGCCATCACCGCCGGCTTCGGCAACACGCTGCAGGTGGGCCTGCCGGTGGCGGCCGGCGTGTTTGGCGAGCAGGGTCTGGCGCTGCACATCGCCGTCATCAGCCTGCATGCGCTGTGCATCCTGTCGCTGCTGACCACGCTGGTGGAGCTGGACCTGGCCCGTGAGCGCGCCGCGGGCAAGCTCGCCGCCACGCTGCGCCAGACCGTGCGCAACACCGTCATCCATCCGGTGGTGCTGCCGGTGCTGGCCGGCCTGGCCTGGAATGCCACCGGCTGGGCCCTGCCCGCCGTGGCCGACGAGGCACTGCAGACCTTGGGCACGGCCGTCGTGCCGCTGTGCCTGACGCTGATCGGCATGTCGCTGGCCTACTACGGCTGGCCGCGCACCTGGAACGGCCTGCTGGGCCTGGTGGCGACCAAGCTGCTGCTGATGCCGGCCGTGGTGCTGCTCGTCGCGCACTGGGGGTTGGGCCTGAGCGGCATGCCGCTGGCCGTCATCGTGATGGTCGCGGCGCTGCCCACGGGCTCCAACGCGCTGATCTTTGCGCAGCGCTACCGCGCGATGGAGGCAGAAGTGACGGCCGCGACCGTCGTCTCCACCGTGCTGTACGTCGCCACCGCGCCGCTGTGGCTGACGCTGCTGGCCTGGCTGTCGCCCTGGCAGGCGCCCTGACGAAGCGCACTTCAGCGTGACCGCAGCGCATCGCCCAAACTCCGCATCTTCTTCCTGGATCGCATCGATGAACGCTCCCGCTCCCCGCCGCCTCGTCACACTGCTGGCCCTGGCCGGCGCGTTGTCTGCCTCGCTGCCCGCCATCGCGACGGCCCAGACGCCGGGCGCCGTCAGTACCGCTGCCGGCCAGCTGGCCATCCGGCATGAGAAGTTCACGCTGCCCAACGGCTTCGAGGTCATCCTGGTGCAGGACCATCGCCTGCCGCTGGTGGCTTTCAACCTGTGGGTGCACGCCGGGCCGCGCAACGAGGCCAAGGGCCAGACCGGCTTTGCCCACCTGTTCGAGCACCTGGTGTTCGCCGGCAGCCGCCACATCCCGCGCGGCGAGTTCGACAAATACATCGACGCCGCCGGCGGCACCGACGCCAACGGCTCCACCAACTTCGACCGCACCAACTACTACTTCACGCTGCCGTCCAACCAGCTCGCGCTGGGCCTGTGGCTGAAGGCCGACATGCTGGGCTGGATGATCGACGAGGTGGATTCCGTCGCGCTGGCCAACCAGCAGGACGTGGTGCGCAACGAGCGCCGTCAGAGCGTGGAGAACCAGCCCTACGGCATCGTCGAGGAGGCGCTGTACCAGGCGCTCTACCCCGAGGGGCATCCGTATCGCGCGGTGGTCATCGGTTCGCATGCCGACATCCAGTCCATCGCGCTGAAGGACGTGAAGGACTTCGCCCGCACCTACTATCGGCCCAACAACGCGACGCTGGTGCTGGCCGGCGACTTTGACGCCGCCGAGGCCAAGGCGCTGGTGGCCAAGTACTTCGGCAGCATGAAGCCCGGCCCCAAGCCGCCGCAGGTGCAGGTCGCCACACCGCAGATCACGCAGGAGCGCCGGCTGGTGGTGAAGGACCGCATCGAGCTGAGCCGGCTCAACCTGGCCTGGCACACGCCGGCCATGTTTGCACCGGGCGACGCGGCGCTGGACCTCGCGGCCCATGTGCTGGGCGGCGGCAAGGCCAGCCGGCTCTACGGCCTGCTGGTGCGCGACAAGCAGCTGGCGCAGAGCGTGGCCGTCAGCCAGGGCTCGCAGTCGCTCAGCTCGGTGTTCAACATCGAGATCGTGGCCCGGCCCGGCGCGTCGCTGGACGTCATCGAGGCGCTGGTGGACGCCGAGCTCGCGCGGCTGGCCGCCGAGCCGCCCACGGCCGCCGAGATCGCGCAGGCGCGTGCCGTCATCGAGACCGATGTGCTGCAGCGCATGGAGAAGCTGGCGTCGCTGGCCGAGCTGGTCAACCACTACAACCAGATGGCCGGCGACCCCGGCTTCGTGGGCCGCGACCTGGCGCGCTATGCGGCGCTGGCGCCTGCCGACGTGAGCGCCGCCGTGAAGCGCTGGCTGGGCAGGCAGGCCCGCGTGGTCGTGCAGGCCGTGCCGGGCGAGCCGGTGCTGGCGCCCGACGTGCCCACGCCAGCGGCCCCCAAGCAGGCCGCCAAGGGCGAGCGCGAGTCACTCAACGGCTTTGAGCCCTGGCGGCTCAAGCCCCCGGCCGCCGCCCAGGCCAAAGCGCTGACGCTGCCGGCCGCGCAGAGCTTCACGCTCGCCAACGGGCTGACCGTCATCCACTCGCCCAGGCCCGGGTTGCCGCTGGTCAGCGCCAGCCTGGTGGTGCGTGCGGGCCAGGGCGCCAACCCGGCGGACAAGCCCGGCCTGGCCAGCTTCGTCGCCGCCATGCTGCCCGAGGGCACGACGACGCGCAGCGCGCAGCAGATTGCCGAGGCCGCCGCGGCGCTGGGTGCGACGCTCACCGTCAGCCCCGGTGCCGAGGAGGCGCGCGTGCAGTTCTCCGGCCGCAAGGCCAGCGTGCGCGAGGGGCTGGCGCTGCTGGCCGACGTGGCGCTGAACCCAGCCTTCGCCGCGCCCGAGGTCGAGCGCGTGCGCGCGCAGCGGCTGGCCGCGCTGGCCCAGGTGCGCGAGGAGCCCGCTGCGCTGGCGCTGGCGGTGGGCAGCCGCGCGGTCTACGGCGACGGCCATCCGCTGGCCGCGCATCCGCTGGGCACCGAGGCCGGCCTGAAGTCCATCGATGCCGCCGCGCTGCGCGGCTTCTGGCAGGCCCATTACCGGCCCGAGAACGCGGCGCTGGTGGTGGCCGGCGACCTCAGCGAGGCCGAACTGCGCGCGCTGGTGGAGCCGCTGTTCGGCGCCTGGCAGGGCCAGGGCATGCCCCCCGCGCGCACGCCGCTGCCGCCGGCCCGGCCCATCGCCGCGCGCACGGTGCTGGTCGACAAGCCCGGCGCAGCGCAGACGGCGCTGGCCGTCGTCGCGCCCGGACCCTTGGCCGCTGCGCCCGACGCCGCGGCGCTGAAGGTCATGAACGCGGCCTTGGGCGGCCTGTTCACGTCGCGCATCAACCACCGGCTGCGCGAGGTCAAGGGCTACACCTACGGCGTGTTCTCCAGCTTCAGCATGGGCCGCGAGCGCGGCCAGTTCACGCTGCAGGGCAGCGTGCGCACCGACGTGACCGGCGCCGCACTGGCGGACCTGTTCAAGGAGATCACCGCGATGCGCAGCAAGCCCATGGGAGGGGCCGAGCTGGGCCGCGTGCGCAATGCGGTGCTGCTGTCGCTGCCCGGGCAGTTCGACACCAACGGCGCCGTCGTGGCCGGCTATGCGGGCAACTGGGCGGCGGGCCAGCCGCTGGCGGCCATCACCGAGCTGCCGGCCAAGTACGCCGCCGTCACCGCGGCCGATGCGCTGCAGGCCGCCAAGCAGCACCTGGACCTGCGCCGGCTCACCGTCGTGGCCGTGGGCGAGCGCGCCAAGGTGCAGCCGCAGCTGCAGAAGCTGGGTCGCAAGCCCGAGTTGCTAACCTGGGAGTGATTCGTACAGCGCCACCAGCTCCTGCGTGAGCTTGTGGCGTGGGTCCAGGTGGATCATGGGTCGCGACAGCTCGTGCGATTCCTTGACCTTGACGCTGGCCGACAGATAGGGCGACAGCACCGGCAGCCCCTCGTCCAGCAGCTCCTGCACCACGCGCTGCGGCAGCGCGGCGCGGGCCTGGAATTGGTTGACGACGATGCCTTCCACATGCAGTTCCGGTGCATGGTCGGCCTGCATCTCCTGCACCGACTCCAGCAGCCCGTAGAGCGCGCGGCGCGAGAAGTCGTCGCAGTCGAACGGGATCAGGCAGCCCTGCGCCGCGATCAGCGCCGAGCGCGTGTAGAAGTTCAGTGCCGGCGGCGTGTCGATCCAGATCTCGTCGTAGCCGCCCTCCAGCGGCAGCAAGGCGTCACGCAGCTTGTAGATCTTGTAGCGGCTCTCCAGCTTGCCGTGCAGTTCGTCCAGCGCGGGGCTGGCGGCCATCAGGTGCAGGCCCTCCCAGGGCGTTTCGCTGACGAAGTCGCTCACCGGCCGGGCGCGCACGCTGAACTTCAGCGTGGACTCGAAGAACTCCGCCGAGCCCGTGCGCTCGTCGTTGGCCGCCTCGCCCAGCAAGTAGCGCGTGGTGTTGCCCTGGCAATCCAGGTCGATCACCAGCACGCGCCTGCCCTGTGCGGCGGCAATGGCCGCCAGGTTGCTGGTGATCGTGGACTTGCCCACGCCGCCCTTCTGGTTGAACACGACTCGCCGCATCGCCGCACCTCCTGTTGGATGAGTAATTGTGCACTGCACAAAAGTCAACCCGACAGCGCCCGCTCGACAAAGCGCCGCGGCACCGTCGTCTTGGGCACGCGCACCGGGAACCAGCTGCGGATGTCGCGGTCGATGCCGATGCCGTGCATGAAGTTGTAGAGCCCTTTTTTCAGCCCCTGGCCCAGGCTGTCGTGGTCGGTGGGCGTGGGGTCGATGAAGGCGATGTCGTTCTTCGCAAAGCGCGCATCCGCCGGCAGCGGCTGCAGCGTGACGCCGTACTCCGCCGGGTTCTGGCCCACCGGCGAATGCACCGTGCATGCGAAGCGGTGGAAGAAGCCGCTGTGGATGCAGCCGTGCTCGAACAACTGGCGCACGTACTCCAGCGCATCCACGGTGTCCTGCGTCGTCTGCGTGGGGAAGCCGTACATCAGGTAGGCATGCACCAGCACGCCGGCGTCGGCGAAGGCCTTGGTCACGCGCGCGACCTGCTCGACCGAGACGCCCTTCTTCATCAGCTTCAAGAGTCGGTCGGAGGCCACCTCCAGCCCGCCCGAGATCGCGATGCAGCCGCTGTCGGCCAGCAGCTGGCACAGCTCGGGCGTGAAGGTTTTTTCAAAACGGATATTGCCCCACCAGCTGATGGCGACCTTGCGGCGCATCAGCTCCTCGGCCAGTGCCTTGAGCGCCTTGGGCGGCGCGGCCTCGTCGACGAAGTGAAAGCCCGTCTGCCCCGTCTCGCGGACGATGGCCTCGATGCGGTCTACCAGCACGGTCGCGCTCGCGGCCTCGTAGCGCGAGATGTAGTCCAGGCTCACGTCGCAGAAGCTGCACTTCTTCCAGTAGCAGCCATGGGCCACGGTCAGCTTGTTCCAGCGGCCGTCGCTCCAGAGCCGGTTCATCGGGTTGAGCATGTCCAGCAGCGACAGATAACGGTCCAGCGGCAGGCCGT
Source organism: Roseateles sp. (assembly GCA_046294815.1). Taxonomy (GTDB): domain Bacteria; phylum Pseudomonadota; class Gammaproteobacteria; order Burkholderiales; family Burkholderiaceae_C; genus Pelomonas. The sequence continues at coordinate 35,863 of JBKBOJ010000002.1, read as the reverse complement.
CCCAGGTCGGCGTGCCGAGCTCGTCGAAGGGGATGTCGGGCTCGACGAAGTTGGTGTACCTGACTGCATCGCCGTCGCGCCAGAAGGTGCGCACCAGGCGCGTCTTCGCGCGCTTGCCGGCGATGTGCTCCAGCAGCGCCAGCAGCGGCCGCTCGCCGGCGTCCAGCGTCACGTAGTCGACGAAGTCGAACAGCCGCGGCTCGGCCAGCTCGCGCAGCTCGGTGTTCACATAGCCGCCGCCCAGCACGCACACCACCTCGGGCCGTGCGGCCTTGACGGCCTGCGCGATGCGCAGCGCCGCGTAGACCGAGCCGGGGAAGGGCACGGACAGCAGCACCACATCGGGCCGGTGCTGCGCCAGCGCGTCGAGTGCCAGGCGCTGCAGCGTGCGGTCGATGAGATGGGGTGCTTCGGCCAGCGCGTCGGCCAGCGGGTCGAAGTAGGGCTGGGCCGCGGCCAGCTTCTCGGCGTAGCGCACGAACTCGAAGCGCGCATCCACCGCATCGCGCAGCACGTCGGCCAGGTCGTTGAGGAACAGCGTGGCGAGATGCCGCGCACGGTCCTGGAGGCCCAAGGCGCCGAAGGCCCAGGCCAGCGGGTCCTCGCCGTCTTCGCCGACGTAATGGTCCAGCGACGTGAAGCGCGCGCCCTCGGGCAGGAAGCAACGCGTGTTGATGCGATGCGCGATGGTCGGGTCGCGCCCCTGCAGGAAGGCCAGCACGCGCGGCGTGACCGCGGTGATGGCGTCGAACTCGGTGTCGAACCAGGCGGTCTGCCGGGTCCGCCGGTCCGCCGGTAGCGCCTGCACGGCGTCGCGCAACTGCATGAGGCCGTCCGGCGAGAACAGGTCCAGCACCAGCGCCAGCGCCAGGTCCACCTGATGCGCATCGATGCCACGCGAGCGCAGGAAGCCGGTCAGGTAGGCGGTGGACGGGTAGGGCGTGTTGAGCTGCGTCATCGGCGGGATGACGGCGAGCACGCGGGGGGACGGGAACGACATGGCCGGGATTGTCGCGGCGTGCGCCGCAGCCCGGGCCTTCAGGCGGCGAGCCAGCCGGCCAGCTTCTCCGCAATCATCAGCGTCGGCGACGCCGTATTGCCGCTGGTGATGGTGGGCATCACGCTCGCGTCCGCCACGCGCAGCCCGGTCACACCGCGCACGCGCAGGCGCGAGTCCACCACCGCATGGACGTCGTCGGGGCGGCCCATGCGGCAGGTGCCCACGGGGTGGAAGATGGTGGTGCCGATGTCGCCGGCCGCACGCACCAGCTCCTCATCGGTCTGGCATTGCGCACCGGGCCGGAACTCCTCGGGCTTGAAGGCCGCCAGCGCTGGCTGCGCCACGATGCGGCGCGTCAGCTTCAGGCTCTCAGCCGCGACGCGGCGGTCTGCGTCGGTGGACAGGTAGTGGGGCCGGATGGCCGGCGCCTGGGCCGCGTCGGGCGAGGTGATGTGCACCGTGCCGCGGCTGGTGGGGTTGAGGTTGCAGACGCTGGCCGTGAAGGCGTCGAAGCCGTGCAGCGGCTCGCCGAAGGCGTCCAGCGACAGCGGCTGCACGTGGTACTCCAGGTCGGGCCAGGCCTTGTCGGGGCCGCTGCGCGTGAACACGCCCAGCTGGCTGGGTGCCATGCTCATGGGGCCGCTGCGGCGCAACGCGTACTCCAGGCCGATCAGCGCCTTGCCCCACAGCGAGGCCGAGCGCGTGTTCAGCGTGCGCGCGCCGTGCACCTTGTAGACGGTGCGCAGCTGCAGGTGGTCCTGCAGGTTGGCGCCCACGCCCGGCAGGTCTTGCTCGACCTTGATGCCCAAGGCCTGCAGCAGCGCACCGGGACCCAGGCCCGAGAGCTGCAGAAGCTGCGGCGAGCCGACTGAGCCCGCTGCCAGGATGACCTCGCCGCCCGAGTTCAGCCAGGGCTGCTCGATGCCATGCGGCGTCATCACATCCACGCCGCCGCAGCGCAGCCCGGCGTCGTCATGCATCAGCCGCAGGCGGCGCACCTGCGCGCCGGTCCACAGCTCGAAGTTGGGCCGGCCCAGGCAGGTGGGGCGCAGAAAGGCCTTGGCCGTGTTCCAGCGCAGGCCCTTGTTCTGGTTGACCTCGAAATAGCCCACGCCTTCGTTGTTGCCGGCGTTGAAGTCGGCGGTGGCCGGGATGCCGGCCTGCTGCGCCGCCTGCGCGAACGCGTCCAGGATGGGCCAGCGCAGCCGCTGCTGGGCCACGCGCCACTCGCCGCCGTGGCCGTGCAGCTCGGCAAAGCCTGGGGGCGCGGTCTTGGGGTCGTCCAGCCGCCAGTGGTGCTCGTGGCGGCGGAAGGCGCGCAGCACGCGGTGCCAGCGCCAGGTGTCGTCGCCGGTCAGGTCGGCCCAGTGCTCGTAGTCGCGGGCTTGGCCGCGCATATAAATCATGCCGTTGATGCTGGAGCTGCCGCCCAGCACCTTGCCGCGCGGGTAGCGCAGCGCGCGACCGTTCAGGCCGGGCTCGGCTTCGGTGCGCAGGCACCAGTCGGTGCGCGGATTGCCGATGCAGTGCAGGTAGCCCACCGGAATGTGGATCCAGTGGTAATCATCCTTGCCGCCGGCCTCCAGCAGCAGCACGCGCTTGGTCGCATCGGCGCTGAGCCGGTTGGCCAACAGGCAGCCGGCGGTGCCGGCACCCACGATGATGTAGTCGAAGCCTTGTTGGGACATGGCGCGAGCGTAGTTCACGCTGCGGCGGGCCAGCCGTTCGCCCGGGCGAGACCCGGCCGGTGCGTCAGCATCATCCCGGCGATCGTCAAGCCCGCCAGCGCCGCCTCAGGGCGGCAATGAGTTCCGCGGCGCAACCCCGGGTCCGGTTGGCCAGGCCGCGCGCCAGGCGGTCGGAGCAGGCGCGGGTCGGCGTGGCGTCGGCATCCTGCGCCGCCAGCCACGGGCGCCATCCAGATGGGCGGCAGGGCTGACAGGCTCACGACCGGCCTGCCAGCACGGGAAAGAGCTTGATCAGCCCGTCGGCCAGCAGCTCCACGGCCAGCGCGGCGAGGATCAGGCCCATCAGCCGCGTCATGATGTTGATGCCGGTCTGGCCCAGCACGCGGGCGATGCGGCCCGAGGCCGAGAAGGTCACGAAGGTCACGGCGGTGACGACCACGCCGTAGCCGCACAGCACGGCCAGCTCCCACCAGTGCCGGGTCTTGTCCGCGTAGATGACCATGGTCGAGATGGTGGCCGGCCCGGTCAGCAGCGGGATGGCCAGCGGCACGACGGCGATGCTGGCGCCGGCGTCCACCTTGCTGTCACCGTCACTGACGTCCTGCGGTCCGGCCTCGGCAGGCTTGGCGTTGAGCATTTGCAGCGAGCTGATCAAGAGCAGGCAGCCACCGCCGACTTGGAAGCTGGCCAGCGAGATGCCGAAGAACTCGATGATCTTCAGCCCGAACAGCGCCGACAGCCCGATGACGATGCCCGCCGTGCAGGCGCTCACGAGGATGGTGCGCCGCCGCTGCTCGCGCGTGAAGCTGCTGGTGAAGTGGATGAAGAAAGGCACGACACCCACCGGATTCACGATGGCCAGTAGCGCGACGAGAGGCTTGAAGATGTCCATGGCGGGCAATTGTGGCGGGTCAGTGCCCGGCCAGCTCGCGCAGATAGTCCAGGCCCGCCGCGCCGCGCGCGCCCCACCAGCTCAAGCGCTCGCCGTCCACCAGTTGCACCCGCGCCTGCGGGCACAGCGCCTGCGCCTCGGCGACGTGCTCGGCCGTGAAGCGGTAGGGCTCGGAGCTGAGCAGTACGCGGTCGATGTCGGCCAGCCACGGCTCGTCGCCCGCCAGGGCAGGATAGCGGCCTGCGCCTTGCGGGCCGCCCTCCACCGCGGGCCAGGTCTGCCAATGGCCTTCAGCCAGCAGCGTCGAGATGTAGGTGTCGCGCGCCACCGTCATCCAGGGTTTGCGCCAGATCAGGTAGAGCACCTTCTCCACCGGACGGGTTTCGGCGCGGCAGCGCGCCAGCGCGGCGTCGAAGTCCGCTGCCAGCGCCGCTGCGCGCTCGTTGACCCCCGGCAGCCCGGCAAAGGCGGCGCGCAGCTGCTCGAACAGCGCCGGGTTGTCCTCGGGCCGCCGCGGATGGGTGACGATGAGCTGCGGCACGAAGGTCTGCAACGCCTCGGCCGTCTCGCGCCGGTTCTCGTCCACGTTGACGACGACATGCGTGGGCGCCAGGCGCCGCAGCTTGGCGAGGTTCACGTCCTTGGTGCCGCCCACCTTGGGGATGTCGCGCACTGCCTCGGCCGGATGGATGCAAAAGCCCGTGCGCGCCACCAGCCACGGCGCCAGTCCCAGCGCCACCAGCGTCTCGGTGGCGCTGGGCACCAAGCTCGCGATGCGAGGCCCCTCGCCGCGGCTCATGCGTCTTCGGTCAGTGCCAGGTAGACCGCGCAGCAGCCGCGCAGCCACACCAGCGTGGGCAGCACCAGCGCCAGCGCGAACACCACGCCGCCGCCGATCAGTGCCGCCAGACCCAGGTTGCCGCCCTGCAGCGGCACGCCGATGGTGGCCAGGCTGCGCGGTCCCAGGCCCATGACGCCCGCCAGCAGCTGTCGCGCCGGCAGCTCGATGCCCACGCCCAGGATGGCCAGGCCGGCCAGCAGCTGGCTGCCGGTGACGACGATGAAGCTGACTGCCGCCGTGGCCAGCGCCGCCAGCAGGTAGACGGCCGCCATCAGCAACGCCGTCTCGGGCAGGCCATGGCGCAGGCGGTCGCGCAGAAAGACCAGCACGCCGCCGCTGCTGCGCCCGGCCCAGACGGCGGGCCCAGCCAGTGGCCCAACCAGGACGACCAGCACGAAGGCGATGCTGCCCAGCAGCAGCACGCCCAGCGGCAGCGCCACGGCCAGCAGCGGCGCACCCACCCAGGGCCAGTGTGTGGCCGTCAGCAGGCCGGCCAGCAGAGCCACCGCGGCGCCGGCCAGCGCCAGGCAGGCCAGCAGCGCCAGCAACACGTGGTGGCCGCAGCGCAGCGCGTCGAGCAGTGCGTCCTGCGGGTCGCGTACCGGCCGGCCGCGGGCCTGATCCATCAACATCAGGCCGGTGGCATTGACGCAGAAAAAGGCGACAGCCAGCGCCAGGCCCAGCCACAGCGCGCCCGGCAGCGCCTGCTCGCGCGCGAGCGCGGCGCGGGCCATGGCCATCAGCAGGCCGGCCATGCAGAAGCCCGTCAGCAAGGCATACAGCGCACGCAGATTGCGCGGCGCGTCGACGCTGGCGAGGACGCGGGTCAGGGCGGGCATCAGGGGCAGGCTCATCGCAGCGGCATCCTATCCATGACGGCCCGATGTGAACGCGCTATCTCCAGGGTTTGTGCTAGATCTGAAAAACAACACTTGTTGAAGCCGCCTTCCCGGAATCGGGAACCCCGCCACCATAATGAATTGCCTGTGTCTGGACGCCGCACCTTCGCTTGAATGGTTCACGATGGGTTGAAGCTCCACATGGTTTTTTGGTTTTGAGTTAGAGAAGGGCTTCCCCATGGGAAACAAGCTTTATGTGGGCAATCTGGCCTACAGCGTGCGTGACGAATCGTTGCAAGAGGCGTTTGGTCAGTTTGGCACCGTGACCTCCGCAAAGGTCATGATGGATCGTGAGACGGGTCGCTCCAAGGGGTTTGGCTTCGTCGAGATGGGTTCCGATGCAGAGGCGCAGGCCGCCATCAACGGCATGAATGGTCAGGCCCTGGAAGGCCGCGCCGTGGTCGTGAACGAGGCCCGTCCTCGTGAAGAGCGTCCGGGTGGCTTCGGCGGCGGTGGCCGCGGTGGCTACGGTGGTGGCGGTGGCTACGGTGGTGGCGGCGGCTATGGCGGCGGTGGCCGCTCGGGCGGCGGCGGCTATGGCGGTGGTGGTGGTGGTGGCGGCTTCGGCGGTGGCCGTTCCGGTGGCGGCGGCTACGGTGGTGGTGGCCGCTCTGGCGGTGGCTATGGCGGCGGTGGCCGCTCGGGTGGCGGCGGCTACGGCGGCGGCTACTGAAAACCAGTTGCGAATCAGCGAAAGGCGCCCGCGGGCGCCTTTTCTTTTGTGTGCGCCCCGCAGTTGCTCCGCCTAGGAGCCTGTCGGGGGGGGGGTGGGGGGGCGCGCTCCCGACCCAAAGCCCGACAGGCTCCCAGAAACGGCAGCTGAGCGCGCGTGACAGCTCGATGCGGTGCTGCGACATCAGCGCCAACTGCCGCTCGCAGCCGTGCGCAGCGTCACCAGGTCGCCCAGGCCGTCCATTGGCTGTAGCTCGGCGCTGACGCTGGGCGCGCTGTGTCGCTAGCCGCCGGCGCGCTGCTTGCGCGGCCGGCCCGCCAGCAAGCGGTCGTACAGCCAGTTGGGCAGCAGCCGCAGGATCTTGGCCAGCACGCCCATCTGCCAAGGGATGACGCGGTAGCTGACCTGCGCGCGGATGGCGCGCACGGCGCGGTCGGCGAAGTCGTCCACCGGCATCAGGAAGGGCATGGAATAGCGGTTGCCGCGCGTCAGCGGCGTGTCGATGTAGCCGGGCAGCAGCGTGACGACCTTGACGCCGTAGGGGCGGCATTCGCCGCGCAGGCTCTCGCAGTAGGCGACGACCGCCGCCTTGCTGGCGCAGTAGGCCCCATGGCCCGGCAGACCGCGGATGGCGGCCACGCTGGCAATGCCCACCAAGGTGCCCGCGCCGCGCTCGTTCATCGCCGCGACGAAGGGGTGGAAGGTCGCAGCCAGGCCGACGTTGTTGGTCGCGAACACGCGGCGCATCACGTCCAGGTCGTCGAACTGCGTCGTGTCCATGCCGATGCTGATGCCGGCGTTGGCGATGACGACGTCGGGCAGCCCTTGCGCGGCGATGCATTCGCGGCCGATACGGGCCATGGCCTCGGGGTCGGCGACGTCGGCGCGGTAGACCCGCCAGCGCGTGGCGTCCAGCCGCTGCTCGGCGGCCCAGCGCTGGACCTCGTCGACGCGGCGCGCCACCAGCGCCAGCCGCGCGCCGTCGCGGTAGTAGCGCAGCGCCAGCGCTTGGCCGATGCCGCTGGACGCGCCGGTGATGAACACCAACTCACTCATCGCGCCCCCCGCGGGCTGAATTGTCCCTGCGCCTTGCCGGTGAAGCTCAGCTGGCCGCTCAGGTGGCGGTACTCGAAGTTGCTGGCATTGAGCGTGGCGCCGCCCTGGCGGATCTGTACCGGCAGGTGCGAGCGCAGCACCTCGCTATGGCGCAGTGCCTGCAGGAACTCGCCGCGCACCTCCAGCAGCGCCGGCGCGTTGTCGCCCGAGCCGGGTGCAAGCCGCCGCAGCCGCACGTCGCCCAGCAGCTGCAGGTCGCTGCCGTCGCCGTTGCTGAGCGCGCGGCGTGCCTCGGCGATGGCCAGGCTGCCGTCGGGCGCGGTCGCGCGCACGCGCACTTGGTCGATCTCGATCGTGTCGGTGTCGGGGTAGTGGCGCAGCTCGGCACCGGCGATCTGCAGCTTGAGCCGGCCGTCCGCGCCGATGCGCTGGATCTCGAAGTTCGCCATGCGGTAGTCGGGCACATGGCGCGGCGGCGTGGGCTCGCCGGGCTCGCCCAGCAGCGGCGTGTTCTTCACCAGCCACCAGGTGCCGCTGGCCAGCAGCGCCATCAGCAGCAGCGGCAGGTAGTTGGACAGCAGGCTCTGCACGCGCCACAGCCAGGGCTGGGGCGGGCGCAGGCGGCGCGGCGTGGGGGCGGGCAGGCGGGTGGGCGTCACGCGGGCCGGCCTCCATCCAGCGTGGCGTGGTGGGCGTGCAGCAGGCGCTGGTAGTGGCCTGCGGCCATCAGCAGCAGGTCGCAGAACTCGCGGGCCGCGCCGAACCCGGCGGCCGCACGCGTGACATGGTGGGCCACGGCCAGCACCTCGGCATGGGCGCCCGGCGGTGCGCAGGCGAAGCCGGCGCGGGTCAGCAGCGGCAGGTCGGGCCAATCGTCGCCGATGGCAGCGACCTCGCCCCAGGACGCCCCCAGCTGCCGCAGCAGCGGCTCGGCGGCGGCCAGCTTGTCGCCCACGCCGTACAGCGCATGCTGCAGGCCCAGGTCGGCCACGCGGCGGCGCACGGCGGGGCTGTCGCGGCCGGTGATGACGACTGGCGTGATGCCCGCCTGCTGTAGCGACTTCAGGCCATGGCCGTCCAGCGTGCTGAAGGCCTTGAAGCTCTCCCCCTGCTCGCCGATGTAGATGCGGCCGTCGGTCAGCACGCCGTCCACGTCGAACAGGGCCAGTTTGACGCCCAGGCCGCGGCCCTGGGCCTTGACCAGCAACTCGGTGGGGAAGCGCAGCGCGGCCATCAGATGACCTTGGCGCGCATCAGGTCGTTGATGCTGACGGCGCCCAGCAGGTGCTGCTCGGCATCGACGACGAGGACGACCGTGATGCGGGCCGCCTCCATCAGGTCGGCGGCGTCGACCGCCAGCGCGTCGGCGGCTACCGTGCGCGGCTTGGGATGAGCCACTTCGGCCGCAGTCAGCGCGCGCAGGTCGCGGCCCTGCTCGATGAGCCGGCGCAGATCGCCGTCGGTGAAGATGCCTTGCACACGGTCGTCGGCGTCGACCACCACCGCCATGCCCAGCGCCTTGGCGCTCATCTCGCGCATCAGCTCGGTGAAAGGCGTGCTGGGCGCCACACGCGGCAGCGCGTCGCCGCTGCGCATCAGGTCGCGCACATGGGTCAGCAGCTTGCGGCCCAAGGCGCCGCCGGGATGAGAGCGGGCAAAGTCCTCGGCCTTGAAGCCGCGCGCATCCAGCAGCGCCACGGCCAACGCATCGCCCAGCGCCATCTGCGCGGTGGTGCTGGCGGTGGGGGCGAGTTGCAGCGGGCAGGCCTCTTCGGGCACGGCGCTGTCCAGCACGATGTCGGCATGCGCGGCCAGGCTGGACTCCCGGCGCCCGGTCATCGCGACGACGGGCACACCCAGGCGCCTGAGCACCGGCAGGATGGCGTTGAGCTCGTCGCTCTCGCCGGAGTTGGACAGGGCCAGCACGATGTCGCCGCCGGTGACCATGCCCAGGTCGCCGTGGGCCGCCTCGGCGGGGTGGACGAATAGCGCGGGCGTGCCGGTGGAGGCGAGCGTGGCAGCGATCTTGCGGCCCACATGGCCGCTCTTGCCCATGCCCATCACGGCCACGCGGCCGCGGCAGGCGAGGATGGCCTGCACGGCGCGGCCGAAGGCCTCGCCCAGACGCGGGCCCAGCTCGGTCAGCGCGCGGGCCTCGACCGCCAGGGCCTGCTGGCCCATGCGGATGGCACGCGCGGCGTCGAAATTGGGGGAAATCATGCGGGCAGTGTAGACAAGGCCCCGCGCCGGAGCGGATGTCTCGCACCATGCGCCTGCGCCGCGCGCCCCGCTGCTCGCGCTGTTGTGTGCCGGCCTGGTCCAGGCCGCGACGGCAACACCATTGCGGTGGCCACCGACAACCTGGGCGTGCGGCTGCACGACGTGGCCACGCAGAGCTTTTCGGGCGTCATCCAGGGCAACACCCAGGTCTTCGTCTACGACCTGCTCTCCGGCAGCTTCCTGCAGATGACGGACACACCGGGCGCGTTCAGCGGCGACGCCGTCATCAGCGCGGACGGGCTGACGCTGCCCTATGTGTCCAACATGAACCTCAACGGCGCCAACCGCTTCGGCGCGCTGCAGGTGTTCATGGACGTGCTGGCGCGCAGGCTCAGTCGCGCCAGCGCAGCGCCGGCCTGAGCCGCGGCAGCGGCCGGCGCAGCAACTGCAGCAGCAGCCAGCCCAGCGCCACGCAGATCCAGGCCGCCCACAGCGTGTGGCTCAGGAAATGCGCGCCGCGCGCCAGCTGGCCGAGGCTGGCCAGGCCCGTGCTGAGTGCCAGCAGCACCCAGCCGCGCCGTCCCCAGATCCAGGCGAACGGCGCGAAGGCGGCGGCGCCGGCCGTGTGGCCGGACGGGAAGCAGTGGCCGGGCCCGCCGTCGCGCAGCGTCCAGTCCCAGTGCGACACCCAGGGCGCGCTGCCGCCGAAGTCCGTCAGGCTCCAGGGGCAGCTGGTGTGGCTCAGAGATTTCAGCGCCGGCACCACCAGCAGCAGCGCCAGCCCGGCGATCAGCGCGCGGCGGCGCTCCAGTCGCGACGGTCCGTCGGCCACCGGCGCTCGGCGCCAGGCGTCCACCGCCAGCGCCAGCCAGGCCGCCAGCCAGAGCATGCGCATCCCCTCGTGCAGCAGGCCGCGCGCCCAGAAGGCCTCGCGCGCCGGGAAACCGGCACGGCTGCCGAAGGCGTGCGCCAGCCAGAGGTCCAGGCCGCTGGCGTCCCAGGCGACGACCAGCAGCAGGCCAGCGGTCAGGGCCAGCAGTGGGCGGTGGGGGCGGGCAGGGGCGAGCATGGTGCGGGATTGCAGAGGCTGTTGCTGAAGCCAGGCTGAAGCGCTGTGCTACGGTGCCGCCTATGAGGCTGCTGCTGCTCGAAGACGACCCCGTGCTGGGCGAGGGCCTGCGCGACTTCCTGGCCGCCGAAGGCCATGTGGTGGACTGGTGCCGCAACCTGGCCACGGCCCGCGCCACGCTGCGGGGCGAGCCCTTCGACGCCTGGCTGCTGGACTGGCAGCTGCCCGACGGCTCCGGCCGCCAGTGGCTGGGCGAGCTGCGCGCCGCCGGCCGCCAGACCCCGGCCCTGCTGCTGACCGCCCGCGACCAGCTGGCCGACCGCATCGACGGGCTGGATGCTGGCGCCGACGACTACCTCGTCAAGCCCTTCGCGCCCGAGGAGCTGGCGGCCCGGCTGCGCAGGCTGCTGCGCCGCCAGCAGGGCGGCACCCAAGGGCTGGCGCTGGGGCCGGGCGTGCAGGCCGATCTGGCCGGCCGGCGTGCCTGGGTGGACGGCCGGCCGGTGGAGTTGACCGCGCGCGAATGGGCCGTGCTGGAGGTGCTGGGCCTGCGCGCCGGCCGTTGGGTCAGCAAGGACCTGCTGGAGCGGCTCATCCACGGCTTCAGCGGTGAGGCGGCCAGCAGCAATGCGCTGGAGGTGCATGTCGCCAACCTGCGCCGCAAGCTGGGGCGCGACAGCATCGAGTCGCGCCGCGGCATGGGCTACCGCGTCCAGGGCGGCGGCGGCCATGACTGAGCGGGCGCTGCCTTCGATCACCCGGCGGCTGCTGTGGGTCAGCGGCCTGGGCAGCCTGCTGATCGCGCTCAGCGTCACGGCCGCGGCCGTCTGGACCGTGGGCGAGGAGGTCGACGAGTTGCTGGACGACGGCCTGCAGGCCACCGCGGCCCAGCTCGCGCCGCTGCTGCTGGACAGCGCCGCGCCGCCCGCGGACGCGCCCGCCGAGGCGCAGCGCTTTGCCTGGGCCTGGTTCGACGCCCAGGGGCGGCTCGCGCGCAGCAGCCCCGGCGCCGAGCCGGCCGACTGGCAGCCCGCCGCCGGCTTTGCCGAGCACGCGCGCTGGCGGCTGTACGGCCAGCCGCTGCCTGCCGGCCGCGGCCTGCTGGTGGTGGCCCAGAGCCGCGCCGAGCGCCACGAGGTGCGCCGCGAGCTGCGCGGCCATGCGCTGCTGGCTGCGTTGGCGCTGGGCGTGTTGGGCCTGCCGCTGCTGGCCTGGTACGTCCAGCGCGAGCTGCGGCCATTGCAGCGCCTGGCCGAACGGCTGGCCGGCTTCGACGCTGCGCACAGCGATCCGCGCGGGCTGGCCGAGCAGCTGGGCCCGCCCGCGCGGCGCGAGTTGCTGCCCATCCATGCGGCGCTGGGCCGCTTTGCCGAGCGGCTGGGCGAGCGCCTGGCCGTGGAGCGCGAGTTCAGTGCCCAGGTCGCGCACCTGCTGCGCACACCGCTGGCCGGCATGGATGCGCAGCTGGCCGTGGCGCTCAAGGAGCAGCCCGGCCAGCCGCGGCTGCAGCGCGTGCGCGAGGCCAGCCGCCGCCTGCAGCACCTGCTGCTGGCCCTGCTGCGCTTGTTCCGCAGCACGCCCGAGCTGCAGCGCCAGGCGCTGGACGCGCGCACGCTGCTGGCCGGCCTGCCGCTGGGCACGCTGCAGCTGCAGGACGGCCCGCCCTGCCCGCTGCATGCCGACGCCGAGCTGCTGGCCGCCGCGCTGCTGAACCTGGCCGACAACGCCCAGCGCCACGGCGCCACGCGCTTGTGGCTGGAGCAGCCCGAGGTTGGCAGCCTGCTGCTGCGCGACGACGGCACGGGCCTGCCCGAGGCGCAGCGCCAGGTCTTGCGCGAGCGCCTGGCCACCGGCGCGGCCGACCAGGGCCTGGGCCTGCGCCTGGCGCAGCGCGTCGCGCTGGCGCATGGCGGCGACCTGGCGCTGCCCGACAGCCCGCAGGGCTTTGCCGTGCTGCTGCGGCTGGCGCCGCCGACCGCGACGGCGACGACTTGACCGAGAAACGGCAGTTGGGTCAGCGCTTCTCGACCAGCGAGGACTCCACGCCGCCGTCCTCGCGCAAGCGCGCGGCGACCGCGCGGGCTTCGTCCACACTGGGGAAGGGCCCGGCGCGCAGCCGGTGCAGGCCGGCTTCGCGCACGATGGTCAGCAGCGGCAGCAGGCCGAGGTCGGCCTCGGCGACGCGCTGGCGCAGCGCCTCGGCGGCGTCCAGCCTGGCAAACGCGCCGAACTGCAGCCACACGCCAGCAGCCGCGCTCGCGATGCTGGCGGTGGTGTCGCGCTGCGGCGCGCCGGGCGCGGCGTCGGGCACGAATACCGGCGTGGGTTCGTCGGCCGGCTGCTGCCAGCTGCCGGCGCGGATCTCGGCATGGGTGATGCGCCGCACTTCCACCGGTGCCACGCCGCGCAGCAGGTCCAGCTTCAGCGCGGCGGTGTAGCTGAGGTCGATGATGCGGCCGCGGTGGAAGGGGCCGCGGTCGTTCACGCGCACGATGACCTCACGGCCGTTGGCCAGGTTGCGCACGCGCGCATAGCTGGGGATGGGCAGCGTGGGGTGCGCGGCCGTCATGGCGTACATGTTGTAGACCTCGCCGCTGGCCGTGGGCCGGCCGTGGAACTTCTTGCCGTACCAGGAGGCCAAGCCGCGCTCGGCATAGGGCACGTCGCCGGTCAGCGGCTGGTAGCGTTCGCCCAGCACCTCATAGGGCTTGTTGGGCCCACCGATGCGGATGGCCTCCAGCCGTGGCACGGCATCGGGCACGCTGGCGAGGTTGGGCGGCGGGTTGGCCTCCGGGCCGTCTCGCTCGCTGCTGACAGGCCGTGTCGCACAGCCGCTCAGCAGCACCAGCGCCCCCAGCAGCAGGAGCAGCCCAGTATGCTGCGCGCTTCGTTCCAGTCGGCTGTTGCCTGTCATGAGCAATTACGTCTTCCCTCCGCCGGAGATTCCCAGCGCGCCCGTGCGCGGCACGCACGCGCGCTATGCGGTGCGACGCATCTTCTGCGTCGGCCGCAACTATGCCGATCATGCCCGCGAGATGGGCCATGACCCGACGCGCGAGCCGCCGTTCTACTTCACCAAGCCGGCGACCGCGCTGACGCTCTCCGGCGCCACGGTGCCCTACCCGAGCCAGACGCAGAACTACCAGTACGAGATGGAACTGGTCATCGCGATCGGCGCGCCGGTGTTCAAGGTGGCGCCGGACGCCGCGCGCGCGGCGATTTGGGGCTATGCGCCGGGCCTGGACATGACGCGGCGCGACTTGCAGGCCGCCGCCAAGGCGGCCGGCAAGCCCTGGGACACGGCCAAGGGCTTCGACCAATCGGCCATCCTGGGCGAGATCGTGCGCGTATCCGAGGTGGGCCTGTTGGAGCGCGGCGCGATCGTGCTGGCCGTCAACGGCGTGGAAAAGCAGCGCGGCGACCTGGCCGACATGATCTGGCGCCAGGCCGAGATCGTGGCCAATCTGTCGCAGCTCTACCACCTGCACCCGGGCGACCTGATCTACACCGGCACGCCGGCCGGCGTGGGCGCCGTGCTGCCGGGCGATGTGCTGCAGGGGCGCATCGAGGGCGTGGGTGAGATTTCGTTGACCATTGGGCCGGCCGAATGATGTTTCAGGAAGAGACGCTGGAAGAGGCCCGCGCGCGCAACATCCGCGATGCGCTGGCCGAGGATATCGGGCGCTGTGACTGGACGGCCCAGCTTGTGCCTGCCGGGCGGCGTGTGGCCGCGCAGGTGCGCGTGCGCGAGCAGGCCGTGCTGTGCGGGCGTGACTGGTTCGACGGCGTGTTCGCCGCGCTGGACCCGACGGCGCGCATCGAGTGGCTGTATGACGAGGGCGCCGCGATGAGCGCCGACACGCTGGTCTGCCGCATCGAGGCCGATGGCCGTCTGCTGCTGTCGGCCGAGCGGCCGGCGCTGAACTTTCTGCAGTTGCTGTCCGGCACGGCCACCATCACGCGCGCCTATGTGGACGCGGTGGCGGGCGCCAGCACCAACCCGCGCGGCTGCGCCATCCTGGACACGCGCAAGACCATCCCGGGCCTGCGCCAGGCGCAGAAGTACGCGGTGCGCGTGGGCGGCGGGCAGAACCAGCGGCTGGCGCTGTACGCCGGCATCCTGATCAAGGAGAACCACATCGCCGCCGCGGGTGGCGTCGGCGCGGCGCTGCGGGCGGCCCAGGCGCTGAACGCGGGCGTGGACATCCAGGTCGAGGTGGAGACCATCGAGCAACTGCGTGAGGCGCTGGAGGCCGGCGCGGTCAGCGTGCTGCTGGACAACTTCAGCGAGGCGCAGATGCGCGAGGCCGTGGCGGTCAATGGGGGGCGTGCGCTGCTGGAGGTGTCGGGCGGCGTGGCGCTGGACCAGCTGCGCTGGATTGCAGCCACGGGCGTGGACCGCATTTCAATTGGCCGGCTGACCAAGGACGTGCGCGCTGTGGATTACTCCATGCGGGTGCTCGGCCCCCTGGCGGACTGACGCTGAGGCCTCAGCCCAGCAGGTGGGCGCGCACGCGGGCTGCAGCGTCGGCGGGGTCTTCCTGCATGAAGCAGTGGCCGCCGGCCGTCACCTGCACATGGACGTGCGACGGGTTGTGCCGGTGTGCCCGTGCGGCGCCGGCCTGCACGAAGGGCATGGTGTCGCGGCCGTGCAGGATCAGTGTCGGCACCTGGATGCGGCGCAGCCGGCTCCACAGCCGCTCGGGCATGGTGCTGAAGATGGTCGACTCCAGCTCCGGCGTGCATTTGAGCTGCGCCTGGCCGTCCGGGCCGACGCGCAGCGCGTGCGTGACGAAGGCGTCCAGCGCGGCCTCGGTCCAGCCGCGGTAGGTGCCGCGCCCGCGCAGGGCCTCGCGGGCCTGCTCGCGGCCGGGCCATGCGCGGCGGCGGCGCCGGGTGGCGCGTGCCAGCGGGTTCACCAAGCCCGTGCCGGCCTGGCCCAGCAGCCGGGCGGCCAGCAGCATGGGAGGCGGAAACAGCACCGGGTCCAACAGCACCGCGCGGCTGAACGGCTGGCCTGGCTGGCCCAGCAGCAGCGCGGTCTGTACGCCGCCGAAGCTGTGGCCCACGGCCATCAGCGGCACGTCGCCATAGGCCGCGCGGCCGGCCTGCAAGGCCTCCAGCGCCGCGTCGGCGCAGCGGTTCCAGCCAGCGAAGCGGGGCATGGGGTCGCTGTCGCCATGGCCTGGCGCGTCGCACAGCCACAGGTCGAAGTCGCGCGCCAGCACCTGCAGCATGGGCTCGTACACGCGGCCGCAGAAGCCGTTGCCATGCAGGAAGTGCAGCAGCGGGCGGCCACTGGGCGGCGTGCGCCAGCCGCGCAGCGTCGTGCCCGTCACGGGCGACGCATGGGCCCAGGGCTCGAGCGGCAGCTCGTGCGTGCCGTGCTGGCGCCTCACGCGGTGAACCACGGCGCGTTGGGCAGCTCGTCGAAGACCCGGCGCAGTCCGGCGCTCCAGCCCTTGCGCAGCGCCAGGAAGTAGGGGTCGTCGCGTTCGATGCGGTGCGGCGGCTGCATGGCCTGCTCGAACCGGTTGGCGCGCAGTATCACCATGTCGATGGGCAGCCCGACCGACAGGTTGGACTGGATCGTGGAGTCGAAGCTGACCAGCGTGCACTTGGCCGCCTCTTCCAGCGCCGTGGTGTCGTAGCGGATGACGCGGTCGATGATGGGCTTGCCGTACTTGCTCTCGCCGATCTGGAAGTAGGGCGTGTCCTCTGTGGCCTCGATGAAGTTGCCCTGCGGGTAGATGTGGAACAGCCGCGGCCCTTCGCCCTGGATCTGGCCGCCCAGCAGGAAGTTGGCGCCGAAGTCCACGTGCGGGTTCAGCGTGCCGGACTCGCTGTCGCGGGCGATGACCTCCTTGAGCGTGCGGCCGAGCAGCACGGCCGCGTCGTACAGGCTCGGCACGTTGAGCAGATGTTCGCCCTCGCCCTGCAGCCGCGCGTTGAGCAGCGACATCACCGATTGCGTCGTGGCCAGGTTGCCCGCGGTCAGCACCACGATCTCGCGCTGGTGCGGGATCTGGAACTGGTACATCTTGCGGAAGCTGGCAACGTGGTCCACGCCGGCGTTGGTGCGGGTGTCGGAGGCGAACAGCAGGCCGGCGCGCAGGCGCATCGCGACGCAGTAGGTCATGGGGCGGTCGGTGCAAAGGGGTTGGCGCGATTATCGCGAGCGCCCCGTGCCGGCGGCAGGCAGGCCAGGACACGCAGCGTCGCCTCGTCCAGTGGCGTGGGCGGCTCGTGGCCCAGCGTGGCTTGCAGGCCGGTGTTGTCCATGCGCACGGGCTGTTGCCCCAGCTGGCGCATGCCCTGCATCGCGCCGAAGGTCGCGAGACCGCCTGCGATAAAATTGAGCGATGCCCCGACACGCGCAACCTCAACAAGATCAGTCGGTGAACTGCCGAGGCTCGGGGTTGCCACGCGGCTATTTCTGCTCGGTCACGCCACCTTAAAGCAGCACGGGCTCCTCGCCCTGCGTCGATGCTTGCGCCTGCTTGTCCGCCAGGCGCGATCTCTGGTCTGTCTCCACTTTGAATACGGGCCGCGCGTTTGCGCCGGCCCCCTGTCCCTATGTCGCTCCAATCTCTGAAGCTGGACTGGTTTTCCAATGTCCGCAACGATGTGCTCGCCGGCCTGGTGGTTGCACTGGCCCTGATTCCCGAAGCCATCGCTTTTTCCATCATCGCGGGGGTGGACCCGAAGGTTGGCCTGTATGCCTCGTTTTCCATCGCCACCATCATTGCCTTCGCAGGTGGGCGCCCGGGCATGATTTCGGCGGCCACTGGCGCCATGGCGCTGGTGATCGCCTCGCTGGTCAAGGAGCATGGCCTGCAATACCTGCTCGCCGCCACAGTGCTGACCGGCGTGCTGCAGATCCTCGCCGGCTGGGCCAAGCTGGGCGCCTTGATGCGCTTCGTCTCCCGCTCGGTGGTGACCGGCTTCGTCAACGCGCTGGCCATCCTCATCTTCCTGGCTCAGTTGCCCGAGCTGACGAATGTGAGCTGGCAGGTCTATGCGATGACGGCCGCCGGCCTGGCCATCATCTACGGGCTGCCCTACGTCACCAAGGCCGTGCCATCGCCGCTCGTCGCCATCGTTGTGCTCACCGGCGTGTCCATCTACCTCGGCCTGGACATCCGCAAGGTGGGTGACATGGGTGAGTTGCCCAGCAGCTTGCCGGTCTTCGTCTTGCCGGACGTGCCGCTCAATTGGGAGACGTTGCGCATCATCCTGCCTTACTCGGTCACGCTGATGGTGGTTGGTCTCTTGGAGTCACTGATGACGGCCACCATCGTGGACGAGATGACCGACACCAAGAGCAACAAGAACCGTGAGTGCGTGGGGCAGGGCATCGCCAACATCGCCACCGGTTTCATCGGCGGCATGGCGGGCTGCGCCATGATTGGCCAGTCCGTCATCAACGTGAAGTCGGGTGGTCGGACGCGCCTGTCTACGCTGGTCGCGGGGGTGCTGCTGCTGATCCTGGTCGTGTTCCTGGGCGACTGGGTCAAGCAGATTCCGATGGCCGCGCTCGTCGCGGTGATGGTGATGGTGTCCATCGGCACCTTCAACTGGGCTTCGTTCAGGAACCTGCGGGAGCACCCGAAAAGTTCGAGCTTCGTCATGCTGGCAACGGTGGCCGTCACGGTCTACACCCATGACCTGGCGCGCGGCGTGCTGACCGGCGTGTTGTTGTCGGGTTTCTTCTTCGCCCACAAGATCGCTCAGATTCTGCTCATTGAGGTGAAGTCCGAGGACGAGGGGCAGACGCGCAGCTATGAGATTTACGGCCAGGTTTTCTTCGCGTCGGCCGAGCGGTTTGTCGATGCGTTTGATTTCGATGCCGCTGTGCGCAAGGTCCGCATTGACCTGACGCATGCCCACTTCTGGGACATCACGGCCGTGAGCGCACTGGACAAGGTGGTGCTCAAGTTCCGCCGCAAGGGCGTAGAGGTGGAGGTGCTCGGGCTCAACCAGGCCAGCGCCACCTTGGTCGACAAGTTCGGCGTGCATGACAAGGACGTCGCCGACAACATCCTGATGGGGCACTGAGCCGCGAATCGACCGGGCCATCCGGCCATCGTCGAGCCCGAGCGCGCGTGCTGCGCTGGCCTGACGTTGCGCTTGACGGAAAAGTCGGGCGCGGTCGAGCGGTGGCCTGCTTCTGGCCTGCCAGAAGTGCAAACGCCACCCGAAGGTGGCGTATGTCTTTGCTGTTCTTGGCGCGCCCGGCTGGGATCGAACCAGCAACCCCTGCCTTCGGAGGGCAGTACTCTATCCATTGAGCTACGGGCGCGAAGCTGCGGATTCTAACAGAGGGGTTCCACCCATCCGGGGCGGTGCATGGGGGGTGCCTATAATTCGGCGGTTTTTCGTGGCGCGTCGCAGGACGGGTACGCGAAAGAAGAGCTTCCAAGAAGACCGACAAGGATCGACAAGAGGAATCCATGAGCGCCAGCCACGATCACCACGACGACGCCCACACGGGCCCGATCAAGACGCCCAAGCAGCTTGCCTGGGCCGTGTTCTTGGCCTTCCTGGTGCCCGTGCTCGTCATCATCCTGCTGGCCAACTACGTCAGCACGGCCGCCAAGCCGGCTGCCGGCACGGGCGCGCTGGACGGCGAGTTGGTCGCCGCGCGCATCGCGCCGGTGGGTCGCGTGGAGGTCAAGGATGCCAACGATGCGGCCTCGCTGAAGACCGGCGAGCAGGTCTTTCAGGCACAGTGCGCCGCCTGCCACGCCACCGGCGCGGCCGGCGCCCCCAAGCTGGGTGATGCGGCGGCTTGGGGGCCGCGCATCAAGGCCGGTGTCGAGGCGCTGGTGAACTCCGCGCTGAAGGGCAAGGGCAACATGGGCGCGCAGGGCGGCGGTGATTTCAGCGACTTCGAGATCCACCGCGCGGTGGTCTACATGGCCAACCAGGGCGGTGCGAAGTTTGACGAGCCCAAGGCACCGGCCTCGGCTGCCTCGGCTGCGAACTGAAGCCGCCTCGTCGCTGCCAGAGCAAAGCCCGCCGCGAGCGGGCTTTTTTGTGCCCGCATCACGGCTGCGGTCGGCGCTGGAAGTGGTGGGTGGCGGGCAGCTTGGCGGCGATGCAGTCCTGCGGCGTCCAGCGGCCGGCCTCCACGGCCTCGGCGGCCAGGGCCATGTCCTGGGTGTGCACCAGGCCCAGGCCGAGGTCGGTGTCCAGGTAGAGGCGGCCGGCCTCGTCCAGCCAGACGGACTGCACCTGTGCCGCCCGGCCGGTGTGGCTGAGCACGCGGCCATCGGGCTGCAGCCGCCAGATCCAGGGCGTGCATTCCAGCTCCACGTAGACGCGCTGCGGGCCGTTCTGGAAGAACCAGGCGCCGCGCTCGTCGGCGTCGTAGTTGCGGCCGATGAAGGCCAACAGCTTGTCATGGTCGATGCGGCTGCCCTTCACACGCGGGAAGGGGCCGGCGCGCTGGATGCGCTCGTCGCGCATGTACCAGTCGCCGCGCGCGTCGAGTGCCAGCCAGCCGTAGCAGTGCGGCACGTTGGGCCACTTCTTCAGTGCTGCTTGAACGATGTCATCCATCGCGCGCGTCCTTCAGCGATGCCGGCCCAGCCAGTCGCAGACCTGCTCGGGCATGGTCAGCAAGTGGCCGGGCAGCCGGCCCTGGGCGAATCCGACATGGCCGCCGTGGCCGGGCTGCCAGAGTGTCACATAGGCGCCCACTTCAGCGGCGTGGGGCAGGCTGTGCCCGGGCACGAAGGGGTCGTTGCGCGCGTTCAGCACCAGCGCCGGGATGCGGATGCGGTGCAGGTGGGGCTTGGCGGCGGCGCGGGCCCAGTAGTCGTCGGTGTCACGGAAGCCGTGCAGCGGCGCCGTGAACAGGTTGTCGAACTCGTAGATCGTGGTGGCGCGCTTCAGGCGCTCGCCGTCGAACAGGCCGGGATGCTGCTGCAGCTTGCGCAGCGCCTTGGGGATCATGGTGCGCAGGAAGCGCCGCGCATAGACCTGCTTGTTGAAACCACGGTCGATGGCGGCGCCGGCGGCGGCCAGGTCGATGGGCGCGCAGATCGAGCAGACCGCGTGGGCGGTGTGCGCTGCGGTGGCGCCGGCCTCCTCGGCCCAGCGCAGCAGCGCATTGCCGCCCAGCGACACGCCGGCGGCCAGCAGCGGCGCGCCGTGGCGCTCGCGCAGGCGCTGCAGGATCCAGCCGACCTCCTCGTAGTCGCCCGAGTGATAGGCGCGCGGCGCGCGGTTCAGTTCGCCCGAGCAGCCGCGGAAGTGCGGCAGCGCCATCGCCCAGCCGCGCGCGCGGGCCACGCTGGCGAAGGCGATGCTGGAGTGGCTGTGGCGGTCGCCTTCCAGCCCGTGGAACAGCACCAGCAGCGGCGCGCCTGGCGGGCTGTCGGCGAGGAAGTCGACGTCGATGAAGTCGCCGTCCGGCGTGTCCCAGCGCTCGCGGGTCCAGTGCGGCGGCGTGCCGTCGTGGCGGCGGCTGAAGAGGGCCGGCCAGATGGTCTGGGCATGACCGCCGGGCAGCCATCGCGGGGCGCGGTACTGCATCAGTGCAGGATGCCGGCCTCGGCGACGAGTTCCTGGACGTCACCGGCGTTGCCGGGGCTGGCGTGGTGCAGCACCAGGCGCCAGCCCAGTGCCGTCTTCAGGTAGACGTTGGTCGCGATGACCCAGGCCTGCTGCGCATCGCCCTTGAGCTGCACGCGCTCCAGCACGTGGTGGATGGCGCAGTCGCCGCTGTGCAGGCGGCGCACGCGCTCGGGGTGGACGTCGACGGGGCCGCGCTGGAAGACCGTGTCGAACGCAGCGCGGATGGCGGTCAAGCCCACGAGGCGCGGCCCGCCCGGGTGCACGCAGGCGACCTCGTCCTCATCGGCCCACAGCGCCATCAGGAGGTCCAGGTCGGCACGCTGCAAGGCGTCGTAGAACTGGGCCTCGGTGTCCTCGGGCGAGGCCAGCAGCACGGCCTGCTGGGCGGCGGAGCGCGGCATCGTCAGTGGTGGCCGGAGATCACCTCGCCGGCCTTGAGCTTGTAGACCGTGCCGCAGTAGGGGCACTGGCCCTGTCCCTCATGGCTGAGGTCGATGAAGACGCGCGGGTGGTTGCTCCACAGCGCCATCTTGGGATTGGGGCAGGCGACGACGCCGGGGCCTTGCAGGTCCTTGGCGGTCACTTCGACGATGGCGGGGGCTTTGGTGGCGGTGCTCATGGATGGGGCTCGGGCGGCGCTCAGCAGGCGGTCAGCCAGTGGGCGTACTTGGGATTGCGGCCATTGACGATGTCGAAGAAGGCCGACTGGATCTGCTCGGTGATGGGGCCGCGCGCGCCGCTGCCGATCTCGATGCGGTCCAGCTCGCGGATGGGCGTCACCTCGGCGGCGGTGCCGGTGAAGAAGGCCTCGTCGCAGATGTAGACCTCGTCGCGGGTGATTCGCTTCTCCACCAGCTTCAGGCCCAGGTCCTGGCAGATCGAGAAGATGGTGTTGCGCGTGATGCCGTTGAGTGCGCCGGCCGACAGGTCGGGCGTGTAGACCACGCCGTTCTTGATGATGAACAGGTTCTCGCCCGCGCCCTCGCTGACGAAGCCCGAGGCGTCCAGCAGCAGCGCCTCGTCGTAGCCCTCGTCGGTGGCTTCCATGTTCGCGAGGATGGAGTTGGTGTAGTTGGACACCGTCTTGGCCTGCGTCATCGTGATGTTGACGTGGTGGCGGGTGTAGGAGCTGGTCTTCACGCGGATGCCGCGCTTCATGCCGTCCTCGCCCAGGTAGGCACCCCAGCTCCATGCGGCCACCATCAGGTGCACCTGGTTGCCCTTGGGGCTGACGCCCAGCTTCTCGGAGCCGATCCAGATCAGCGGGCGGATGTAGGCGCTCTTCAGGCCGTTGGCCTTGACGACCTCGCGTTGCGCCGCGTTGACCTGCTCCTGCGAGAAGGGGATCTTCATGCGCAGGATCTTGGCGCTATTGAACAGGCGCTGGGTGTGCTCCTGCAGCCGGAAGATGGCCGTGCCGCCCACGGTGTCGTAGGCGCGCACGCCCTCGAAGGCGCCGCAGCCATAGTGCAGCGTGTGGGTCAGCACGTGGATCTTGGCGTCGCGCCAATCGACGAGTTCGCCGTCCATCCAGATCTTGCCGTCGCGGTCGTGCAGGGGGGCGGGAACCATCGTGTCTCCAGTGCGGTGCAGGTGAAAGCGCGCGATTTTACGAAGTCGCCTCGCCGGGCGCCGCGCGGATCAGCCGCCATTCGGCGAGCTTGCCTTTGCGCAGCACCATCTCCACCGTGTCGCCGCCGGCGTCATGCCAGACATAGGTGTCCTCGGCCCGCTTCTGGCCCAGGCTGCCGGTCAGCCGGATCACGTCCACCAGCTTCATGCCGGCGTGCAGCTTGGAGGACAGCATCACCGCGTTGGCCACCGACCCCAGCGGCGCGGCGCCGGCCTTCTGCATCAGCCGCATCAGCCGGCTCATCTGCAGCAGCAGCCAGAACACGATGACTGTCGTCGCGAACACGATGCCCTGCCAGCCGAAGAAGGCGCCGCCGGCCAGCAGCGCCGCCAGCGCCAGGGTCAGACCGAGCCAGGGGTTCATGGCTGCGGATCCTGTGTGCCATCGCTGCGCTGCCAGGCGTAGGCGCGCTCCACCTTGGCCACGCGCAGCGTGTAGTGGGCATACCAGTCGCTGCGGCCGGTGTCGCGGGCGATGCGGTGCTCGGCATGGCGACGCCAGGCGGCGATGTCTTCGGCGCTGCGCCAGTAGGACACCGTGATGCCCAGCCCGTCGGCGCCGCGCGCGCTGTCCATGCCCAGATAGCCGGGCTGTGCGGCGGCCAGTTCGACCATGCGATCGGCCATCCCCTCGTAGCCGCGGTCCACGGACGTGCGCTGGCTGGTGAAGATGACGGCGTAATAGGGTGGTTCAGGCAGTGCGCTCATGGGCGCGCATCCTGCCATGAGCTCTCAGGTCGGCAGCTTCAGCAGCACGCAGCGCACCCATTGGCCGGCATCCAGCGCGGCCTGGTGGCCGGCGAGGAATTGCTCGGCCGTGGAGTTGCGCGCCACGAAGCTCATGCCGTGCAGGATGCCCATGCGCGGCACCGGCCGCGACCATCTGCGCTCGACGATGCCGTTGAACCACGAGACCTGCTCGTCGCCGTCGTCCACGTCCGAGCGGCCCAGCAGCAGCACCACCTCGTAGCGCTCGTCGGTCAGTGGCTCGGCGGCGCTGGTCAGCACCTGCAGGCCACCGTCGCTCATGTTCAGCACCAGGCCGGCCGGGCCCTGGCTGAACTGCACCGGCTTGAACACCCAGCCGGGCAGCGAATCGGCGTCGTGCTGGGCGGCGAGGAAGTCAGTGCGGGGGTGTTGCCTCAGCTCGGCGTGGTCGGTCATGAAAAGCTCCTCCAGGGCTACGCCGCATCCTAAGCAGACTTGGCTCTGCCTTGCACCCTAGGCCAAACCCCGCAGCACCTCGATGGCCTGCTCCACGCGCTCGACCGCGTGCAGCGTCAAACCCTCGATGGGCTTCTTGGGCGCATTGGCCTTGGGCACCACGGCCACGCTGAAGCCCAGCTTGGCGGCCTCCTTGAGCCGCTCCTGGCCGCGCGGCGCCGGGCGCACCTCGCCGGCCAGGCCGATCTCGCCGAAGGCGATGAAGCCCTTGGGCAGCGCCCGGCCACGCAGCGAGCTCTGGATGGCCAGCAGCACCGCAAGGTCGGCCGCCGGCTCGCTGATGCGCACGCCCCCCACCGCGTTGACGAACACGTCCTGGTCAGCGGTGGCCACGCCCGCGTGGCGGTGCAGCACGGCCAGCAGCATGGCCAGACGGTCGCGGTCCAGGCCGACCGACAGCCGCCGCGGGCTCGCGCCGCCGCTGTCCACCAGCGCCTGCAGCTCCACCAGCATGGGCCGCGTGCCCTCCAGCGTGACCAGCACGCAGCTGCCCGGCACCGGCTCGGCATGCGTGGACAGGAAGATGGCACTGGGGTTGGCCACGCCCTTCAGCCCCTTTTCCGTCATCGCGAACACGCCGATCTCGTTGACCGCGCCGAAGCGGTTCTTGATGGCCCGCACCAGGCGGAAGCTGGAGTGCGTGTCGCCCTCGAAATACAGCACCGTGTCGACGATGTGCTCCAGCACGCGCGGGCCGGCGAGCGCGCCTTCCTTCGTGACGTGGCCCACCAGCACCATCGCGCAGCCGCGCGCCTTGGCCGTGCGCGTCAACTGCGCCGCGCATTCGCGCACCTGCGCGACCGAGCCGGGTGCGCTGCTGAGCTGCTCGGAGTACAGCGTCTGGATGGAGTCGATGACGCAGAAGTCGGGCTGCTCGGCCTCGATGGTGGCGAGGATCTTCTCCAGGTTGATCTCGGCCAGCACGCGCACCTTGTTGCCGGCCAGGCCGAGGCGCCGCGAGCGCATGGCCACCTGGGCGCCACTTTCCTCGCCGGTGACGTACAAGACCTTGACCCCCTGTGACAGTGACTCCACCGCCTGCAGCAGCAGCGTGGACTTGCCGATGCCCGGGTCGCCGCCGATCAGCACCACGCCGCCGGCCACGATGCCGCCGCCCAGCACGCGGTCCAGTTCCTCCTGGCCGGTGGGGGTGCGCTCGAAGTCGCTGGCCTCGATCTCCGAGAGCGTCGCCACCGGCTGGCTCTTGGCCAGCGCCTGGTAGCGGTTCTTGGCGCTTCCCGTCGGTTCGGCGGCCGTCTCGGTCAGCGTGTTCCAGGCGTTGCAGTGCGGGCATTTGCCCAGCCATTTGGGCGAGGTGCCGCCGCACTCGGTGCAGGTGTAGATGCTTTTGCTCGTGGCCATCAATGCATTGTCGTGGCCGGTCGCACCCAGGTCGTCAGCAGCACCGCGGCAGCCACGGCGCAGGCCGCCGAGAACCCGAAGGCCGCGCGCGCCGAGATGGTTTCCCACAGGCTGCCGAACAGCAGCGAGGCTGGCAGCAGCAGCGCCCCCATCGTCAGGTTGAGCCAGCCGAAGGCCGTGCCGCGCTGGCCCGGCGGCGCCAGGTCGGCCAGCAGTGCGCGCTCCACGCCCTCGGTGGCGGCCATGAACAGGCCGTAGCCCGCGAACAGCGCGTAGAGCGTCCAGCCCGGCAGCGCGAACCAGCCCATGCCGACATAGAAGGCCGCATAGGCCAGGTAGCCCGCCGCCAGCAGCCGCACCCGGCCCACGCGGTCCGACAGCGCGCCGGCCGGCACGGCGAACAGCGCCGCCACGCCCGACACCGCCGCCCACAGCAGCGGCACCTGCGCCTCGGCCACGCCCAACTCCCGTGCCCGCAGCAGCAAAAACATATTGCTGGAATTGCCCAGCGTGAACAGCGCCACCACCACCAGGTAGCGCCGCAGCGGCACCGGCAGGCCGGCCAGCGTCCACGAGAACGCGGGCGTCGTGGCCGCCACCACCGGCACGGGTGCCTCGCGCAGCGCCAGGGTCAGCGCCACGCACACCAGGCCCGGCAGGAGCGCCCACAGGAACACCTGCTGCAGCGGCACCCCTGCGGCCAGCAGCGCCCAGGCCAGCAGCGGGCCGATGACCGCGCCGGCGTTGTCCATGGCCCGGTGCAGCCCGAAGGCCAGGCCGCGCTGGGCCGGCGTGATGCTGGCCGCCAGCAGCGCATCGCGCGGCGCGGCGCGCACCGCCTTGGCGATGCGGTCGGTCAGGCGCAGCGCCAGCAGCAGCGGCCAGCCCGTGACGAAGGCCAGCGCCGGCCGCGCCAGGCCCGCCATGCCATAGCCCGCCACCACCCAGGGCTTGGCGGCCCCGCTGCGGTCGGCCAGCACGCCGGCGGCCAGCTTCAGCAGGCTGGACAGGGCCTCGGCCACGCCCTCGATCAGGCCCAGCACCCGCGGGCCCGCCATCAGCACGCCGCTGAGGTACAGCGGCACCAGCGGATAGACCAGCTCGCTGGCGCTGTCGTTGACCAGGCTGACCAGCCCCAGCAGCCAGACGCTGCGCGGCAGTTGGGTGAGAGCGCGCCACATGGGGCGACTGTAGGGCCAGCTGCATGACGACCGGCCGGCGCGGGCCTGCTCGGGCACACTGGCGGGCCTGCCGTTGTGCTGCACTGGAGCCCTTCATGTCTTTCGCCACCTGGTTGACCCTCTTCGCCGCCTGTTGGGCGATCAGCCTGTCGCCGGGGGCGGGCGCGGTGGCGGCCATGAGTGCCGGGCTGAGTCACGGCTTTCGGCGCGGCTACTTCATGACCTTCGGGCTGATCCTGGGCATCCTGACCCAGGTGCTGTTCGTCAGCGCCGGCCTGGGGGCGCTGATCGCGGCGTCCGAGACGGCCTTCGCGGTCATCAAATGGGCCGGCGTGGCCTACCTGATCTGGCTGGGCGTGCAGCAGTGGCGCGCACCGGCCAAGCCGCTGGTGGCGGCGGACGAGGGCGACATCCAGGTGACCCGCCGCCAACTGGTGATGCGCGGCTGGGGCATCAACGCGGTCAACCCCAAGGGCACGGTCTTCCTGCTGGCCGTGGTGCCGCAGTTCATCGACCTGTCGGCCCCGCTGGCGCCGCAGTACCTGGTCATCGGCGCGACGCTGTCGTTCACCGACCTGGTGGTCATGGGTGGCTACACCGCGCTGGCTGCCCGCGTGCTGGCGGCGCTGCGCAGCGCCCACCACATCCGCATGCTCAACCGCGTGTTCGGCTCGCTGTTCATCGCCGCGGGTCTGTTGCTGGCGAGCTTCAAGCGCCACGCCTGATCCACGCCACCGTCACCGCGCGCCGCGGCTCGCGCGCAGCGCTTCTCTTGGCATCTCCCATGTCCACTGCATCGCCCAGCCGCTGGCTGTTCTGGGGCCCCACGCTGATCTGGGCCAGCACCTGGCACGTCATCCTCTACCAGCTCGACAGCGGCGTGCCGGTGCTCAACTCGGTGGCCTGGCGCTTCGGGCTGGCGGCGCTGCTGCTGGCGGCGCTGGCGCGCTGGCAGGGCCAGTCGGTGCGGTTGCCGCTGTGGGCGCATGGCTGGATGCTGGCCACCGGCATCGTGCAGTACAGCGGCAACTACCTGTCGGTCTATGAGGCCGAGCGTCACATTCCGTCGGGCCTGGTGGCCGTGCTGTTTTGCCTGATGGTCTACGGCAATGCGCTGTCGGGGCGGCTGTTCTTCGGCCAGCCGGTCACGCGGCGTTTCCTGGCGTCGGCCAGCGGCGGCGTGCTGGGTGTGGTGCTGATTTTCTGGCCCGAGATTGCCGCCACCGGCGCGCGGCCGACGGCGGCGCTGGGCCTGGGGTTGGGCCTGTTTGCGGTGCTCGTGGCTTGCATCGGCAATGTGCTGACGCTCACGCTCACCAAGCGCGGTCTGCCGCTGGTCCCCGTGCTGGCCTGGAGCATGGGCTATGGCGCGGTCTTCCTGGCCGGCGTCTCCGTTGCCAGCGGCCAGGGGCTGCATGTCGACTGGCGCTGGTCCTATGTGCTGAGTCTGCTCTACCTGTCCGTGGCCGGCTCGGTGGTCGCCTTCGTGCTGTATTTCAAGCTGGCCCAGGCACGCGGCCCGGCGCAGGCGGCGTTGACGGGCGTCATCATCCCGGTCATCGCGTTGGTGATCTCGGCCGTGTTCGAAGGCTGGCGGGCCACGCCGCTGGCGGTGGGCGGCATGGCGTTGTGCCTGGCAAGCCTCTGGGTGGCGACGCGGCCGCAAGCTTGAGCGTCGACGCCGGCGCAAGGCGCCAGCGGCATGGCGGGCCTGGGTCAGTCCAGCACGCGGCCGCGCCCGGCCTTCACGCTGCCGCGCTTGGCCTTGGCCTGCAGCCGCCGCTGCTGCGAGCCGTAGGTCGGCTTGGTCGCTCGCCGCGCCTTGGGCACATGGGCGGCGGCCCGCACCAGCTCGATGAGTCGGGCGACGGCATCGGCGCGGTTGCGCTCCAGGCTGCGCGCGTCCTGGGCCTTGATGACCACCACGCCATCGCTGCTGATGCGCTGGTCGGGCCAGATCAGCAGCCGCTGCTTCACCGCCTCGGGCAGGCGGGACGCTCGGATGTCGAAGCGCAGGTGGACCGCGTTGGCAACCTTGTTGACGTTCTGGCCGCCCGGGCCGCTGGCGCGGATCGCGTCGAACTGCAGTTCATCCGGCCGTGGCGCCCAGCGGAACTCAGGCATGTCGAATGGGCACCCGCGGCGCGACCGCGCACATCAGCTCATAGCCTATGGTGCCGGCGGCCTGGGCCACCTCGTCGATGGGCAGGCGCGAGCCGCGTGGTCCTTCGCCCCACAGCGTCACCTCGCTGCCCCAGCCGCTGGCGGGCAGGGTGCTCAGGTCCACGGCCAGCATGTCCATGCTGACGCGGCCCAGCGTGCGCGTGCGTTGGCCGTCCACCAGCACGGGCGTGCCGGTGGGCGCGTGGCGCGGGTAGCCGTCGGCATAGCCGCAGGCCACGATGCCGATGCGCATGGGCTGCTCGGCCGTGAACGCGCTGCCGTAGCCCACCGTGTCGCCCGGCTGCAGCTGCTGCACGCCGATGATGCGCGAGCGCAGCGTCATCGCCGGCCGCAGATCCCAGTGGGCGGCGTCGTGCTCGGGGAAGTCCGGCACGCCGCCGTAGACCATGATGCCGGCGCGCACCCAGTCATTGGCCGTGCGGGCGGCGTGGCGCAGCGTGGCGGCGCTGTTGGCAACCGTGCGTTCGCCGGCCAGGCCCTCGGTCGCGGCCTCAAAGGCGGCGAGCTGGTGGGCGATGCCGTCGGTGCCAAAGCGCAGCGCGTCGGCATCCGAGAAATGCGTCATCAGTCCGATCTCGTCCACCTGCGGCAGCGCCTGCAGCCGCGCGTAGGCGGCGCGGAAGGCGGTGGGCGCAAAGCCCAGGCGGTTCATGCCCGAGTTCAGCTTCAGGAAGACCTTGTGCGGCTCGTGGGTCTTGTGCATGGCCAGCCAGTCGATCTGCTGCTCGCAGTGCACCGCATGCCAGAGCTTGAGTCGCGAGCACAGCTCCAGGTCGCGCGGCTCGAACACGCCCTCCAGCAGCAGGATGGGGCCGCGCCAGTCCAGCGCGCGCAGCCGCTGGGCTTCATCCAGGTCCAGCAGCGCGAAGCCATCGGCGGCGCGCAGGCCTTCGAAGGCGCGCTCGATGCCGTGGCCGTAGGCATTGGCTTTGACGACCGCCCAGACCCGGGCGTTGGGCGCCTGCGCGCGGGCGCGCTCCAGGTTGTGCGCGAGCGCATCGGTGTGGATGAGAGCTTCAATCGGACGGGGCATCGCGCGATTTTCGCGCCCGCGCGGCCGCAGGTTCGCGACGGGGCGCGTGCTATAAACCCGCGCCGCACCGGCCGAATCAGCACAGACAAGTTCAGGACAGCGCCCCGACCGATGAAACGCGGCTTCTACACGATCATGTCGGCGCAGTTCTTCAGCTCGCTGGCCGACAACGCGCTGTTTGTTGCCGCCGTCGAGCTGCTGCGCAGCTCCGGCTCCCCCGAATGGCAGCGCGCCGCCCTGGTGCCCATGTTTGCGCTGTTCTATGTCGTGCTGGCGCCCTTTGTCGGCGCGTTCGCCGACGCGGTGCCCAAGGGCAAGGTGATGTTCTATTCAAACAGCATCAAGGTGGTGGGCTGCCTGATGATGCTGTTCGGCACCCATCCGCTGGCGGCCTACGCCATCGTGGGCCTGGGCGCGGCGGCCTACTCGCCGGCCAAGTACGGCATCCTGACCGAGCTGTTGCCGCCGTCGCAGCTGGTCAAGGCCAATGGCTGGATCGAGGGCCTGACCATTGCCTCCATCATCCTGGGCGTGCTGCTGGGTGGCCAGCTGATCGGCGAGCGCATCTCCGGCGCGCTGCTGGGGCTGGACTTGCCCTACGTCGACACCGGCATCGACACCGCCCCCCAGGCGGCCATCGCCAGCCTGGTGGGGCTGTACGTCATCGCCGCGCTGTTCAACCTGCGCATCCCACGCACCGAGGCGCCGTTGCAGCCGGTGGCGCATGGCGTGGTGGGCCTGGTGCGTGACTTCTCGGTCTGCAACAGCCGCCTGTGGCAGGACAAGCTGGGCCAGATCTCGCTGGCCACGACGACGCTGTTCTGGGGTGTCAGCGGCAACCTGCGCTACATCGTGCTGGCCTGGGCCGCGGCGGCGCTGGGCTATGGCACGCAGCAGGCCTCCTCGCTGGTGGGCGTGGTGGCCGTGGGCACGGCGGCCGGCGCGGTGGTCGCGTCGCTGTACTGCCGACTGGACCGCGCCACCTCCGTGATCCCGCTGGGCATTGGCATGGGTGTGCTGGTGATCTTCATGAACGTCATCAGCAACGTCTGGGTGGCCGCGCCCTTCCTGATCCTGCTGGGCGGCATCGGCGGCTACTTGGTGGTGCCGATGAACGCGCTGCTGCAGCACCGCGGCCACAACCTGATGGGCGCCGGCCGCAGCATCGCGGTGCAGAACTTCAACGAGCAGGCCTGCATCCTGGGCCTGGGCGCTTTCTACACGGCCATGACGCGCTTCGGCCTGTCGGCCTTCGGTGCCATCACCATCTTCGGTCTGGTCGTCGCCGGCACGATGTGGTGGATCAAGCGCTGGCACCAACACAACCTGGTGCAGCATCGCGAGGAAGTCGAGCACCTGCTCGACATCGCCCGCTCCGACGATCTCAAGCCGGTTGATCGCTGACGCGCCGACCGGCGTCAGCCGGATTGGTTGGAGGCGCCGCGGCCCTTGCGGGTGGTGGGCGCCGGGATCAGGTGCTTGCCCTCCAGCACCGCCTCGATGGCCTCGCTCCAGGCACGCGCGATCTTGAGGCAACCGCTGTGGTTGAGGTGGATCTCGTTGTGCCAGTCGCCGCTGATGCCGGTGGAGCCCGGCGCGGCCGGCGCCAGCGGCACGGTGGTGGAGTCGAACACGAACAGGCCCGGGAAGCCTTCCTTGTCGGCGGCCATGCTCTTGAGCAGCTGCGCCAGGTGGAAGACCATCAGCCGGCTCACCGCCGCCCAGTCGGCCGCGGGCACGCCGTAGGCCTTCAGCGCCGGGTACAGCCAGGGGCCGCTGGCCGTGCCGAGGTCGTCGTTGCTTTCGGCCCCGGCCGGACGCGGCATGGGCACGGCATAGCAGTGCATGAACACCGGCTTGCCCGCTGAAGGCCCTTGGTCGCGCAGCGACAGCAGGTGCTTGACGTTGGCACGCAGATACTCGGCATAGGTTGCCCAGCCCGGCTCAGAAAAGTAGCGCGCGACGCCAGCCGCCGGCGCACCCCATTCGGTCTGGCGGCGCAGCAGGCGCAGTTCCAGCGGGATGGGTTCGCCGTTCCAGTTGACCGCCGGGGTGCGGGCCGCAGCGATCAGGTCGTTGCCACCCATCGACAGCAGCACGCCGTCCCAGACCGGCGCGTCGGCGCCGGCCAGCAGCTGAACGAACTCGGGGCTGGACGCCAGGTCCACCATGTGCGAGAGCCCATTGGCCGTGCCGGCGCAGTTGATGGCCACGGTGGGCGACCTGAACATCAGTTCCTGCAGCAAATTGGCGTGCGCGTTGAGCTTGGCGGCCGCGTTGGAGAACCAGGAGTCCCCCTGGGCCAGCAGCTTCCAGCGGAAGGCGCCGAGGTCGGGCGGCGTGGCGCTGGTCAGGTCGGCGGGGGTGAAGCAAGCCAGGTGATCCATGAACATGAGGTGTCGGGTTTTGCTGACCGGCGCCACCCGCGGGGGCGTGGCTTCAATTTCGCGCGATTGGAAGGCCTGCCGCGCGTCGAGCGCCATGCTACAAACCCTCAAGAAAGTCCGGCGTTAGCATGGCCTCATTTTTTAGGGGCTGCCATGAGTGAGAGCGTCTTCGACTTCCAGGCTGTGTCCATCCGCGGCGAGCCGGTCGATCTGGCCACCTATCGCGGCAAGGTGCTGCTCATCGTCAACACTGCCAGCGAATGCGGCTTCACGCCGCAGTTCAGGGGCCTGGAGCAGCTGTGGCAGGACTACGGCCCCCAGGGGCTGGTCGTCATCGGCTTCCCGAGCAACGAGTTCGGCGGCCAGGACCCGGGCAGCAACGAGCAGATTGCGTCCTTCTGCGAGCTGAACTACGGTGTCAGCTTCCCGATGATGGCCAAGACCAAGGTCAAGGGCAGTGACGCCCACCCGCTGTGGAAGTTCCTGAAGAGCGAAAAGCCGGGCTTTCTGGGCACTGAGGCCATCAAGTGGAACTTCACCAAGTTCCTCGTCGGCCGCGACGGCCAGGTTATCAAGCGCTACGCGCCCAACGAGCCGCCCGAGAAGCTGCGCCGCGACATCGAGGCCGCGCTGGCCGCCAAGGCCTGATCAACCGCCCGCCGGGCGCCACCACCAGCGGCCGCGGCCGCGCCGTACCCGGCCGGTGGCCTCGGCTGCGGCCAGCAGTTCGTTGGCCGTCTGGCGCGACACATGGGCCAGCTGCGCCAGCTCGGTCTGCGTGGCTGCCACCTCCACCCAGCCTTCGCCTGCCGGGCGCCCGCGCTGCCGCGCCAGTTGGGTGAGGGCGGCCGAGAAGCGGTCGGCCGCCACCTCATGGCGCGCGGCCTGCAGCAGCTGCAGCGTGACGTCAAACCGCCGGGCAAACTCCGCCAGCAGCGCTCGCGCGAAGCCGGGGGCGGCGTCCATCATCAATCGGTAGGCCTCGTGGCCGATGACCAACACCTCGCTGGGCCGGCAGGCCACGGCCTCGTACTCCGACGGCAGCCCCGCCGCAAAGGCCGCAAGCCCGAACAGCCGCGGTGGCCCGAAGTGCTCGATGGCCGACACCCGGCCGTCCACGCCGGTGAAGCGGGCTTCCATCTCGCCGGCCGCCAC
The DNA here is from genome assembly GCA_046294815.1 of Roseateles sp. Lineage (GTDB taxonomy): Bacteria > Pseudomonadota > Gammaproteobacteria > Burkholderiales > Burkholderiaceae_C > Pelomonas. The sequence goes on along the minus strand of JBKBOJ010000002.1, from coordinate 2,783 downwards.
CGCGTAGAAGGCCTGGGTGCGCTGGCCCTGCACGAACAGGCTGCGCCCGCGCGCCAGCCGGCGCAGGGGCACCAGCCCGGGCAGCTGCCGGGCCACGGCCGGTGGCAGGGGCAGGCCGGGGAAGTTGGCGTCCAGCATGCGCCACAGCGCGTCGTTCTCGGGCATGCGTCATTGTCGGCTGCCCGACACAAGCGGCCGGGGGCGGCTGTCTATGCTGGCCGCATGCCTGACCTCCTCACCCCTGACCTGGCCGCCATGGCCGAGCTGTTGCGGCGCTTCGGCCGCGACGCCTGCCGGCTGGAGCCGCTGTACGTGGCCCTGTGCGAGGTGGCCGCTGCCAGCGAGCCTGCCTGCGCCCTGATGGCCGAGGCGCCGCCCGAGCAACGCAAGGCCAACCTGCTGCTGGCCGCCCTGCACGAGCGCGTGCTGGCCGGCGCGGCACCCGAGCTGGCGGCCTACTACCCCAGCGCCGGCGGCACGCGCGCGCCGGATGCCGGCCTGGCCGCCGCACTTGCGGCTTGCCTCTCGCGTGAATGGCCGGCCTTGCTGCAGCACCTGCGCCACGGCGCCACGCAGACCAACGAGGTCGCCCGCGGTGCCGCCTTGTGGCCGGCGCTGGCCGATGTGGCCGCGCTGACCGGCCGGCGCGACCTGGCGCTGCTGGACTTCGGCTGCAGCGCCGGCCTCAACCTGGGGCTGGACCAGTACGCGCTGCGCTACGTCACCGACGACGGCCTGAGCCACGCCCGCGGCGAGCCGGCGGACGGACACCGCGCCGAGATCGACGCGCGCTGGCTGGGCGTGGCGCCGCCGCCGGAGCGAGATTGGCGTATCGCCAGCCGGCATGGCATCGACCCCGCACCACTGGACCCCGCCCGCGCGCCGGACCTGCGCTGGCTGCAGGCCTGCCTGTGGCCGCATGACGCCACGCGCCGCGAGCGCCTGGCCCGCGCGGCCGCCCAATGTCGAACGTTGCCCATCACCATTGCGCAGGCCAGCGACTGCATCGCCGCCATCGAGCCCTGGCTGGCGAGTTTGCCGGCGGGTGTGCAGCCGGTGATGCTGACGAGCTGGGTGCTGTACTACCTGTCGGCGCCCGAGCTGCAGCGGCTGCGCGCCACCGTCGACCGCCTGGCGGTGTCGCACCGGCTGGCCTGGGTCTGTGGCGACCTGCCGGCGCTGAGCGCCCCAACGGTGGCGCCCCAGGACCTGCCGCCGCTGCCTGCCATGACCGCCGAAGATGCCGCCTCGGCCACGTTCTGGACGCTGCGCTGGGCGCCGGCCGGCATCGGCCGCACGCAGCTGCTGGGCTGGTCGCATCCGCATGGCCGCTGGGTGGCCTGGGGGGGGGCTCCGGGATAATCAGCGCTTCCCAACGGAGCCTTCCCCATGTTCCAGCACGTCGACGCCTATGCGGGCGACCCCATCCTGAGCCTCAACGAGGAATTCCAGAAAGACCCCCGCGCCGGCAAGATCAACCTGTCCATCGGCATCTACTTCGACAACGAGGGCCGCATCCCCATGCTGCCGTCTGTGCGTGCGGCCGAGCTGGCCGTCGTCGAGGCCGCTGGCCCGCGGCCCTACCTGCCCATGGAGGGCGCGGCCAACTTCCGCAGCGCCGTGCAGGGCCTGTTGTTCGGCGCCGGCCATCCGGCCCTGGCGGCCGGCCGCGTTGCCACCATCCAGGGCGTGGGCTCCAGCGGCGGCCTCAAGGTCGGCGCCGACCTGCTCAAGCGCTACTTTCCCGACAGCACCGTCTACCTCTCCGAGCCGACCTGGGACAACCACCGCGCCGTCTTCGAGGGCTCGGGCCATGTCTGCGAGACCTATCCCTACTACGACGCCGCCACCGGCGGCGTGCGCTTCGACGCCCTGCTGGCGCACTTCCAGCAACTGCCGGCGCGCAGCATCGTGCTGATGCACGCCTGCTGCCACAACCCCACCGGCGTGGACCTGACGGCCGCGCAATGGCGGGCCCTCGTGCCCGTCATCCGCGAGCGCCAGCTGCTGCCCTTCCTGGACCTGGCCTACCAGGGCTACGGCGACGGCATCGAGGAGGACGCCTTCGCCGTGCGGCTGTTGGCCGACGAGGGCATCAGCTTCCTGGTCGCCAACAGCTTCTCCAAGAGCATGAGCCTGTATGGCGAGCGCTGCGGTGCGCTGAGCGTGGTCTGCCCCGACGCCGAGCAAGCGGCCCGCGTGCTCGGCCAGCTGAAGTTCATGATCCGGCGCAACTACTCCAACCCGCCCATGCACGGCGGCCAAATCGTCGCCAAGGTGCTGACCGATCCGGCGCTGCGCGCGCTGTGGGAGGACGAGGTGCGGGCCATGCGCGAACGCATCCAGGCCATGCGCCGGCAACTGCATGCGGTGCTGGTGGCCAAGCTGCCGGGGCGCAACTTCGACTACTTCCTGACCCAGCGCGGCATGTTCAGCTACACCGGCCTCACGGCCGAGCAGGCCGAGCGGCTGAAGACCGAGTTCGGCGTCTACATCCTGCGCTCGGGCCGTATGTGCGTGGCCGGGCTGAACACCCGCAACGTGGAGGCCACGGCAGCGGCCATGGCGGCTGTGCTGGCCTGAAGTGACAGTGCGCCCCTGGCCCCGGCGCTCGGCCCGGATGGGGCACTGACGATGCGGCGCGCGCCGCGCCATAACGCCTGGTGATGGCCGCGGCTGACGGTTTCATTGGCCGTCACCGCCCGGCATCTTTACCCTGCGCGCCAGACAAACGGCTCAGGGCAGGATGAAGCATTGCGTGGTGATTGGCGGTGGCGTGGTGG
>JBKBOJ010000001.1:0-138808 GCA_046294815.1 Roseateles sp. | reverse complement strand
GGGGCTCTTCAGGAAGGCCACGCCGCCGGAGTGCCCCGGGCAGTGCCAGCTGTACGAGCCGTCCTGGGCGTAGTCCATCAGCGCCTTGAAGAACGGCGGCGCCAGGCCGTCCAGGTAGCTCTTGGCCTCGCGGATGATGTGGCGTGCCACGAACTCCGGCGTGTCCTCGAACATGTGGATGAAGCCATGCAGTTCGCGCAACACGTCGTTGGGCAGGTGCTGACTGGTGCGCGTCTCGCCGTAGACGTAGATGGGAATGTCCGGGTTACGGAAGCGAATCTCTTCGATGAACTTGCGCAGGTTGAGCACCGCCGGATCGAGGTCCGGACCGGAAGTGAATTCTTCGTCGTCGATGGACAGAATGAAGGCCGAAGCCCGGCTTTGCTGCTGGGCGAACTGCGACAGGTCGCCGTAGCTGGTCACGCCCAACACCTCCATGCCCTCTTTTTGGATCGCCTGGGCCAGTGCGCGAATTCCCAGGCCCGAGGTGTTCTCGGAGCGGTAATCCTCGTCGATGATGACGATGGGGAAGTGAAAACGGATCATCGCGGCCTCCAGCGGGCGGGCATCAAAAAACGAAGCCGCGAAGTGTAGGGCCGGCAGCTGTGACGGCCATTGATGCACCGTAAACTGATCCACCAAACCTGGGAGGCGAGATGGACTGGAATTGGGCCACCACCTGGTGGATCGTCGCGGGATCGCTGGTCGCCGCGGAAATGGTCACCGGCACCTTCTATCTGCTGATGCTCGCCGCCGGCGCCGGTGCGGGCGCAGTCGCGGCCCATGTCGGCCTCGCACCCTCGCTGCAGATCGTCGCCGCCGCGGTGGTGGGCGGCACCGCCGTCGTCGCCTGGTACCAGCGCCGCAGCCGCGCGCCGCAGGCCCGACCGGCCACGAGCAACCCCGACGTCAATCTGGACATCGGCCAGAGCGTGCAGGTGGACCATTGGACGGCCGACGGCTTGACACAGGTCGCCTACCGCGGCGCCACCTGGCAGGCGCGCTTCGTCGGCACGCCGCCTGCTCAGACAGGCCGCCATGTGATACGCGCCGTCGAAGGCAGCTGCCTGCTGCTGGATCGCTGATGCTCAAGCCCTTGCCCTCAACCCCGGGAGCCCCATGGAAATCGCCCTCGTCATCCTCGTCATCGCCGCCATCTTCATCGTCCGCTCCATCAAGGTCGTGCCGCAGCAGCACGCTTGGGTCGTCGAACGACTGGGCAAGTACCACGCGACGCTCACGCCGGGCCTCAATTTCCTCGTGCCCTTCGTCGACCGCCTGGCCTACAAGCACTCGCTGAAGGAGATTCCGCTGGACGTGCCCAGCCAGGTCTGCATCACCAAGGACAATACGCAGCTGACCGTCGACGGCATCCTGTACTTCCAGGTTACCGACCCGATGCGCGCGAGCTACGGCGCCAGCAACTACGTCATCGCCATCACCCAACTGGCACAGACGACGCTGCGCTCGGTCATCGGCCGCATGGAACTGGACCGCACCTTCGAAGAGCGCGACGCGATCAACAGTTCGGTCGTGCAGGCGCTGGACGAGGCCGCGCTGAACTGGGGCGTCAAGGTGTTGCGCTACGAGATCAAGGATCTCACGCCGCCGCCGGCCATCCTGCAGGCCATGCAGGCCCAGATCACCGCCGAGCGCGAGAAGCGCGCGCTGATCGCGGCATCGGAGGGGCGGCGCCAGGAGCAAATCAACATCGCCACCGGCGAGCGCGAAGCCGCCATCGCCCGCTCGGAAGGCGAGAAGCAGGCCGAGATCAACAAGGCTCAGGGCGAAGCCGCCGCGATCAGCGCCGTCGCGGTCGCCACCGCAGACGCCATCGGCCGCATCGCAGCCGCCATCCAGCAACCCGGCGGCGAACAGGCGGTCCAGCTCAAGGTGGCAGAGAAAGCCGTCGACGCCTACGCACAGCTGGCCCAGAAGAACAACACGATGATCGTGCCGGGCAACATGAGCGAGGTTGCAGGGCTGATCGGCACCGCCATGGGATTGCTCAAAGGCAGCAAGCCTTGAGCAACCGTTTTCTCAGCCTGTAAAGCACAGCGGCTGCTGGAGAAAGTCGCCGATCCCTGGGTGCAGCCTGCAGTCGGCGCTCAGGCCTTGATGTCCAGCAGCGCGCCGGTCGTGTTGATCTGCGTCTGCAACACTCTCAGGTTGGCAACGAAGGCATAGGCGGCCGACTGCTGCTCCACGATCTCATTGGCCGGGTTGATCTCGCGCTCGGGCGCCTTGTCCACATTGGTCGGCTCGACACTGGGGCGCGCCTGGTTGCTGTTGGCCAGGTTGGCGATGTTGGACGCCGACGCGCGCAGGCGCTCATTCGCGGCAGAGATGCCGGACAAGGCGGTGGACAGGGCGACGTTCATGGTCTTGACCTTCAGGCGCTGTGGCCGTGGCATCGGCCGAACAGGCCGAAACTTTAGAGCAAACGACAAAACACCCCTCAATTCGAGGGTTCGCCGCCCGCCTGGGCGTGAAATCAGCCCGCCAGTTCCTCGTAGCCGCCGGCCGGCACGAACACGCGCACGCTGTCGCCACCAGCCGCCTTGGCCTCAGTGCAGGCCAGCATGGCCCCGCCCAGCACCGCGTCCACGCTCGTCAGGGTGGGCTGGATCTGCACCACGCCCAGCGACGCCTTCACGCGCGTTCGATGCAGGCCCCAGCGCAGCCGGTAGCCTGCCACGGCGGCACGGATCTTCTCGGCAATGATCTGCGCGTAGTGCGCATCGCAATCGGGCAGCAGGATGGCGAAATGGTCCTCCTCCAGCCGCGCCACCAGGTCTGACGCCCGCACCTTGCCGATCAGCATCTGGCCCAGGCCGTACAGGTAATGGTCGCCCACCTCGGGACCCATGCCCTTGACCACGTCGGCGAACCTGTCCACGTCCAGCCACAACACCGACACCGGCTCGTTGCGCCGACTGCCGACATGCTCGGACAGGCGGCGCTCGAACTCGCGCCGATTGGCCAGCTCGGTGACCGGGTCGTGCTTGGCCGTCCAGGTGGGCTGCAGGCGCTGGGCGCGCGCGGCAGTCACGTCCTCGATGATCCACAAGGCCTCGTCGGCCGGCTTGTCCCAGTGCACGGGCGTGGCCTGCAGGCGCCCCCAGAAGCGATGCCCGTCACGCTTGACGTACTCGACCTCCTCGTCCAGCGGCCGGCCCGCGGCGAAGGCTGCAGCGGCACGCTCCTGCAACTGCGCATGCGCCACATCGTTGGTGTGCACCGTCCGCGTGGACTGCCCGGTCAGGTCGCTGTCGTCACCGAAGCCGAACAGGTGGTTGAACTCCTCGCTGACGACCTGGAAGCGCTGGCCGGACACGAAGGCGATGGCCGTCGGGGCCCGCACCAACAGTGCGCGCAAACGCGCGGCGGTGATGTCTTCGGCGGGCGTGGTTGCAGCGCTGCTCATGGCGTCTCCTGGGCTTTCTTCAGGGTCTGACTATCGCAGGACTGGCCCCCGAAGACCATGCGACAGATCACGGACTACGGCGCAAGCTGCTCTGCATAGTCGTACAGAGCCGACAGGATGGCCTCGCCGCGCTCGTCCGCCGTCTCGCCCAGCGCATCGATGCGCTCCATGAAGGCGGCCAGCGTCAGCGCCCCGCCCTCCCCTTCGTGCAGCCGCGCGGCGCGATGAGCCAGCCAACGCTCGGCCTCTGCTGCCGACAGGCTGGCGGGGAAGTTGCGTGCGCGCCAGCGGAAGACCAACTCGTCCAAGCGCCCGTCCTGAAAGGCCAGCTTGCCTTGGGCCGCGCGTTGGGCGAGCTGCTCCGGCGTCATCGCGCGCACCCGGTTCAGCGCGCGGCGGTCCTCGTTGCCGATGAAGCCGCCGTAGAGATCCTCATCGACGTCGGCAGCAGCGAAGGTCTCGCGCTGGAATACGTCGGCCCACAGCCCGTCCAGCAGCCGCCCCTTCTCCGCCAGCAAGCGGGCGTGCGCCAGCTGACTCTCGAGGTCATGGCCCCAGCGCTCGGCCATCGCGGGGCTGAGGGTCTTCAGATTGCCGATGACGATGGGGCTCTTGTTGACGTGGATGGTCTTGATGGGCAGCCGCGTGACGCCTTCGGGCAGCTCGTCCTGCTTCGTGAACATGCGCTCACGGATGGCGGCGGCGTTCAGCGTCAGCAGTTCGTCCGGCGCGGTCGCGCAGTCCCAGACGATGAGCTCGTTCTTGTTGGTCGGATGCGGCGCCAGCGGCCACACCAGCGCGATGCAGCCGCGTTCAGGGCCGTACATGCCCGACACATGCAGGAAGGGCTTGCCCACCCCGATCTCGTCCCACACGGCCTGCTTGCTACGCAGCTTGAGGCAGAACTCCCACAGCTTGGGCTGGGCCTGGCGCAGCTTGCGCGCCAGCGCCACGGTGGCACGCACGTCGGACAGCGCATCATGCGCCGCCTCGTGGCCGATGCCATTGGCCGCAGTCAGGTGTTCCAGCTTGAAGCTGGGCCGGCCGTCTTCATGCCGAGGCCACTCGATGCCGTCCGGTCGCAGCGCATAGGCGCAGCGCACCACGTCCAGCAGGTCCCAGCGGCCGCAGCCGTTCTGCCACTCGCGCGCATAGGGGTCGATCAGATTGCGCCAGAAGAGATAGCGCGTCACCTCATCGTCGAAGCGGATGCTGTTGTAGCCCACACCGATGGTGCCGGGCAGCGCCAGCACCGTCTCGATGGCGGCTGCGAACTCATGCTCCGGAACGCCGCGCTCAAGGCAGTGCTGCGGCAGGATGCCGGTGAGCAGACAGGACTCGGGGTCGGGCAGGTAGTCGGGCGCCGGCTGGCAATACAGCATCAGCGGTTCGCCGACCTCGTTGAGATCCGCGTCAGTGCGCAGACCGGCGAACTGGGCCGGTCTGTCGCGGCGCGGCACGCGGCCGAAGGTTTCGTAATCGTGCCAGAAGAAGCTCAGCTCGCTCATGACCGCACGATAGCTCAAGGGCTGACGCCCCGTGACGCTTGCCCCCGGCCAGCGCCGCTCAGCCTGAGGGGCGCTCGGGTAGCGACTGGCGGCAGCGCCCTCTGCTGCCCATCCCCTGCCCATGCAGCCATGCCCCGCCGTGCCTGCCGTTCTGCTGGCCTGCCCGCCGGGCAACGCCCGCGCAGACGCTGCGCCTGTCGCCAGCGCAGGGCAATCGCGTGCCGGCAACGAAGTCAATGGCGGCGCGATGGACGAGCCAGCTCCAAGCGGTGGCTTGGGCAAGCGCGTGAGGTGCGCGCCATGCCCCGACACGGCAGCGCTCGGGCAGATCTCCCCCGGAAAACTCACCGTGCGGCCGCTGCACCGGGGCTCCCGCGTTCAGCGCTTCCTGACGACCAAGCTGCCTATGGAATAGCCCGCGCCGAAGGAGCAGATCACGCCCGTGTCGCCGGCGGCGAGATCGGCGCGGTGGTGGTGGAAGGCGATGATGGAGCCGGCCGACGCGGTGTTGGCGTACTCGTCAAGAATCAGCGGCGCCACGTCGCTGCCGGCATCGGCGCCCACCAGCTTCTTGATGACGAGCTGGTTCATGCCCTGGTTGGCCTGGTGCAGCCAGTAGCGGCGAATCCCGGCCGGCGCCAGACCCAGCTTTTCCAGGTGGGTCTCGATGTGCGCCGCGGCCATGGGCACCACCTCCTTAAAGACCTTGCGGCCCTCCTGGTAGAAAGTCAGGTCGCGGGCATTGGGATCGCGGTCCTCGGCGCGGTTCATGAAGCCGAAGTTGTTGCGGATGTTGCTGCTGAACTGCGTGGCGAGCTGGGTGCCCAGGATCTCCCATTGGTCCGCACCGGTCGCCGTGTCGGCGCGCTCGACGATGAGGGCCGTGCACACGTCGCCGAAGATGAAATGGCAGTCGCGGTCGCGCCATTCCAGGTGGGCCGACGTGATCTCGGGGTTGACGACCAGCACGCAGCGCGCCGAGCCGGTGCGCACCGCGTTGAAGGCCTGCTCCAGCGCGAAGGTGGCCGACGAGCAGGCCACGTTCATGTCGAAGCCATAGCCGCCCGCGCCCAGCGCCTGCTGGATCTCGATCGCCATGGCCGGGTAGGCGCGCTGCATGTTGGCGCTGGAGCACAGCACCGCGTCGATGTCCGCGCCGGTTTTGCCGGCCTGGGCCAAGGCCTGGTTGGCCGCATCGACTGCGATCTCGGCCATCAGCGACAGCTGGTCATCGGGCCGGGGTTCGAAGCGCGGGTACATGCGCGCCGGGTCCAGCACCCCCTCCTTCTCGATGACGTAGCGCTGCTTGATCCCGGAGGCCTTCTCGATGAACTCGACGCTGGAATGCGCCATGGGCTGGCGCTCGCCGCGCGCGATGGCCTCGGCATGCAGCGCGTTCTGGCGGTCGGCGTAGGTGTTAAAAGCCTGAACCAGCTCGGCATTGGTGATGACGTGCGGCGGCCGGTACAGGCCAGTGCCGCTGATGACAACGGCTGGGAATGAAGTTTGCATGATGGAGACGTAAGCCGCCGCTGCTGATGTAAGAAGGCTGGAATCTTATCGAGCCATGCGGATGCCACTTCTAGGCACTAGCCTGGGGCCATGAGTCGAGACATGCACGAACACCACCCGCTCCCGCCCGACGATGCCCTGCGCCTGACGCTGCACAACGAGGTGCACGCACGGCCGCCGGCGCGCATCCGCCTGCCGGCGGCGATCGTCCATGTGGCAGTGCTCAACGACGGCGTCAGCCGCGCCGACGAGCATGCCCAGCTGCGCCGCCTGCCCGGCCAGCAAGAACTGCCCGCCGAGGCGCTGAACGCCAACTTTCTGAGCCTGCGCTGCGGCGAGTTCTCGCTGAAGTGGGAGCGGCATGCGGAGTTCACCCGCTACTCGGTCGTGCAGCCGCTGCCTGCTGACGCCGAATCCAGCGCGCAGACGCTGGACAGCCTGCCGCTGCGCGTCGCACCCGACTGGCTGGCCGCCATCCCAGGGCGCACCTTCGCAGCAATCAAGCTGGTCATGATCGAGCGGCCGCTGACCTTCACACCGTCCGCGCTGGCCGAGGCGCGGGCCTGGTTCGGCGCTCATGCGGTGGTCGCCTCGACGATGGGCGGGCATTCGCTGGTGGTGACGGACTTCTGCCTGCGCGCCAGCGGCTTCGAGCACATCGTCGTGCTGGCCGAGCCCGGCACCCCCGAGACCCGCGCCGGCCGCATCTGCCAACGCCTGCTGGAGCTGGAGACCTACCGCCTGATGGCGCTGCGCGGCCTGCCGGCGGCCAAGTCGCTGGGCGGCACCCTGGCCGAGGTGGAAACCACGCTGGCCGACATCACCGCACGCCTGGAGCGCCGCAGCGCCTCCGAGGCCGAGCTGCTGGACGACCTGATCTCGACCGCCGCGCGCATCGAACACGCGACGGCCGAGCACCAGTACCGTTTCGCCGCCACGCAGGCCTACCACGCCATCGTGCAGGCGCGCCTGGACGAGCTGCACGAGGGCAAGATCGCCGGCACGCAGACGCTGGGCGAGTTCATGCAGCGCCGGCTGTCGCCCGCCATCGCCACGGTGGCCGCCACGGCACAGCGGCTGGCCGCGCTGTCGCAGCGCATCGCGCGCGCCAGCGCGCTGCTGCGCACGCGGGTGGACATCGCCACCGAGGCGCAGAACCAACAACTGCTGGCCCAGTTGGGCGACGGCCAGCGCACGCAACTGCGCATGCAGGCCACGGTGGAGGGCCTGTCGCTGGCGGCCATCACCTACTACGTCGTCAGCCTGCTGCTCTACGGCTTCAAGGCACTCAAGAGCGAGGGGTGGCTGCCAGTCACGCCGGAGCTGGCCGCGGGCGCCGCCATCCCGGTCGTGCTGGTCGGCGTGTGGTGGACGACGCGCCGCATCCACCGCAAGTTCTTTGGCCATTGAGCCTGCGTAGAATCAAGCACCGGGCCCAAATTTTGGCGCCCGGTTTTTTTGCCCGCTAGAAGCGGGGGCAGGAACCCGGGAAAGCCAAGTCAAGCGCTCGCAGCCCAGGCCGTGCACTGCATGAACGCACGCCGCCACTGTGAACACCTCTGACATGGAAATCTTCGACTACGACAACATCTTGTTGCTGCCGCGCAAGTGCCGCGTGGAGAGCCGCTCGGACTGCGACACCTCGGTGCAGTTCGGCCCGCGCCGCTTCAAGCTGCCGGTGGTGCCGGCCAACATGAAGACCGTGGTGGACGAGTCCATCACCGAGATGCTGGCGCGCGAGGGCTACTTCTATGTGATGCACCGCTTCGACCTCGACGGCCTGGCCTATGCGCGCAACATGCGCGACAAGGGCCTGCTGGTCTCCTTGAGCGTGGGCGTGAAGCCGGCCGACCACGCACTGGTGGACCAGCTCGCCGCCGAGGGCCTGGGCGCCGACTACCTGACCATCGACATCGCCCACGGCCATGCCGAGAGCGTGCAGCGCATGATCGCCCACATCAAGCAGCGCCTGCCCGACACCTTCATCATCGCTGGCAACGTGGGCACGCCCGAGGCCGTCATCGACCTGGAGAACTGGGGCGCGGATGCGACCAAGGTGGGCGTGGGCCCCGGCAAGGTCTGCATCACCCGGCTCAAGACCGGATTCGGCACCGGCGGCTGGCAGTTATCGGCGTTGAAGTGGTGCGCCCGCGTCGCGACCAAGCCCATCGTGGCCGACGGCGGCATCCGCCACCATGGCGACATCGCCAAGAGCGTGCGCTTTGGCGCCAGCATGGTGATGATCGGCTCACTGTTCGCCGGCCACGAGGAATCGCCCGGCAAGACCGTGGAGGTGGACGGCAAGCTGTTCAAGGAGTACTACGGCTCGGCCTCGGACTTCAACAAGGGCGAGTACCGCCATGTGGAGGGCAAGCGCATCCTGGAGCCGGTGAAGGGGCGACTCGCCGACACGCTGCGCGAGATGCAGGAGGACCTGCAAAGCTCGATCTCCTACGCCGGCGGCACGCAGCTGGCCGACCTGAAGAAGGTCAACTACGTGATCCTCGGCGGCGCCAACCCTGGCGAGCATTTGTTCATGTAAGACAATCGACCATCCCCGAATCACCGCCACGGGGCGCCCTCCGACAGGAGGACGCCCCGTGGCGTTTTGAAGCGCCCGCCATGACCGAACTCGCCAAGTCCTTCGAACCCGCCGCGCTGGAAGCCCACTGGGGGCCGACCTGGGAGGCCGCCGGCCTGTACGCACCGACGCTGGACCCCGCCAAGCCCTCGTTCAGCATCCAGCTGCCGCCGCCCAACGTGACCGGCACGCTGCACATGGGTCATGCCTTCAACCAGACGGTGATGGACTCGCTGACGCGCTACCACCGCATGCGGGGCTACAACACGCTGTGGGTGCCAGGCACCGACCATGCCGGCATCGCGACGCAGATCGTCGTCGAGCGCCAATTGCAGGCCGCCGGCCAGAGCCGCCACGACCTCGGCCGCAAAAACTTCGTCGCCCGCGTGTGGGAATGGAAGCAGCAAAGCGGCAACACCATCACCAGCCAGATGCGCCGGCTGGGCGACTCGGTCAGTTGGGCCCACGAGTACTTCACGATGGACGAGAAGCTCTCGGCCGTCGTCGTCGAGACCTTCGTGCGGCTTTACGAGGAAGGCCTGATCTACCGCGGCAAGCGCCTGGTGAGTTGGGACCCGGTGCTGCAGTCTGCCGTGTCGGACCTGGAGGTGTCGTCCGAGGAGGAGGACGGCTCGCTGTGGCACATCCGCTATCCGCTGGCGGACGGCTCGGGATCGGTGGTGGTCGCCACCACGCGACCTGAAACGATGCTGGGCGACGTGGCCGTCATGGTCCACCCGGCGGACGAGCGCTATGCGGCATTGGTTGGCAGGAAGGTGAAGCTGCCACTGACCGACCGCGAGATCCCGGTCATTGCAGACGACTATGTGGACCGAGAGTTTGGCACCGGCGTCGTCAAGGTCACGCCCGCACATGACGTGAACGACTACGCCGTCGGCCAGCGCCATGGCCTGCCGTTGATCTCGGTGCTGGATCTGCAGGCCCGCATCAACGACAACGCGCCCGAGACCTACCGCGGCCTGGACCGTTTCGTCGCGCGCAAGCGCATCGTGGCCGACCTGGAGGCACTGGGCCTGCTGGTCGAAGTGAAGAAGCACAAGCTGCAGGTGCCGCGCTGCGAGCGCACCGGCCAAGTCATCGAGCCCATGCTGACGGATCAGTGGTTTGTCGCCGTCACCAAGCCCGGCAGCAGCGGCAAGAGCATTGCCGACGGTGCCATCGAGGCGGTGGCCAGCGGCGAGGTGAAGTTCTACCCCGAGCAGTGGGTCAACACCTACAACCACTGGATGAGCAACCTGCAGGACTGGTGCATTTCGCGCCAGCTCTGGTGGGGCCACCAGATCCCGGCCTGGTATGGCACGGGCGGCGAGCTGTTCGTCGCGCGCAGCGAGGAAGAAGCACAGGCCCGCGCCAAGGCGGCCGGCTACGACGGCGCGCTGACCCGCGACCCCGACGTGCTGGACACCTGGTACTCGTCGGCGCTGGTGCCGTTCTCGACGCTGGGCTGGCCGCAGCAGACGCTGGAGCAGCAGCTGTTCCTGCCCTCGTCGGTGCTGGTGACCGGCTACGACATCATCTTCTTCTGGGTCGCCCGGATGATCATGATGACCAAGCACTTCACCGGCAAGGTGCCGTTCAAGGACGTCTACATCCACGGCCTGGTGCGCGATTCGCAGGGCCAGAAGATGAGCAAGTCCGAGGGCAATGTGCTGGACCCGGTCGACCTCATCCAGGGCTGCGACCTGGACACGCTGATCAAGAAGAGCACCACCGGCCTGCGCAAGCCCGAGACGGCGCCCAAGGTGGCCGCCCGCGTGAAGAAGGAATTCCCCGAGGGCATGCCGGCCTACGGCGCTGACGCGCTGCGCTTCACGATGGCCAGCTACGCCACGCTGGGCCGCAACATCAACTTCGACACCAAGCGCTGCGAGGGCTACCGCAACTTCTGCAACAAGCTCTGGAACGCGACGCGCTTCGTGCTGATGAATACCGAAGGTCAGGACTGCGGCCTCGCGCATGCCGAGGGCCACTGCCCGCCCGGCTACAACCAATTCAGCCAGGCCGACCGCTGGATCGTCAGCGAGCTGCAGCGCGTCGAAGCCGCCGTGGCCCAGGGCTTCGCCGAGTACCGCCTGGACAACGTCGCCAACGCGATCTACAGCTTCGTCTGGGACGAGTATTGCGACTGGTACCTGGAGATTGCCAAGGTGCAAATCCAGAACGGCAACGAGAGCCAGCGGCGCGCCACGCGCCGCACGCTGATCCGCGTACTGGAGACCACGCTGCGCCTGCTGCACCCCATTGCCCCCTTCATCACCGAAGAGTTGTGGCAGAGCGTGGCCCCCGTGGCCGGCCGCAAGACGGTGGACTACGTCGGCCAGGCGCCCTACCCCGTGGCCCAGCCGGAGCGCATCGACGCCGCCGCAGACGCATGGATGGCACAGCTCAAGGCCGTGGTGGGCACTTGCCGCAGCCTGCGCAGCGAGATGAACCTCAGCCCCGCCGAGCGGGTGCCGCTGCTGGTGGGCGGCGATCTGAGTTTCCTCTCGGAAGCCGCGGCCGTGCTGAAGGTGCTGGCCAAGCTCAGCAGCGTCGAGCTGATCGCCGACGACGTCGAGTTCGCGAAGCAAAGCGCCACCGCGCCCGTGCTGGTGCACGGCGCCGCCAAGCTGGCGCTGAAGGTCGAGATCGACGTCGCCGCCGAGCACGCCCGCCTGAGCAAGGAGATCACGCGCCTGGAGGTCGAGATCACCAAGGCCGAGGCCAAGCTGTCCAACGAAAACTTCGTCGCCCGCGCGCCGGCCGCCGTCGTCGAGCAGGAGCGCGCCCGCGTGGCCGGCTTCAAGGAGACCGTGGCACGGCTGCGCGAGCAGCTGACCCGGCTGCCCGCTCAGTAAGCGACGGCGCGCTGCCCAGCCGCCTGGCCCGGGGCGGCCTGGGTCAGCAGTGCGTCGATGGCGCGTGCCACGGCCCAGGCCGCACGCACGCGCGACTCCCGCGTGGTGCCTGCCAGCCGCGGCGTGACCTGCACGTTGCCCAGGCCGTGCAGCGGCTGGCCGGCCTCCAGCCAGCCCGGCTCCAGGCAGTCGAACCAGGCGGCCAGCACCTGGCCGCCGCGCAGCGCGCGCGCCAGCGCGGCGTCGTCCACCAAGCCCGACTGGCTCAACACCACCCAGACCTGACCACTGCGCCCCTGCGCCAACTGGCGTGCGCCCAGCAGCCCGCGGAAACGGTCGAAATACGGCAGCAACAGCACCAGCCCGTCGCTGTGTTGGACCAGCTCCTTGAGGCCGACGGCCTCGATGCCCCAGCGCGCCCAGATCGCGTCACTGGGATGGCAGCCCGGGTCGTAGCCGATGACGCGCGTGCCGAAGGTCTGCAGCAGCTGCGCGATGACGCGGGCCGCGGGCGTCAGCCCCAGCAGGCCCACCGTCGCACAGCCCAGCTCGCGCCCCACACGCAGGCCGTCGCTGCCCTCCACGGGCAGCCGCCTGAGCAGGCTCAGCAGCGCGCCGATGGCGAACTCGGCCTCGGCGCTGGCGGTGGAGGACTGCGAGCGCACCACCTCGACCCCGGCCTGCCGGCAGGCCTCGACGTCGATGTTCTCCGAGCCGCCACTGGCCCGACCGATGGCGCGCAGCTGACGCGCAGCGCGCAGCAACTCGGCGTCGATGCGCACCTGCGGCGGCGCCACCAGCGCGCGCGCACGCACGAGCGCCGCGGCAAGCGCCTCGGCATCACCCACCAGCTCCGGCGCAAAGCGCGCGTCATGGCGCTCGGCCAGCCACTGCACGACGTCGGCTTCCAGCGGTTCGAGGATGAGGACCGTCATTCTTGTTGTGCCCAACTCCAGGGTCAGAGCCGTCACACAGCGCATGACACAATGGCCGAAACCCGCCAAACCAGTGTACCCATGGCCGCTTCCCACCGCTCACCGATCACCAAAGCCATCTTCCCGGTCGCCGGCCTCGGCACCCGCTTTCTGCCGGCCACCAAGGCCCAGCCCAAGGAGATGCTGCCGGTGGTCGACAAGCCGCTGATCCAGTACGCGGTCGAGGAGGCCTACGAGGCCGGCGTGCGCGAGATGATCTTCGTGACCGGCCGCCACAAGCGCCCCATCGAAGACCACTTCGACATGACCTTCGAGTTGGAGGTCGCGCTGGAGAACGCCGGCAAGCACGAACTGCTGGAGGTGGTGCGCAGCGTCAAGCCCGACGACATGCAGTGCATCTATGTGCGCCAGGCCCAGGCACTGGGCCTGGGCCACGCGGTGCTGTGCGGCCAGCGCCTGGTCGGCAACGAAGCGTTTGCCGTGCTGCTGGCCGACGACCTGATGGTGGGCCCCCAGCCGGGCCGCGGCATCCTGAAGCAAATGGTGGAGCAGTTCGCCGACTGGCGCGCCTCGATACTCGCCGTGCAGGAAGTGCCGGCCGAGCACACGCGCCGCTACGGCATCGTGGCCGGCACCCAGGTCAACGACAGCCTGATGGACGTGAACCGCATCGTCGAGAAGCCGGCGCCCGAAGAGGCCCCTTCACGCCTGGGCGTGGCGGGCCGCTACATCCTGACGCCCGGCGTCTTCCACGAAATCGCCAACCAGCCACGCGGCGTGGGCGGCGAGATCCAGCTGACCGATGGCATCGCCGGCCTGCTGCGTCGCGAGAAGGTGTTTGCCTACCGCTACGAGGGCAAGCGCTATGACTGCGGCAGCAAGGAAGGCTTCCTGCAGGCCAACGTCGAGCTGGCCCTGGCCCACCCGCAGTTGGGCCCGGGCTTCAAGGAATTCCTGCAGGGTTTGGCGCTCTGACCCGCTGATCAGCGGCGACGCAGGACGTGGATGAATTCCGCGCCTGCGGTTTGCTGCTGCACCAGCTCATTGCCGGTCTGACGCGCAAAGGCCTGAAAGTCGCGCAGCGAGCCCGGGTCGGTCGCGACCACGCGCAGCAGCTCGCCGCTTTGCATTTCGGCCAGCGCCTTCTTGGCCTTCAGGATGGGCAGGGGGCAGTTCAGGCCCCGGGTATCGATCTCGCGTTGGACGTCCATCGTGTCATTCTCGCTTGAGCTCCAGCCACTGCGGCGTGATGCCTCTGGAGCGCAGCCAGGTCGCCAACGCCTGGCCCGTGCCCTGCGGCCAGCAGCGCAGGTCCTGCGGCGCCAGCAGCTTGTACTCGGCCAGTTCGGGTGACAGCCGGATCTCGCCGTGCGCCGCCGCATGGTAGGCAATGATGACCTGGTTCATGCGCTGGAAGTCCCACACGCCCAGCAGCGCCAGCGAGTCCACCTGCAGCGCAGTCTCCTCGGCAATCTCACGGCGCATGCCGTCCTCAGGCGCCTCGCCGGCCTCCAAAAAGCCGGTCACCAGGCCAAAGAAGCGCCCGGGCCAGGCGGCATTGCGAGCCAGCAGCACCTGGCCGTCGCGGTCCGTGCATTCGATGACGGCGGCCAGCACCGGCGTCGGGTTGTTCCAGTGCGTCCAGCCGCAGGCCGGGCAGCGCAGCCGCGTCTTGTCGCCGCCGTCTTCGGCCAGCGTGATCAACGCGAGCGGTGTCGCGCAGTCACCGCAATAGGTGGGCGGCTTCACGCGGGAAAGACGCCCGTGGACAGGTAGCGGTCGCCGCGGTCGCAGACGATGAAGGCGATGGTCGCGTTCTCGACCTGCTTGGCAATCTGCAGCGCCACCCAGCAGGCGCCTGCGGCCGAGATGCCGGCGAACAAGCCCTCCTCGCGGGCCAGCCGGCGCGCCATGTCCTCGGCGTCGGCCTGGCTCACCAGCACCAGTTCGTCCACGCCGCTGGGGTCGTAGATCTTGGGCAGGTAGGCCTCGGGCCACTTGCGGATGCCGGGGATGCGCGAGCCTTCCGCCGGCTGCGCGCCGACGATGCGCACCGCCGGGTTCTGCTCTTTCAGAAAGCGCGAGGTACCGGTGATGGTGCCGGTCGTGCCCATCGCGCTGACGAAGTGGGTGATGCGCCCGCCGGTGTCCTTCCACAGCTCGGGGCCGGTGGTCTCGTAGTGCACGCGCGGGTTGTCGGGGTTGGCAAACTGGTCCAACACGCGGCCCTTGCCCTCGCGCGCCATCTGCTCGGCCAGATCGCGCGCGTACTCCATGCCGCCGGTCTTGGGCGTCAGAATGAGCTCGGCACCGAAGGCCTTCATGGTCTGGGCGCGCTCGATGGACAAGTCCTCCGGCATGATCAGCACCATGCGGTAGCCGCGGATGGCGGCGGCCATCGCCAGCGCGATGCCGGTGTTGCCGGAAGTCGCCTCGATCAGCGTGTCACCCGGCTTGATCTCGCCGCGCTCCTCGGCGCGCTTGATCATGCTGATGGCGGGGCGGTCCTTCACCGAGCCGGCTGGGTTGTTGCCCTCCAGCTTGGCCAGGATCACATTGCCGCGCCCATCGCTGCCGGGCAGGCGCTGCAACCGCACCAGCGGCGTGGCGCCGATGACGTCTTCGAGGGTCGGATAGTTCATGACGGTGATTGTGGCAGCGGGTTCGAAATCCGAGCCTTGGCGAGTGCATAATGCATCCCCTCGCCATCACGGCGGGTTGCACGACCGATGGCCCCTCTGGCGGAATCGGTAGACGCAGGGGACTCAAAATCCCCCGCCGCAAGGTGTGCCGGTTCGAGTCCGGCGGGGGGCACCATAGGTCGCGCAATCACTGGCATACACTCGGCCCATAAGCATCGGCCCCTCCGATCGCGACGCGCCGCTGCGGCGCCCCCACCGAGACTCCATGCCCCCGCTGCCTCAGGTCACCAAAGCCTTCATCCTGGCTTGCGTCGGTGTCTACTGCTTCTTCATCCTGTTCCCCACGCTGGCCTTCTGGTTCGAGCTCTGGCCCCTGGCCTCGGGCGCCTTCCTGCCCTGGCAGCCACTGAGCTATGCCTTCCTGCACGGCGACTTCATGCACCTGCTGTTCAACATGCTGGGGCTGTGGATGTTCGGCGGTGAGTTGGAGCGGGTATGGGGACCGCGGCGCTACACGCAGATCCTGGTCGCCAGCGCGCTGAGCGCGGCAGCGGTGCAACTGCTGTTCACCTGGGCCATAGGCACCAACGCGCCGACGGTGGGCGCCTCGGGCGCGATCTTCGGGCTGCTGCTGTCCTTCGGCATGCTGTTTCCCAACCGCATCATCGTGCCGCTGATCCCGCCCATCCCGATGAAGGCCAAGTACTTCGTCGCAATCTTCGGTGGGCTGGAGCTCATCCTGGGCTTCAGCCGCGCCAGCGGTGTGGCCCATTTCGCTCACCTGGGCGGCATGCTGGGCGCCTGGCTGCTGATCCGCCACTGGCGCTCGTCGCGGCGCCGCTAGGAAAGGCCGCCACAAGGCTCAACTGGTGTTTCCAGGTTCAAGGATCAGCCGCCTCGATTCGCGACGCTTGACCGGCGCACGTCCGGATTGGCTTCAGCTCGCTTGGCCACGCTCTGGTGTCCCGCATCGAGAAAGGCTGCGGCTGATCTGCACCTGCAGCTCGCCCACCCCGGCAAACACATGCCGTGAGCGCTGGCCGACGCGGATGTCGTGCACGCCGGTGATCATGCCGGTGGAAATCACGTCTCCTGCCTTCAGCGCGGCGCCCTGCTGGGCCCGCTTGTTCAGCGTGAAGGCCAACGCACCCAACGGACCGGGCTTGAGGGCAACCTTGCCGGTGCCGACCAAGGCGCCGTCGATGAAGGTCTGGACATCGAGGGTTTCCAACTCACGCCAGTTGGCAATCTCGGCACCGACGACGACACCCCAGTTGTTGCCGAAGTCGGAAATCACCGCCCCGGGGCCGATGTCGTTCAGCGTCGCCAGCGGGCTGCTGGCCACTTCCACGCCGATGTGCATGGACTGGACGAAGGGCAGCACGGTGTCCGCAGTCCAATCGGCCTTGCCGGCGGGTGCGTCCTGTGCGACGACGATGACGACCTCGGCCTCGACGGCTGCGAAGCCGCCGTCGAACACCGGGCAGGTCGCCGTGCCGCCGGGCTCGACGCGGTGCACGTTGGGCGCGAACACGGGGCCGATGAGGCGCTCCTCAGGGAACTGCGCTGAAAAGGCCGGGTTGACGCGGGCGACCTTCCAGCCGGCGACGGCATCGGGCCAGCGGGCGATGGCCGCGGCCTGGATGGCGTAGGCCTCAGCCAGCGTGGCGGGCGGCGTGCCGGGATACGCCGCTAGAGCGCGGCCGGCGGCGCGGGCTGAGGCGAAGGCTTCGGCGATGTGCTGTATGACGCTCATGGAGTTCTCTCACTGTGTGCGCCAAGCGGCGCGGTGGTAGGTGCGGCCAGCAATGTAACGCGCAAAACGGAACGCAGTTTCACTGGCACACCAGCAAGATCACGACACCGACACCCCCACCGAAATGCGCCGCCCGCTCCCGCATGCAAAAGCACGCCGGCGCTGCGTGCATCGCTCAGCACCTCGGACGGTGCGCCGACACCGCCGTCGCGCCCCTGCGGACAGAGCACGGCCGCGAGCGGTGCCGCCTTTGGCTGGATCGGCATAAGGAAATAAGCAAACTATCGTTCCTTGCATAAGGGACTTGGGGCACCCTCGCGGCTTCGTTCCAACGACGTCCTCGACACCATGCCCCTCTCCAAGTTCACCCGCCGCACCACGCTGGCTCTGTTGGCCGCCTGCGCAGCCCTGCCGGCGCTGGCTGCCGATACGACGCTGCTGAACGTCTCCTACGACGTGGCGCGCGAGCTGTACAAGCAGCTCAACCCCGCCTTCGTCGCGGCGCAGAAGGCCAAGGGCTTCAACGTGACGGTCAACCAGAGCCATGGCGGCTCCAGCAAGCAGATCGGCGCCGTCATCGGCGGCCTGGAAGCGGACGTGGTGACGATGAATCAGGCCACCGACGTGGACCAACTGGCCAGCAGCGGGCTGACGCCGGCCGACTGGCGCAGCCGCTTTCCCAACAACGCGGCGCCCTACTCGTCCACGATGACCTTCCTGGTGCGCAAGGGCAACCCCAAGGGCATCAAGGACTGGGCGGACCTGGCCCGCCCCGGCGTGCAGGTCATCATCCCCAACCCCAAGGTGACGGGCAACGGCCGCTACAGCTACCTGGCCCTGTGGGGCAGCGTCATCGCCAAGGGCGGCAGCGAAGCGCAGGCTCGCGAGTTGGTCACCAAGGTGCTGGCCAATGTGCCGGTGTTGGACGGCGGCGGCCGCGGCGCCACGACCACCTTCACTCAGCGGGGCATCGGCGACGTGCTGGTCACCTTCGAGGCCGAGGTGGAGCTGATCGAGAACGAGTTCGGCAAGGGCCAGTTCGAGCAGGTCAACCCCAGCGTGTCCATCGAGACCGAGGCCCCCGTGGCCCTCGTCGACAAGGTCGCCGCCAAAAAGGGCACGGCCGCACTGGCCAAGGCCTACCTGGACTTCCACTGGAGCCCGCAGGCGCAAGAGATCATCGCGCAGAACAACTTCCGCCCGCGCGACCCGGCCATCTTCAAGAAGCACCAGCAGCGCTTCGCCGACATCAAGCTGTTCACCGTGGATCAGACGCTGGGCGGCTGGGCCAAGGTGAGCAAGCAGCACTTTGCGGATGGCGGCACCTTCGACCAGGTGATGGCCAGCATCAAACGCTGACGCCCCACCCAGCGCGCGACGCCGAACGCGTGCGAGGCGGGTCTATCCACCGAGGCGATGGCGATGCGCGCGGCTTGACGCCGCTCCCACATCGCCCACGCGGACCGGCTTGGGCGCGGCCCGGCGCCCGGCCCTAAATGCAGTACCAATCCCCATCACTCTCATGGCTTCGTTCTCGTTGGGACGACGGCGCGTGCTTCCCGGCTTCGCGCCGACGCTGGGTTTCACGCTGTTCTATCTGTCCCTCATCGTGCTGGTGCCGCTGGCCGCGGTGTTCCTGAAATCGTCCGGCCATGGCTGGGAGGCGTTCTGGGCCGCAGCGACGTCACCGCGCGTGATGGCCTCCTACAAGCTCAGCTTCGGCGCCGCGCTGATCGCAGCGGCCATCAACCTGGTCTTCGGCCTCATCCTGGCCTGGTGCATCGTGCGCTATGAGTTCCCTGGCAAGAAGCTGGTCGACGCGCTCATCGACCTGCCCTTCGCGCTGCCTACCGCCGTCGCCGGCATCGCGCTGACGGCGCTTTACGCGCCCAACGGTTGGGTCGGCGCGCTGTTTGCGCCAGGTGGCACGCTGGCTTTCCTGTTCGGCCCCGAGGGCCTGAAGATCGCCTTCACGCCGCTGGGCGTGCTGCTGGCGCTGATCTTCATCGGCCTGCCCTTCATCGTGCGCACCGTGCAACCGGTGCTGGAGGACATGGAGACCGAACTGGAGGAGGCTGCCGCGTCGCTGGGCGCGCAGCGCTGGCAGACCTTCCGCCACGTCGTACTGCCCACGCTGCTGCCCGCGCTGCTGACCGGCTTCGCGCTGGCCTTTGCGCGCGCCGTCGGCGAGTACGGCTCGGTGATCTTCATCGCCGGCAATATCCCGCTGGTCAGCGAGATCACGCCGCTGATGATCATCTCCAAGCTGGAGCAATACGACTACGTCGGCGCCACGGCGATTGCCACCGTCATGCTGGTGGTCAGCTTCGTGCTGCTGCTCATCATCAACGGGCTGCAGGCCTGGACGTCCCAGCGGGGTGCGCGATGAGCACCACCCTCCACCTCGCGCCGGCCCGCGCCCGCGCCAAATACCAGGACAACCCGGCCACCCGCGAGGCACCCTGGGTGCGGCTTGCGCTGCTGACGCTGGGCCTGGGCTTCTTCCTGATCTTCCTGATCCTGCCGCTGGTGGCCGTCTTCACCGAGGCCTTGCGCAAGGGCTGGGGGCTCTACTTCACGTCGCTGGCCGACCCGGAGACGCTGTCGGCCATCAAGCTGACGCTGACGGCTGCCGCCATCGCCGTGCCGCTGAACCTGCTGTTCGGTGTCAGCGCTGCCTGGCTGATCGCCAAGCACGAGTTCCCTGGCAAGCAGATTCTGATCACGCTGATCGACCTGCCCTTCTCGGTCTCGCCGGTGGTGGCCGGCCTGATGTATGTGCTGGTGTTCGGTGCCAACGGCTGGCTCGGCCCCTGGCTGCAGGCCCACGACATCAAGATCATCTTTGCCGTGCCAGGCATCGTGCTGGCAACCATCTTCGTCACCTTCCCCTTCGTCGCGCGCGAGCTGATCCCGCTGATGCAGGCCCAGGGCAAGGACGAGGAGGAAGCCGCCACCGTGCTGGGTGCCAGCGGTTGGCAGACCTTCCGCCGCGTCACGCTGCCCAACATCAAGTGGGGCCTGCTGTACGGCGTCATCCTGTGCAATGCGCGGGCCATGGGCGAGTTCGGCGCGGTGTCGGTCGTGTCGGGCCACATCCGCGGCCTGACCAACACGCTGCCACTGCACGTCGAGATCCTCTACAACGAATACCAGTTCGCCGCCGCCTTCGCCGTGGCCTCGCTGCTGGCGTTGCTGGCGCTGGTGACGCTGGTGATCAAGCAAATCATCGAGTGGCGCGCCAGCCAGTCGCACGGGAACGAATGATGGGCATCCAGGTTCAGAACATCCACAAGAGCTTCGGCAACTTCACCGCACTGGGCGACGTTTCGCTGGACTTTCCCACCGGCGAGTTGGTCGCGCTGCTAGGCCCGTCGGGCTGCGGCAAGACGACGCTGCTGCGCATCATTGCCGGCCTGGAGAGCGCCGACCGCGGCCGCGTGCTGCTCGACGGCGAGGATGCCTCCGACACCCATGTGCGCGAGCGCCAGGTCGGCTTCGTGTTCCAGCACTACGCGCTGTTCCGCCACATGACGGTGTTCGACAACGTCGCGTTCGGCCTGCGCGTCAAGCCGCGCAAGCAACGCCTGCCGGAAACCGAGATCCGCAAGCGCGTCACCGAGCTGCTCAAGCTCGTGCAGCTGGACTGGCTGGGCGACCGCTTCCCGCCGCAGCTCTCGGGCGGCCAGCGCCAGCGCATCGCGCTGGCTCGTGCTTTGGCGGTAGAGCCGCGCGTGCTGCTGCTGGACGAACCCTTCGGCGCGCTCGACGCCAAGGTGCGCAAGGAGCTGCGCCGCTGGCTGCGCCGCCTGCACGACGAGCTGCACATCACCAGCATCTTCGTCACGCACGACCAGGACGAGGCGCTCGAAGTGGCCGACCGCATCGTGCTGATGGACCATGGCCGCGTCGAGCAGGTCGGCACGCCGCAGGAGGTCTACGAGCGCCCGGCCACGCCCTTCGTCTACGGGTTTCTGGGCGCGGTGAACCGCTTCGTCGGCCATGCGCGCGGCGGCGTGCTGCATATCGGCGAACACCAGCTGCCGCATGCCGGCGCGCACAGCGACGGCGAGGTTCAGGCCTATGCACGGCCCCATGAGCTGCAAATCCTGACGGACGAGTCGGCGCCAGGTCTTGCTGCGACCGTGGAACGGGTGCTGTCGTTTGGCGCGAGCGCTCGCGTGGAGCTGATCGGGCCGGACGGGCAGCCGCTGGAAGCGGAGCTGCCCCGCGAGCAGGCCGAGCGCCTGCAGCTGCGCGGTGGGCAGAGGGTGAAGCTGAGTGCGGCGAAGCTGAGCTTGTTCGAGGCGGGCGCCGGCATCTGATGCTGTAAGCCCTGCGCATGCCTGGCTGCGCAACGCTTTGTTGCCTGACGCCCATTCCACGTACCCGCCGGGATCTCCCGCTCCAGGGGAGATCCGAACGAGCAGCACCGCCATCAACGTCGCGACCTGTTCCGCGCCCCATCGAGGCGGTGATCGAAGGCGTGGTCTGCCTGGCGCTGGCCGCCGCCTGGCCAACCCAACCGACTCGCCCGTGCGCGCAGCGCTGCTTCTTGCACCGCCCGATCCCGACGTGCCGCGAAACAAAGGCCGCAGCACGCGGGCTCGCGCGCGTGACCCCTCGCCGTCTGAGGCTCAGCCCAGCGCCGCCTTGAAGGCGGCCAGCGTCCGCTCCCAGGCCAGTTTGGCTGCCTCGGCGTCATAGCGCGGCGTCGTGTCGTTGTTGAAGCCGTGCTGCGTGCCGGGGTAGATGAAGGCCTCGTAGCGCACGCCCGCCGCCTTCAGCGCGGCCTCAAACGGCGGTCAGGTGGCGTTGACGCGCTCGTCGTTGGCCGCGTAGTGGAGCTGCAGCCGGGCCTTGATACGCGGCACGTCCGCCGCCGCCGGCGCACCACCGTAGAAGGGCACGGCCAGCGCCAGCTCCGGCACCTGCGTGGCCACATGGCTGGCCAGCGCACCCCCCCAGCAAAAGCCCACCACGCCGAGTTTGCCGTTGGCGTCGGCCAGCGTCAGCAGGCCGCGCGCGGCGGCCACGATGTCGGCCCGTGCCCTGGCGGGGTCCAGCTGCTGGAACAGCGCGCGCGCGTCGTCCTCGTTGCCGGGATAGCCGCCCAGCGGGGTCAGCGCGTCGGGCGCATAGGCCACGTAGCCGGCCAGCGCGACGCGGCGGGCGATGTCCTCGATGTGCGGATTCAGCCCGCGGTTCTCGTGCACCACCAGCACCGCCGGCAGCGCGCCCGTGGCGTTGGCCGGCTTGGCGAGGTAACCCTGCACCTGGCCGTTGCCGTCGGGCGACGCGAAGGCCTGGCGGCGCGTGGCCAGCCGGGCGTCATCGGGCTTGACCTGCTGGGCTGCGGCGAAGTCGGGGCTCAAGGCGGCCAGCAATGCCGCTGCACCCGCCGGCCCACCGGCAAAGCGCGCGGCCTGATCCAGAAAGCCGCGCCGGCTCAGCTCGCCGTGCACATAGCGGTCGAACAGCGGCCAGGCCTCGGCCGGGATCTCACTCGGGTTCTGCATCGCGGATCTCCAACTGCAGGGCGCCACGACTGTAGTGAGCCGGCCAAGCCCCAGTCCAGCGTCGGGAAACGCATATCGATATCGCGATTCATTCGACGACAGCAGAAGGCCGGCTTCCCAGAATGGCACCCAGCGCGAGGTGGTCGACGCCGCGCGCCACGGCCCCGCGCTGGCCTGGGCGCAGGCGGTCTGATCCTTTCCCTCCCTCCCCAAGCACATGCGACACCTGCTCACCGCCCTCACCCTTTCGCTCGCCGCCGGCGCAGCCCTGGCCCAGACCACGCTGCTCAACGTCTCCTACGACCCGACGCGCGAGCTGTATCAAGACTTCAACAAGGCCTTCGCCGCCCACTGGAAGGCCAGGACCGGCGAGACCGTCGTGATCAAGACCTCGCACGGCGGCTCGGGCAAGCAGGCCCGCTCCGTCATCGACGGCCTGGAGGCCGACGTCGTCACGCTGGCGCTGGCCTACGACATCGACGCGATTGCCGACCACAAGCTGCTGCCGCTTGACTGGCAGAAGCGTCTGCCGCAGAACGCTTCGCCCTACACGTCCACCATCGTGTTCCTGGTGCGCAAGGGCAACCCCAAGGGCATCAAGGACTGGAACGACCTGATCAAGCCGGGCGTGGAAGTCGTCACCCCCAACCCCAAGACCAGCGGCGGCGCGCGCTGGAACTACCTGGCCGCCTGGGGCTACCACCTGAAGAACGGCGGCACGCCGGCCACGGCGCAGGACTTCGTCAAGAAAATCTTCGCCAACGTCAAGGTGCTGGACTCCGGCGCGCGCGGCTCGACGACGACGTTTGTCGAGCGCGGCATCGGCGACGTGCTGATCGCGTGGGAGAACGAGGCCTTGCTGGCCGTCAAAGAACTGGGCCCGGAGAAGTTCGAGATCGTCACGCCCAGCCTGTCCATCCTGGCCGAGCCGCCGGTGGCCGTGGTCGACAAGGTCGTGGACAAGCGCGGCACCCGGAAGACCGCCCAGGCCTACCTGGAGTTCCTGTACGGTCCCGAGGGCCAGGAGCTGGCCGCGCAGAACCACTACCGCCCGCGCGATGCCAAGGTCGCGGCCAAGTACGCCAAGCAATTCCAGCCGGTCAAGCTGTTCACGCTGGGCGAGCTGTTTGGCGACTGGCGCTCGGTGCAGAAGGCGCACTTCGACGACGGCGGCATCTTTGACCGCATCTACGTGAAGTGAGGCGGGCGACCTGACGGCGGCAACGGGATGTGAAGTCTTGTTGCTCCTGTCGGCAGCGGACCTGGGGCGGCGCCACGATGGCGCCCGCAGTGACGACCTCGCACGGCTGCGCGCGCTGGGCCGCGGCCGCTGCCTGCAGGGTGCTGGGCTGCGCGATCTGGGGCTTATTGGGTCCAGCGCTCGACGACCGCCTTCACGCGCTCGCCGAAGGCCTTGGCCGTCGCGATGTCGCCCGGCACCATCTCTTCGGCCGAGGCGTCGCTGGGCGTCTGCGTGATGAGGCCGGCATAGCCGCCCAGGTTGTTCAGGTCGTCGCGCGTGGCGGCCTTGTGGTTGGGCGCCTTCATGCCCATGCCCACCCAGATCATGCCGTGCTGCTGGCTCAGCGCATGCAAGTACTGCAGCGTGCCCTGCTTGTCGCCGTTCAGCGTGGCGGAGTTCGTGAAGCCGGCGGCGATCTTGTCCTTCCACAGCTGCGCGTACCAGGGCTTGCTGCTGGCATCGGCGAACTTCTTGAACTGCCAGCTCGGGCCGCCCATGTAGGTGGGTGTGCCGAAGACGATGCCGTCGGCCGCGGCCAGCGCTGCCCAGTCGGCTTCGGTGATGTTGCCCTCGGCGTCGATGGCGATCAGCTGCGCACCTGCGGCGCCGGCCACGGCCTCCGCGACCTTCTTGGTGTGGCCGTAGCCGGAGTGGTAGAGAACGATGATCTTGCTCATGGCGATTTCCTCTTGGTGGGTTGGAGGGAGTTTCAGGCTGCGAGGTCGAAGACCAGCACTTCGGCGTCCTGGCCGCCGGACAGCGAGACGCGCGATGCTTCGCGAACCTGCAAGGCATCACCCGCCGTCAGGTCTTGCCCGTTGACCTTGAGCGCGCCGCGCACGAGGTGCACGTAGGCGAGCCGGCCGGGCGCAAGCGCCAGCTCTGCAGCTTCGGCGCCGTCGAACAGGCCGGCGTACAGCTTGGCATCGGCATGGATGGTCACGGCGCCGTGCGCACCGTCGTTGGCCGCCACCAGCCGCAGCCTGCCGCGCTTGGAGGCTGCGTCGAAATGCTTCTGCTCATAGCTGGGCGCAATGCCGCGCTGGTTCGGCATGATCCAGATCTGCAGGAAGTGCGTGGCCTGGTCCTTGGCATGGTTGAACTCGCTGTGCATCACGCCGGTGCCCGCGCTCATGCGCTGCACATCGCCGGGGCGGATGACGCCCGAGTTGGCAGATCCCGCCTCGCCGTTGCCCATGCTGTCCTTGTGCGCCAGCTCGCCGGACAGCACGTAGCTGATGATCTCCATGTCGCGGTGGCCATGCGTGCCAAAGCCGGTGCCCGGGGCGATCTGGTCCTCGTTGATGACGCGCAACGCGCCAAAGCCCATGCGCGCCGGGTCGTAGTAGTCGGCGAACGAAAAGCTGTGAAAGGACTTCAGCCAGCCGTGGTCGGCATAGCCGCGGTCGCTGGACTTGATCAGCTGGGTCTGCACGCAGGGCTCCTTGCTTGTTGGCGATGGCCTCAATGTAGGAGTCGCCGCCTGCACCACCATCCCGCCCGTATTGAGCAGATCGTTCAAATAGACTGAACCGATGACCGCCCCCCAAGACAAGCGCCGCGCGCTGACGCCCGAGGCCCTGGCCATGATGGACACCATCGCCCGCACCGGCAGCTTTGCCGCGGCGGCACGCGAGATGGGCCGGGTGCCGTCGGCGCTGACCTACTCTGTGCGCCAGCTGGAGGACGCGCTGGATGTGCTGCTGTTCGACCGCAGCTCGCGCCAGGCCGTGCTGACCTCGGCCGGGCAGGAGCTGCTGCTGGCCGGCCGCCGCCTGCTGCAGGAGCTGGACGCGGTGGCCAACCGCGTGCGCCGCATCGCCACCGGCTGGGAGAGCGAGCTGACGCTGGTGATGGACGACGCCATCGCGCGCCGCGCGGTGTTCGATCTGATGGAAGCCTTCTATGCCCAGCGCGGCGAGGACGGCAGCGCACCGCCGACGCGGCTGAAGCTGCGCGTGGAGGTGCTGGCCGGCACCTGGGAGGCACTGCTGCACGGCCAGGCCGACCTGGCGCTGGGTGTGCCGGCCCAGGCGGCGAACAGCAGCATCCACTGCGAGCCGGCCGGCGAGCTGGAGTTCGCCTTCTGCGTCGCGCCGCACCACCCGCTGGCCCAGCTGCCCGAGCCGCTGACGGCCGCGCAGATCGCCGAGCACCGCATCGTCGCCGTGGCCGACAGCGCGCGCACGCTCGCACCCATCACCGTGGGCCTGCTGCCGGGGCAAGACGTGCTGACGCTGCCATCCATGGCCGCCAAGCTGGAGGCCATGCTGCGCGGCCTGGGCTGCGGCTCGCTGCCGGTCAGCATGGTGCGGCGGCACATCGACGCGGGCCGCCTGGTGTGCAAGACCACCTACGAGGGCCGCCGCGCCGTCGTCATGCACTACGCCTGGCGCGACACCGGCCAGGCACCCGGCAAGGCACTGGCCTGGTGGCTGGACAAGCTGCGCGGCGAGGCCACGCGGCGCGCACTGCTGGAGCAGCACGAAGGGCTGGTGTGATGAGCTGCCGCGGCCAGTACCGGGGCCGCTTTGCGCCCTCTCCCACCGGCCCGCTGCATGCCGGCTCGCTGGTCACCGCGCTGGCCAGCTGGCTGGACGCGCGCGCCCACGGCGGCCGCTGGCTGGTGCGCATCGAGGACGTGGATGGCCCGCGCTGCCCGCCGGGCACGGGCGAGTTCATCCTCGGCCAATTGGCAGCGCTGGGCCTGCTGCCCGACGAGCCGCCGGTCTGGCAGTCCAAGCGCGGCGCGCTCTACCAGGCGGCGCTGGAGCGACTGATTGCTGCCGGCCTGGCCTATGGCTGCGCCTGCACGCGCGCCGAGATCGCCGCGGCAGCCGGCCCGAAGCCACGGCATGGCGAGCTGGTCTACCCCGGCACCTGCCGGCACGGCACGGGCGGACGCCCGGTGCGGGCCTGGCGGTACCGGGTGAGCGGTCGCATCGACTGGCAGGACCGGCGGCTGCACATGCAGTCGCAAGACCTCGCCACCGAGGTGGGCGACTTCGTGCTCAAGCGCGCCGACGGGCTCTGGGCCTATCAGCTGGCGGTGGTGGTGGACGACGCCGAGCAAGGCATCACCGACATCGTGCGCGGCGAGGATCTGGCCGACAACACACCACGCCAGATCGCGCTGCAACGGGCACTCGCCCTGCCCACGCCGCGCTACCTGCACACGCCGCTGGTGCTGGCGGCGGACGGGCAAAAGCTGTCCAAGCAGAACGGCGCGGCGGCCATCGACCTCTCGGACCCCGCCGCGCGGCTGCGCGAAGCGGCGGCCCGGCTGGGCATGAGCCTACAGGCCCGCGGCGGCGCAACGGCCGAACTGCTCGCCGAGGCCGTGCAGCAGTGGCGGGCCTGAGCGCGGCGACAATCCGCGCCTTCTTTCTCTCCAACAACTCAAGGACTCTCCATGAACACCACCCCCAGCGGCCTGCAGTTTGATGACACCGTCGAGGGTGACGGCAAAACGGCCGTAGCCGGCCAGGACGTGAGCGTGCACTACACCGGCTGGCTGTGGGAGAACGGCGCCAGGACCACCAAGTTCGACTCCAGCCGCGACCGCAACGACCCCTTCGAGTTCGAACTAGGCGCCGGCATGGTCATCCGCGGCTGGGACGAGGGCGTGCAGGGCATGAAGGTTGGCGGCAAGCGCACGCTGATCATTCCGGCCGAACTGGGCTATGGCGCGCGCGGCGCCGGCGGCGTGATCCCGCCCAACGCGACGCTGTGCTTCGAGGTGGAGCTGCTGGGCGTGGCCGGCGGCCCCGAGGCGATTGCGCTGGACCTGCAGAGCACTGCCAGCGGCCTGCAATACGAGGACCGCGTCGTGGGCGCAGGCGCCGTGGCCGAGAAGGGCCGGCGCGTGACCGTGCATTACACCGGCTGGCTCTACAAGGACGGCATGCGCGGCAAGAAGTTCGACTCCAGCAAGGACCGCGGCCAACCCTTCAGGTTCAACCTGGGCGGCGGCGAGGTCATCGCCGGCTGGGACGAGGGCGTGCAGGGCATGCAGGTGGGCGGCACGCGCATGCTGGTGCTGCCGCCTGAGCTGGGCTATGGCGCCTACGGCGCCGGCGGCGTCATTCCGCCCAACGCGACGCTGCTGTTCGAGGTGGAACTGCTGGCGGTTTGACCGAACCCGCATTGGGTGACAGGCGCGGCGCTGACAAGCGCCTGTCATTCGGCCATGCTCTGATGCAAGCCCGCATGCCAACCCGGAACCGCCATGACCGCCATTGACCAACGCCGTTCGCCCCGCGTCGAGTTCTTCCTGGTGCCGGCCGAGCATGAACAGCTGCCGGTCTGGGTCATCAAGCCCCAGGGCCTGAGCGACGCGCGGGGCGGCGTGGTCGTCAACCTCAGCGAAAACGGCCTGCAAATCCTCTGCGCCGCCGAGCCGGTGCTGGACGCGCTGCACTACGAGCTGCGTCTGCTGCTGGGCGAGGACGAAGGCGTGCCGCTGTTCAGCGCTGCTGTGCGCCGCGTCTGGACGCAGCCGCTGAGCCGCCTCGTGCAGCTCAGTGGCTTCGAGTTCGAGTCGGCCAACTCGCAGGCCGAGGAGTTCCTGCGCGCGCAGACGGCGCAGATCACCGCGCGCAAGTGGGTGCGCTGCGTGCTCGTCGAACGCATGACGGCCCTGGCCTAAGAGCCCCCCGCCCGCCAGACGCGGCGATGTCTGCGGCAGCAAGCCGCAAGCAAATCGCCCGCGTGCTCGGCTGGGGGCGGCCCGGCGCGCCGCGCGCAGCTGCTGACGCCCCTCTGGCAGCTCGTGCCGGACTGCGTTAGCGTGGGGCACACCCACCCGACCCGGACCCCCCATGCTCGACGCCGACCACCTGCTGCGCTACTGGATGGGCGCCCAATGGGCCGCCAACGTGCTGATGCTGATGCATCTGCTGGGTGCCATGGTGCTGGGCCTGCTGCTGGGCTATGAGCGGGCCTACCACGGCCGCGCGGCGGGCATGCGCACCTATGCGCTGGTGTGCATGGCGGCCTGCGGCGTGACCATCCTGGTGGGCTACCCCGAGCAATGGTTCGGCGGCCATGCGGCCGGCGGCACGCTGCCGCAGTTCACCGACCCCACGCGCGTCATCCAGGGCGTGGTGACAGGCATCGGCTTCCTGTGCGCCGGCGTCATCATGCGGGAGGGCATGAACATCTCTGGCCTGACGACGGCCGCCTCGCTCTGGGCGGCCTCGGCCATAGGCATCGTGCTGGGCATGGGCTTTTACTTCGCCGCCATCGCGCTGACGCTGCTGTGCGCCGGCCTGATGATGTGGGGCGCCATGCTGGAAATCCGGCTGCCCTCGCACCCCGCCATCGCGGTGATGCTGCGCGGCGCGCCGGGACGGCGCTTCACGCAGCAGGAGCTGGCCGAGTTCTCCGACGGCCTGGGCTACCGCTTCGCGCCGGGCTCGGTCGCCATCGAGAAGCAGGGCGAGCAAGAGGAATGGCGCTTCGTCTGCACGGCCAAGCGCAACTACGGCGGCCAGACGCTGTGCCGCTTCAGCTGCCGCATCCAGGAGCTGCCCGGCGTGGCGGACTACCGCGTCACGCACGCGCGCAACTAGGCGCCTGTCGGGCTAGTCTCAAAGCAGGCTCACGCCCGCGAGGTTCAGCAACGAGGTCTCGCGCATCAGCCGCACGAAGTCCGCCAGAAAAGGCTTGGTCGCGAGCGCCGACGTGCTGACGGCATAAAGCCGGCCGGTCAGCCCGGCCTCGCCAATGCGCTGCCGCGCCACGTAGCCACGCGCCAGATAGCCCTCCACCGCCCACAGCGGCAGCGCCGCAATGCCGCGCCCGCTGGCCACCAGCTGCAGCATGGCCACCGTCAGCTCGCTGGTGCGCCGCGGCGGCGTGATGCCGGCAGGCCGCAGCACGCGGCGCACCAGGTCCAGCATCTCGTCGGGCACCGGGTAGGTGATGAGGGTCTGATCCTTGAAATCGACCGCCTCCAGCCAGGGCTTGCCCAGCAAGACATGGCCCTTGCGCAGCAGCGCAACGATCTCGAAGCTGAACAGCGGATGCACGACGACGCCGCTCTCGTCGGCGTCCACGTCCGACACGATGGCCAGTTCCGCTCGGTCCTGGTGCAGCAGGCCTACCGGGTCGGCATGGAAGCCCGACACGATGTCCAGCTCCACCTCCGGCCAGCGCTCGCGGAACGCATCCATGGCCGGCATCAGCCAGTCGAAGCAGGTGTGGCACTCCACGGCGATGCGCAGTTGGCCGGCTGAGCCGTCCACCAGCCGGCGCACGTCGCGGTCGGCCTCGTCCACCTGCGGCAGCACCGCGTCCGCCAGCTTCAGCAGCCGCTGGCCGACCACGCCGAACACCAGCGGGTTGCTCTTGCGCGCGAACAGCTCGGCGCCGTAGTGCTCCTCCAGCACCTTGAGCTGGTGGGACAGCGCCGACTGCGTCAGGTTCAGCAGCTGCGCCGCGCGCGAGAGGTTGCCGGCCTCCCTCAGCGCGACCAGGGTGCGCAGGTGGCGCAACTCGAGTGGCGTTTGCATGAACGGAACTATTGATGAACCCAAAAACGTTTCGTTTGATTCATTTTGCATGACTGCCGATCATCACGAATCGTTTTCAGCATCACTCGATTCAACATGATCAAGACTCATATTCTCGGCTTCCCGCGCATGGGTGAACAGCGCGAACTGAAGACGGCGCTGGAGCGCCACTGGCGCGGCGAACTGCCCGCCGCCGGGCTGGAGGCCCAGGCTGCCGCGCTGCGGGCCCGGCACTGGCGCCTGCAGCAGGATGCGGGGCTGGACCATGTCACGGTGGGCGACTTCGCGCTCTACGACCATGTGGCCAACCTGATCCAGCTGTTCGGTTGCGAGCCGGCCCGTTTCGGCTTCACGAGTGACGACACGCCGCTGCAGCGCTACTTTGCGATGGCCCGTGGCGGCCAGGCGCCAGCGCTGGAGATGACCAAGTGGTTCGACACCAACTACCACTACCTGGTGCCCGAGTTCGACGCCGCCACCGAGTTCCACCTGCACGCCGAGCGCCTGCTGGCCGAGGTGGACGAGGCCATCGCCCTGCCCGCCAGCCCCAAGGTCGCGCTGCTGGGGCCGGTGAGCTTCCTGTTCCTGGGCAAGAGCAAGCAGGAGGGCTTCGATCGCTTGGCGCTGCTCAAGCGCCTGCTGCCCGTCTACGAGCAGTTGCTGACCCGCCTGGCCGCGCGCGGCGTGACCTGGGTGCAGCTGGACGAGCCCATCCTCGGACTCGACTTGCCACCCGCCTGGCGCGAGGCGCTGCGCCAGGCCTACGCCCGCCTGGGCGTCGTCGGCCAGCCGCTGCTGCTGGCCACCTATTTCTCGCCGCTGGCCGACAACCTGGACCTGGCCTGCGAGCTGCCGGTGGCCGGCCTGCATGTGGACGCCGTGCGCGCGCCTGCCGAACTGCTGCCCATCGCGCGCCTGCTGCCGCTGGAGCGCGAGCTGTCGGTGGGCATCGTCGACGGCCGCAACATCTGGCGCTGCGACCTCGACGCCGCGCTGGACCAACTGCGCGAAGTGCTGCAACTGCGCGGCGGGCGCCTGTGGGTAGCGCCGTCGTGCTCGCTGCTGCACGTGCCCTACAGCCTGCGCCACGACGCCGCGCTGGACCCCGAGCTGCAATCCTGGCTGGCCGGCGCCGTCGAAAAGCTCGACGAGCTGCGCGTGCTCAAGCGCGCGCTGTGGGGCGACGAGCAGAGCGTGGCCCGCGAACTGGCTGAGTCCCGCGCCGCCCGCGCCAAC
The DNA here is from genome assembly GCA_046294815.1 of Roseateles sp. Classification (GTDB taxonomy): domain Bacteria; phylum Pseudomonadota; class Gammaproteobacteria; order Burkholderiales; family Burkholderiaceae_C; genus Pelomonas. Next base: position 107,076 of record JBKBOJ010000001.1, on the reverse strand, counting down.
CGCGCGGCGAGCCGGCGCGTGCGCAACGCCAGCGTGCAAGCGCGCATCCAGGCCTTGCCGGCCGATGCCGACCAGCGCCGCTCGCCCTTCCCCACCCGCCGGGCCGCGCAGCGCCAGCGCCTGAACCTGCCCGCCTTCCCGACCACCACCATTGGCTCCTTCCCACAGACGCCCGAGATCCGCGCCGCACGCGCGGCCTTCAAGCGCGGCGAGCTGGACGAAGCCGCCTACCGCGAAGCCATGCAGCGTGAGATCCGGCTGGCCGTGAGCAAGCAGGAATCCTTGGGCCTGGACGTGCTGGTGCACGGCGAGGCCGAGCGCAACGACATGGTCGAGTACTTCGGCGAGCAGCTGGCGGGCTTTGCCTTCACGGCCAACGGCTGGGTGCAGAGCTACGGCTCACGCTGCGTGAAGCCGCCGGTGCTGTTCGGTGACGTGTCGCGGCCCAGGCCGATGACGGTGGACTGGACCGTCTTCGCGCAAAGCCTCACCAGCAAGCCGATGAAGGGCATGCTGACCGGCCCGATCACGCTGCTGCAATGGTCCTTCGTGCGCGACGACCAGCCGCGCGCCGACACCGCGCTGCAGATCGCCCTGGCCATACGCGACGAGGCGGCCGACCTGGAGGCCGCCGGCATTGCCGTGATCCAGATCGACGAGCCCGCCTTCCGCGAAGGTCTGCCGCTGCGCCGCGCGGGCTGGCGCGACTACCTCGCCTGGGCCACGCGTGCCTTCCGCGTCTCGGCCAGCCCGGTGCGCGACGACACGCAGATCCACACCCACATGTGCTACTCGGAGTTCAACGACATCCTGCCTGACATCGCCGCGCTGGACGCCGACGTCATCACCATCGAGACCAGCCGCTCCGACATGGAACTGCTGCGCGGCTTCGGGCAGTTCCGGTACCCCAACGAGATCGGCCCCGGCGTCTACGACATCCACTCACCGCGCGTGCCCGAGACGGCCGAGATGCTGCGCCTGCTGAAGAAAGCCGCCGCGGTCATCCCGCCGCAGCAGCTCTGGGTCAACCCGGACTGCGGGTTGAAGACGCGGGGGTGGGTGGAGACGGAAGCCGCGCTCGCGAGGATGGTGGAGGCGGCGCGGGCCTTGCGCAGGGAGCTGGTGTCGGTGGACTGAAACGGGCACGGGCAGCTTGGGGTGAGCTCGCCACCCCAACATCCCGGCAGCGCACAACCGTGCCCTCAATCGATCGCCGGGTACTCCCCCAGCCCGTCCGGCCACGGCGTCAGGATCTCGAAGCCGTCCTTGGTGACGGCCACCATGTGCTCCCACTGCGCCGACAGCGAGTGGTCCTTGGTCACCACCGTCCAGCCGTCGTTCAGCTCGCGGATGGCGGCGCCGCCGGCGTTGATCATGGGCTCGATCGTGAAGATCATGCCCTCCTGCAGCCGCAAGCCCTCGCCGGGGCGGCCGAAGTGGTTGACGTGCGGCTCGTCGTGATAGACGTCGCCGATGCCGTGGCCGCCGTACTCGCGCACAACGCTGAAGCCGGCCGCGTGCGCGACCTTCTGGATGGCGTGACCCACGTCGCCCAGCGTCGCGCCCGGGCGCACCTGGCGGATGCCGGCGCGCAGCGCCTCGTAGGTCGTCATCACCAGCCGGCGCGCCAGCACATTGGCCTCGCCGACGATGAACATGCGGCTGCTGTCGCCAAACCAGCCGTCGGGCGTTTTGAGGGTCACGTCCACGTTGACGATGTCGCCCTTCTTGAGCCGCTTGTCCTTGCTCGGGATGCCGTGGCAGACGACGTGGTTGGGCGAGATGCAGGCCGTCTTGGGGTAGCCGTGGTAGCCGATGTTGGCCGGGATGCACCGCAGGTCGTTGACGATGTAGTCGCGGCAGATGTCGTCGAGCTCCTCGGTCGTCACGCCGGGCACCACATAGGGCTTGAGCATGGCGAGCACCTGGGCGATCAGATGGCCTGCCTCACGGGCCTTGGCGACTTCCTCGGGGCTGCGCAACTTCAGGCTCTTCATGCGCGGCCTCCCTTGGCCTTGCTCGGCTGAGTCCAGCCGGCCACGCGCGCCAAGTCCAGCCCGCCGTCCTGCTCGGCGCGGATCAGCAACTGGCAGATCTCGCTGTGGCTTAGCTGCGGGTGCAGCTCGGCCAGCATGCCGATGCGCATCCAGTGCTCGGCCTGGGCGTTGATGGAGCGCGACAGGGCCTGGCTGGCCAGGCGCAGGCTTTCGTGCATCGGATCGGAGATTTTGACGATTCCCATGTCGCGACGATATGCGAACAGTATACGAAACGCATATTAATCCCTTCGGGGCACCACCGCGGCCTCGTAGACGCCCAGGAACTCCGCCGGCATGCGTTTCGGCCTGCCGCTGCTGATCTCGATGCACACCAGCATCCAGCGACCGCGCACCAGCGTCGCCCCGTCGCTGGCGCGCCTGAGCTGGAACTGCCGCTGCATCGTGAGCCGGCCGTCGCTGGCCGTCAGCCAGGTGCCCAGCAGCAGCGCCTCGCCTTCGAGAGATGGCAGCAGGTAGTCGTAGTGGCCCTCGCGTATGGCCATCGCGCGGTCCAGACGGCGGTAGTCCGCCAGGCTCAGGCCCAGCGCCTCGGAGTGCGCCCACGCCACCTGCTCGCACCAGCGCACGTAGACGGCGTTGTTGGTGTGGCCCAGGCCGTCGATGTCCGCCGCCGTGGGCGCGAGCCGCAGCGTGAACGGTGAGGGATGGTCCCAGTCAGTCATAGACCGAGACTTCGGGCCGCCGCGCCAGCACCGCGATGGGCGGCGCCCAGCGCTCGCCGCGCGGCTTCTTGCTCGTCACCAGTGTGATCTCGCTGGGCTCGAACACCTCGACGTTGTGCGTGATCGGCGTCGTCAGCAGGTACTGCGCGCGGGTGCTGCGCAGGAAGTGACCCACCAGCTGGATGTTGCGCACGTCCAGGTGGGCGAAGGGCTCGTCGATGAAGACGAAGCCGCCGGGCGTCTCGTCATCCTTCATCAGACCCACCAGCAGGATCAGGCTCTTGAGCACCTGCTGGCCACCCGAGGCCTCGCCGTCGTTCAGGCCCACGTCGCCCTTGCCGTCGAAGTTGAACTTGACCTGCAGGCCGGCCTGGGCCAGCACGGTGTCGTCGTTGTCCAGGTGGGGCAGGATGGCCTCGGCCGTCACGCCGGCCAGTTCGCCCAGCTCGGCCACGTTTTTCTTGTAGCGGCGCACGGTGGCGCGCATCACGTCGATGTAGCGCTCGCGGGCATTGAAGGCGGCGATGCGGGCCAGCTCGTTGCTGGCGCGGCGGTCGCTGAGCTGGCTGTCCTGCTCGTGCACCTGGGCAGCCATGCGGGCATGGCGCTCGACGACGCTGGCGTCCACCTCCCAATGGCCCGCCTCCAGCTCCTGGTCCACATGGTGGGCGCGGATCTCGGCCTGGCGGGCGTTCTCGAACTCGTCGCGCAGCGCGGCCAGCGCGGCGGGCGTGACCCAGGCCGACGGAAATTTGGCCTTCTGCTCGCGGCTTTCGCGCGATGCCTTGCGCAGCGCCTCGCGCTTGGCCTCGTATTCACGCAGCCGCGCGGCGGCCGAGCCCTCGCCATCGCGCAGCGCGATCTGTGCGGCCTCGTAGGCCTGCTCGCTGCGGGTCGACTCGCGCAGCACGCGGTCGTACTCGCCGTCGAGCTGGCTCATGCGCGAGGCGGCTTCCGCGCGCGCCTGGCGCAGCACCGGCAGGCGGGCTCGGGCCTCGGCAAATTCGTCGGCACGTTCGGAGAGTTCCTGCGCGGCCTTGTGGCCGATCGCGGCGCGCTGCACGTCCTTGAATTGGCGCTCGACCTCGGCCTGGGCCTTGGCGATGCGGCCGAGCTCGCCGTCCCAGCGGGCGGCCTCGGCCTCCAGCGCAGCGCGGCGCGAGTCCACCGCGGAAGCGCCGAACTGGTGGTCGCGCGGCTCGACGAACACGCTGCGGCCGCCGCGGCCGTCGCGGTAGTAGGCGTCGGCCGTGATCCATTCGCCGCTGGTCTTGGCGCCCTCTTCCGTGGACGCCACGCAGCGGATGGCGCCCAGCTGGCGCACCAGCCAGGTCGGCAGCGGCGCGCTGACGTTCAGCGCCGCCAGCAGCGAGCCGGCCGGCGCCTGAGCGACGACCGTCGTGTCGCTGACGACGTAGTGGCGGTAGCGCAGCCTGGCCGCGATGTCGAAGGCGCGGCCCTCGTCGCTGCGGTGCTTGAGCACGACGACCCAGCGCGACGGCCGCAGCAGACCTTCGGCCGCGGCGCGCCAGGTCTCGTCGGCGATGTCGATGCAGTCGGCCACCAGGTAGTGGGCGATGCCCGCGTCGTCCAGCGCGCGCCGCATCGGCGCGACCTCGGGCGGCGGTGGCGGCAGGCGCTTGCCGCTGAGCTCGCCGAGCTGTGCTTGAGCGCGCGCGGCCTTGTCGCTGGCACGCGTGTAGTCGGCACGCAGGCGCTCGCGTTCGCTGGCCAGCTCCTGCATGCGGGCCGCCAGCGCGGCGGCGTCGGCCTCCACGTCGGCCAGTGCCTTCAACTCATCCTCGCGCTTGACCAGCGCCTCGGCCGGCCGCTCGGCCTCGCGCGCCGCGTCGAAGGCGGCACGGGCCGCACGGCGCTCGCCTTCCAGCGCCTTCAGCCGCGCCTTGGCGGCCTCCTGCGCCGTGAACAGCTCGTGCAGCGCGGCGCGCTTTGCGCTGAGCGCCTTCACATCGCCCGACGCGAACAGGCGCTGGCGGTGCAGCTCGCGCGCGTCGCGGGCGATGCGCTCACGGGCCTCGCTCCAGCGCAGCACCGGCAGCACCTCGGTGGCCAGGCGCTCGCGCTCGGCAATCTTGAGCTGGTATTGGCGATGGCTGTTGACGCGGTTGGCCAGGTCGCTGAGCTGGGCCTGCGTGTACGCCAGCTCGGCCGCCGCCTGCTCCACCTCCTTGGCCAGCTGCTGCTGGTGGCTGCGGGCCTGCTCGTAGCGGTCCAGCACCTCCTGGTCGCCGAACACCTCGAACACCAGGCGCAGCAGCTCCTTCGGGCTGAGCTCGCAGAGCCGGTCGGTCTGGCCCTGCTCCAGCGCCAGGACCCGGCCTATGGCCCGCGTCAACCCAGCGGCCTCCAGGCGCTTTTTCCACGCCTCGATGCCCAGCCAGTCGCGCTCGCCGCGCTCGGCCAGTTGCTCGATCTCGTGCGCGCCGTCGAGGATGAGGTAACGGCGCACCCAGTCGCCGCCGTGGCGCTCGATGCGGCAGGCCAGCGTCACCTGGTCGGCGTACAGCAGCGACGACGCAAACGGCCGGCTGCTGTTCTGGCGCGAGCGCGGCCGGTTGTCCACCAGCGCGCGCAGCCAGGCCGTCTCGGCATTGGCATGGCGCGCATAAGTCTTGTACGTGCGGCCGCCGGAGCATTCCAGACCCAGCAGCGTGCGCAACGCGTCCAGCAGCGTGGTCTTGCCCGACCCGTTGGGGCCGGCGATGGTGATGATGGCGCCGTCCAACGGAAGCGTGACGCGCTGGCAGTAGTCCCAGTGCAGCAGTTCGAGCGATTGCAGGTGGAACATCAGTCGTCGAGTTCTTCTTGGCGTTGCAGGGGTGGCTCGATGTCGTCCTCGGCCACGGGCTCGTCACGCCGCGCCAGCGGCTGGCCCAAAGTCTGAGTGGAGCGGGCCAGCACGTCGCCCAGCACGCCGTCCAGAATGCGCGGCGCCAGCAGGTCGTAGTCGATCAGCAGGTCCAGCAGCGGGCCTTCGGCAATGTCCTCGCCGCGACGCGTGATGAAGCCATGCCGCTCCAGCAGCTTGAGGTTGGTGTCCAGGCGCAGCTTCTTGCCGAGCTGGTCGCCGAAGTCGGCCAGCAGGCTGCGGTAGCTGACCAGCGGCGACACCGCCGAGGCCAGCGGCAGCGGCTTGTCGGTGGCGAACATCTCGGCCTGGCCGGCATGGATGACGTCGCTGCGCGCCACCTGGCGCTGGCGCTTGGGCAGCACGATCAGCGCCCACAGCACCACCAGCAGCGCCACGCCGTCGCGCGGCAGGTCCAGATTGTTGTTGGCGGCCAGGCCGGCCTCGCCGAACACGGCGCTCTCGGCCGGGCGCAGCAGCGCCACCGCGATGTGGTCGGCATGCACGTTGTCCACCAGGCGCAGGCCCACGCCGGCCAGGCGCGCGCTGAGCTGATTCCACAGCTCGGTGTCGATCAGTGCGCGCTTCACGAGGGGGTGGCTGCGCGGCAGCCAGCGGCGGGCCAGCAGCTGGGCCGCCAGTTGCGCGGAATCGTCGAGAGGGCTCATGGGGCAGGAGGTTCCGGAATGAGATGGCCGCGGCTCATCCACTGGACGAACTCGTCGTCCACGGGGCCTTGCTCGGCCGACCAGCGCACGCGCCAGGGCTGGCGCGCCATGTCGCCGGTGGCACCCTTGAGATGGCGGGCCTGAGCGTCGCCCAGCAGCGGCAGCAACTGCGCGCGGTAGGCGGCGCGGGCATAGCTGCCGCCCAGCACGGCGGGCCTCAGGTCTTGCGGCTCGGTGCGGCCGGCGGCGGTCCAGGTCGCCAGCAGGGCCTGCAGCTGCGCCATGTCGGGCGGCAGCTGCAGCACGGCCAGTTCGCCCGGCGGCGCCACCTGCCCCTGCGGCAGCGCGGCATTGTCGGCGGGCTTGGGCCGGTCGCGTTCGAACTCGGCCTCGGCGGTGTCCACCAGGTCGTGCTGGGCCACCAGCACCGGATGCACGGGCCGCTCCCAGGCGCCGGCCAGCAGCGCAGCCAGGTCACCCTGGCTCTGCAGCCAGCGGCGCACGTCGGTCGTCGTGATGCCGGTGGAGCCCAGCGTGATGCGCTGGCGGTCGGCCTGCTGCAGCGCGCGGTTGAACTGGCTGGCCATGGCCAGCAGCCGCGCCTGGGCCAGGCCCAGCTCGCGGGCCAGGCGCTCCAGCCGCGCCTCGCCTGCGGCCTCGGCCTGCGCAATGATGGCGGCCAGCGCCTCGCCGGCGCGGTCCACCAGCGTCAGCGCCTTCTCGAAGCGGGTGCGGGCGCGGCGCAGCGCGAACTCGCTGCCGCTGGCGATGGCGTCGGCAAACTCGTCGTACAGCCGCGACAGCTGGGCCAGCAGATGCTGCAGCTGCGCCGGCTGCAGCGTGCCCAGCTGGTGGGCACCGGCCACGCCGGCCAGCAGCGCGGCGAGGTCGCCGTCGGGCGCCTGGTCCTGCACCAGCGGCTGCAGCAGGCCCACCAGCTGCTGGGCCAGCGGCGTGACGGCATAGGTCTGGGCCGTGGCGTCCCAGGCCAGCAGCTCGGCCTCACGCAGGCGCTTGAGCACGCTGTCCAGCACCTCGTCGCGCAGCACGTGGAAGGCCTGGTTCAGCGCGTCGCGCGTCAGGCGCGACTCGCGCAGCGCCATCAGCTCGAAGAACACCCACAGCCGCAGCCTTGTCAGGCCGGCCGGGCCCTGCAGCAGCGCGCGCAGCGCCGCCTGCAGCGCGTCCTGGCGCTCCAGCTGCCACCACAGCAGCGCATCGGCCGGCACGGCGCCGTCGCGGAAGTAGTCCTCCACGCGGTCTGGGCGCAGCGCGTCGTCGCTCTCGGGCAGGGGACTGGGCAGGGGTGTGGAGGACATGGGGCGCGGATTATCGTCGCCGCCGTTCAGCGCCTTTGAGCGCTGACGGCGGGGCCGTTGACCCCCCGGCGTCGGCGGCCGGCGCAGACTGGCGGGCATGAGACAGCCCACCTTCTTCCTCTCCCACGGCGGCGGCCCCTGGCCCTGGATGGACGGCGACTTCCGCCGCACCCACGCGAAGCTGGAGGCCTCGCTGCAGGCCGTGCCGGCCGCGCTGCCCGAGCGCCCGCACGCCATCCTGATGATCTCGGCGCACTGGGAGGAGCCCGCCTTCACGGTGATGAGCTCGCCCGCGCCCGGCATGCTGTACGACTACGGCGGCTTTCCGCCGCACACCTACGAGGTGGTCTATCCGGCGCCGGGCGACCCGGTGCTGGCCGAGCGCGTCGTGGCCGTCATCGAGGCCGCCGGCCTGCCCGCCGCGCGCGACGCCCAGCGCGGCTTCGACCATGGCGCCTTCTGCACGCTGGCACCGATGTATCCGCAGGCCGACGTGCCGGTGGTGCAGTTGTCGCTGAAGGGCGGGCTGGACCCGGCCGAGCACCTGGCGTTGGGCCGCGCCTTGGCGCCGCTGCGCGACGAAGGCGTGCTGATCCTGGGCAGCGGCTTCAGCTTCCACAACCTGGGGCTGATGTTCAGCGGCGCCGGCCGCGAGCCCTCCATCGCCTTCGACGCCTGGCTGCAGGCCGCCCTGCCCTCACCCGAGGGCCGCGCCCAGCGTCTGCAGGCCTGGACGCAGGCGCCCGCCGCCCGGCAGGCCCATGCGCGCGAGGAACACCTGCTGCCGCTGATGGTGGCCGCCGGCGCCGCCGAGGGCGAGGCCGCCAGCCGCTGGCATCACGAGACCGACTACATGGCCAGCGTGACGGTGTCCAGCTTCCGGTTCGGCTGATGTCGCCCAGGACGCCTGTTGACACGACGGGAGTAGGCCGCGACCGTAGTGTCAACCGGCCCTAAAGCGCGACCAGCTCGACCTCGCGCACGCGGTCCTGCAGCTCGGCCAGGTGGGCGGCCGTGTAGGCATCGCCGGTGGCGGCCAGCAGTGCCGCGGTCGGGAAGGGGCGCGACTCGAAGTCCAGCGCCGGCCCCAGCCGGTCGATCAAGGCATTGCAGGCGTGGCCATAGGCCACCAGCCGCAGCCAGAGGATGGGCTTGACGCCCACCTGCAGGCCGTCCAGCAATTGGTCGAACGGGGACACGGTGGCCATGCCGTCCGCATCCAGCCGCGCATTGAACTCGTCGAAGCGCAGGATGCGCTCGGCGCTGCCGTCGCGCTGGATCAGCGCCTGCGCGCAGGCCGCCAGCGAGTCGGCGAACACATGCTGGGCCTGGCGGCGCCAGTCCACGTCCGGCCGGCCCCGCACCAGCTCGTCGCCGCTGAGGATGCGCGTGATCGTGCGCCGAAAGCGCAGGCACACGACGGCGGACGGGTCGACGGCGAAGTCCGCCACGCCGATCTGCCGCTCCACCAGCTCGGCGATGGACAGCGGCCGCAGCAGCCGGTAGAGCGTGCTGCGGCCGTAGTAGCTGGCGATGTCCATGCGGTAGTGCTCGCGCGCGTGGAAGGACTCGATGCGCCCGGCCAGGTCGCGGCAGGCCAGCAGCAGCTGGAAGCGCAGCGGCCCGATGGCCGTGTAGAGCCGGCGCCGGGCCTCGTACTCGTACTGGCGCTGCGCGGCCATCTGGCCCAGCTGGGCCTCCACCTCGCGCTTGATGGCCGCGTCGAACAGCGCCTTGTCACGGCCCAGCTCCAGCTGGATCTGGCCCTTGGTGCGCTCCAGGTCCTGGCTCAGGCCCAGCTTGTGGGTCTCCAGCTCGCGCGACAGCTCGGACTTGCGCTGCTCCAGCGCGGCGCTGAGGCGGTGCTGCACCAGCGTGCGGGACAGCCAGTAGGCCCCGGCCAGCGACAGGCCCAGCGAGGAGCTGGCGGCGGCGACGACGGTCGCAAGATCCATGGTTCTCCCCCCGACGGTGGACGTGGGGCCATGGTAGGCGAGCGCCCCGGCCACAGAATGGCCGCGCCTACTACCGTCGAAGGAGGCCGCCATGAGCGCCACGCCGGGTGATGAGATCGTGCTGCTCGCGCACCTGCCGCTGGTGCGCATTGCCGAAGACAGCCTGCCCTTTGCCGGCGGCGACCTGTGGCGCATGCCCTTCGAGACCTTTGATGCGCTGACCGCCCGGGCCTTCTCCGACCACCGCCGCGCCTATGAGGCCATGGCGCCGGTTTTCTTGCGGCAGGTCGTCGGCGTGCGCCTGCCCCAGATCGTGCCGCTGGACCCGCAAGCCCCGCAGACGGCCACGCTGCAGCTCAAGCTGCCCGAGCGCGCCTGGCCGCTGCTGGAGAAGTTCGGCCTGGCACTGCTGCGGCGCTTTCATGCGCTGGCCGTGCAGCCCGCCTGGCAGGCGCTGCTGCTGCAGGCGCCCGACGCCTTGCTGCCGCCGCCGCGCTGGTCGCTGACGCTGGCGATTGCCGACGAGGGCTTCGGCTTCAGCGGCGGCGAGCAGCCAGCGCGGGTCGCCAGCGTGCAGGGCGACGCCGACCTCGAGTACCTGATCAACGCCGGCTTCCCGACCCGGCAGTTCAGCGCGGCCGAACTGCAGGCCGCTGCGATCTGGGCGGAGCGGCTGTCGGACGGCGCGGACGTCGACGCCCGCCTCGGCGCCGCGCTGGACGCGCTGGCCGAATCCGCGTCGCCGCTGCTGGGCCCAGCCGAGCGCACCATGCTGGCGACGATGGCGCTGGAGACGCTGCTGCTGCCCGAGCTGCGCAGCGGCATGGCCGCGACGCTGGAGCGCCGGCTGTCCCACCTGCTGGGCCGCGACGAGGCCGAACGCCAGCAAAGCCGCGGCAGCGCCCGTGAGCTGTACAAGGCGCGCAGCGCGTCGGTGCACGGCGAGGCCACGGCGCCCGCCGAGCCGGACGGCAGCGCCAGCGGCGGCGCCTGGCTGGCCGCGGCCATCCTGGCGCTGGACCGCCAGTCGGTCGCCCAGGCCACGCCTGTGGCCGAGCTGCTGGAACGGCTGGACGCGCAGCCGCTGGGCGAGCCCCTGCCGCGGCCGGGCTCGACGGGCGCACCGACACTGCTGCGCCCGCGCACCAGCATGGTCGCCATCGTCGCGCCGCAGCTGGCCTCGCCCGACGACGCCTGGCTGATGTGGGCGCCGCTGCCCGGGCTGCTCAACCACCAGCCGCTGGCGCTGGACGACGCGCGTCAGCGCCTGCTGCTGTCGCTGTCGGGCCATGAGCTGCTGATGCTGGAGGAGCGCGACATCGCGCGCGACTTCGCCGGCGCGTTGCGCATGCAGGCCGATGAGATTGCCGCGCTGTGCCTCCTCATGCCCGGCGGCGACGCGGACGCCGAGATCGCCATGGCGGCGCTGCAGCGCGAGCGCGATCTCGCCGTCGCGGCGCTGCGGCTGGCGGGCCTGCACGACTTCTGCGATCCGGCGCTCGCCGGCCCGGTGGCCATGCGGGGTTCGCTGCGCTTTCGGCAGCCTTCGGTGCTGCGGCAGTCGGTGTGGCAGGTCGTGGCGCAGCGGCAGGATCAGGCCAGCGTGCTGCTGCCCGCGCACGCTAAAGCCCTTGCCGCGGCCTGGCGCGTCGTCGACGCCTACCGCCTGAGCGGCGGCCACCCCGACCTGGATCGCGCGCTGACGCTGTACCGGCGCGGCTTCGACCGCCGCTTCAACAGCAGCCATGCCTGCGCCGGCCTGCACATCGCCGCCATCGAGGCGCTGCTCGGTCGCTTTCGCCCGCCGGGCGACGCGCTGTCGCTGGAGGCGCTGGTCGCACGCCTGCTGGGCGACACGCAAGAAGCCGCCGCCTGGTTTGCGCGCGAGGGCCGCGCGCTGCGCAACGCCGTCGCCCACGGCCGTGCGGCGGATCGCGTCACCGATGAAGCGCTGGCCGCGCTGGCCAGCATCGCCGGCGCCGCCTGGCGCCAGGCGGCCCAGCTGCATGCGGACGATCCCGCCGACGCGATGCGCCCGGCCCGGCGGCTGGTGCGGGCCTTGTCAGTTCCCGACTAAACCTGGTGCGCCGCCACCGTGCGGCGCTCGCCAATCAGGAAGGCGTCGGCGACGAGCTGGAAGGGCCGCCAGTCCACCTCCGAGCGGCCCGCCGCGACCAGCTCGGCAAAGCGCGCATACAGCCGCGGGTACTCGCCGGCCAGCGCCGCGTCGGCGGCCACGGGGCGGCCGTCGATCCCCAGCACGCCGCCGCCTTGCGACAGGCGCAGGCTGCCGGTCGTCGAGACCAGCTCAATGTCCCAGGTCTGCTCGCCCTTCTGGCGGAAGTCGAACTCGGCCAGGATGGACACGCCGGCCTCGGTGCGCAGGTCCAGCTGCGCGGCGATGGGCGCCTGCTGGTTCGCGGGGAAGTCCAGCACCGCCTTGTGCACCACGGCCTCGTCGGCCAGCACCTCGGTCAGCACCGACAGCGCGTTGATGCCGGGGTCGAACACGCCCAGGCCGCCCGCGTCGAAGATCCACTGCTGGCCCGGGTGCCAGTGGTGCACGTCTTCCTTCCAGATGATGCGGCCACCGGTCAGCGTGCGGCCCTTGACCCAGTCGCGCGCGGCGTCCACGCCGGCGGCGAAGCGCGAATGCCAGGTCTGGAACAGCGTGCGGCCCTGGCGCGCGGCCTCGGTCTGCAGCAGCGCGATCTGGCGCGTGGTGGCCGCGGGCGGCTTTTCCAGCATCACATGCTTGCCGGCGCGCAGCGCGGCGATGGCCGCGTCGAAATGCGCCTGCGGCGGCGTGCAGATGGAGACGGCGTCCAGCTCCGGCACGGCGGCCAGCATGGCCTCCACCGTCTTGAAGCTGGCCACGCCGTCCACGCTGGCGTTGCGGCTGGCGGTGGCCACCAGCTCGAAACGCGGGTCGGCGGCGAGCGCCGGAAGGTGTTGATCGCGGGCGATCTTGCCAATGCCGATGAGGCCTAACTTCAGTGCCATGGGGTGGGAAAGAATGGCGCCGCGCGGATGGCTGCACGACGGGTTGGATGGAGGTGGCGGCGGCCAGCGGCCCGCCCCGAATGATCTTAGCCGCCGACATGGCGCGACCGCATCGACGCTGACTTGCCGGGCCGCGAACGCTCACGCAGATGATTCGACCCGCCACGCAATGATCGACAACTTGCGCGAAGGGCGCAGCGCCATCGCCGACACTCGGCCCATGAGCCAAGCCTCCCTCGCCGCGCTGATCGCCGCACTCGCCAGCGCCCATCGCAGCGGCCAGCTGCTGGATGCCAACGACTGGACCGGCACGGTGCGGGACGACGCCGACGCCTATGCCGTGCAGACCGGCGTGGCCGCGATGCTGGACTGGCCGGCCACGCGCTGGAAGTCCGGCGGCGCCGGGCCGCAGGGACCGTTCAGCCACTCGCCGGTGGCGCCAAGCGCCGGCCGGGCGCTGCTGGGCATCGAGGCCGAGGTGGCGCTGCGCTTGGACGCGGACGGCGCGCCCGAGGCCATGTGCATCGCCGTCGAATGCGTCGCCTCGCGCTGGCGCCAGGGGCTGGATGCGCCGGCGCTGCTGCGCATGGCCGACTTCCAGAGCAATGCCGGCCTGCTGCTGGGGCCCTGGCAGCCCTACCGCGTGCTGGACTGGTCGAGCCTGGCCTGGCGCCTGACGCTGGCCGGGCTGCCGCCGCTGGAGCGCCGCGGCGGGCATTCGCTGGCCGACCCGGCGGGCGTGCTGCCGGCCTGGCTGCGCCATGCCACGCGCAACGGCGACACGCTGACGGCAGGCACGGTGGTCACGACGGGCGCCTGGGGCGGCCTGCACCCCTGCCCGGGCGGCGCCCGCGGCACGCTGGCCATCGCGGGCCTGGGCGAGTTCAGCTTTTCAGCAGCGGCGTGAACAGGGCCACGAAGGCGGCGACGTTGGCCGCCACGGTCAGCCAGTAAAGGCGCCGAAAGCGCGGCTTGGCCGTCTTGTGGCGCAGCAGCTGTTGCGCCAGCAGCGCGCCGGGCCAGCCGCAGGCCAGGGCCAGTGCATGCAGCGTGCCCTCGGCCACCCGCCATCCACCGCGCTGGGCAGCGCGCTTGTCCAGCCAGTAGACGATGAAGGTGGCCGTGCTCATGGCCGTGTAGACGCCCCAGAACCAGTTGGGCAAGCCCCAGGCGAGGTGCGTGGCCAGCACCAGGGCGGCAAAGGCGGGGATCAGCATCAGCACGCGGCCGTCGTCCCGCCGGCGCGGCGCGGGCGGCGCGGCGCGCGGCGCGAGGCCTTGCACGTCCAGCGCACGGCGCTTGCCCTGGGCGTCCAGGCCCTCGCGGTAGCGCAGCCGCTCGCCCACCACCGGCCGCGCCGGCCGCAGCCCGAAGGCCTTGGCGTGCACGAACAGCCGCGGGCCGCCGTCATCGGGCGTGATGAAGCCGTAGCCCTTGGCGTCGTCCCACTGGGTCAGCGTGCCGGTCTTCATCGCCGCGCGTCGTGAGGCTGGTACGACACGGCGAGCGTGTCGGGCGCGCAGTTGTCGTTGGGTATCGCAGCAAGGTCGGCCAGCATGGCGGCCGATTGTCATGCCCTGGCCAGGGCGCCGCTGCGGGTCAGACCTTGCCGCGCCGCGCCTCCAACGCGGCCCGGATCTCGTGCATGCGCTGCTCCGTCAGGAAGTAGCGCGACACGATGACCAGCGCGATCAGCAGGCCGACGATGGGAATTCCCGACAGGCAGACGCGGATGAGGAAGATGGCGTCCTCGCCCTGCACCGGCAGCTTGGCGTCAAAGCCCGTGAAGGCCAGCACCCAGCCCGAGGCGCTGTTGCCCAGGGCCAGGCCGACCTTGCTGATCCAAGAGCCACAGGCGGCAAAGGATCCCTCGCGGCGCTGGCCGCTGGCCAGTTCGTCATGGTCGATGACGTCGGCCATGGCCGAGCCGTAGAGAGTCCAGAACCCCGCGCCTATGAAGGCCACGCCGCCGCTGGCGAACAGCTGCAGCCACGGCAGCTGCGGGTTGTAGAAGAACCAGTCGCCGATGAAGGCGGCGATGCCCAGCCACAGCACGGTCATCAGCGCATTGCGCTTGCCGTGTCGCTTGGCCACCCAGCCCGAGAAGGCGATGCCGGCGAGGCCGCTGACCAGGCCGGCCACGCCCATCAGCGAGTTCCACTTCGTGGCCTCAACGACGTTGCCGCCGCAGACGTAGTAGACGGTCGCGTAGTAGCCCAGCAGTCCGACCATCGCGGTGGCCATGTTGTAGGTCAGCATGGTGCCCAGCATCAGGCGGAAGGGGCGGTTCTGCAGCGTGCGGTAGAGCGTGTCCTTGAATGGCACGCGCTGCGTGCTGCGGGCGACGAAGCTCTCGTAGTAGCGCTCGCGTGTCAGCGAGAAGATCACGATGGCCAGCACGATCAGGATGCCGCCCAGCATGCTGGTGTAGACCTGGGCGCCCAGCAGGATGTCGGGCTTGCCCGAGGCATCGTGGAAGAAGTGCAGCGTCGTGAACTGCGCGGCGACGAACATGCCCAGTTCGGGAATCTTTTGAATCGCGTTCTTGATGGACATCACCCGCGTGCGCTCGTGATAGCCCGGCGTCAGCTCGGCCCCCAGGCTGTTCCAGGGCATCGCGAAGCAACTCATGACCGGCGCGTACAAACAGGTCGAGACCAGCAGGAAGATGAAGTACTCGGTGTCGCTCCAGCCCCGCCCGACGGCGAACAGCAGCGGCAGGCCGATGCCAGTCAGGATGCCGCCGACGAGGATGAAGGGGCGCCGGCGCCCCCAGCGCGTGCGGGTGTTGTCAGAGATCCAGCCGAACAGCGCGTCAGACACCGCGTCCGCAAAGATCTTGATGCCCATGGCCATCGAGATCAGCTGCGGCGCCACACCCAGGCCGATGTTGAAAACGTGGAAAACCAGGGACTGGTAGAGCCAGTGGCCCCACATGTCGTGGAAGGAGCCAAGCCCGAAGCCGACCTTCTGCGCCATGGGCACGTGGTCGTCGACAGGCGCAGAGGCCGCAGCGGCGGCGGGTCGGGTCGTCAGAGGGGCGCCATCGGCGTCGGCAATCACGGCTTTGTCTCCTGCGGTCGCTGATGCGACGCATTTTTAGTAAACAACGCTATTTTTCCTGCATAACCCCGGCCTGGATAAGCGGTGAAACACCTATGCGCCGCGCCGCGGCGGCGCGTTCAGCGCGATGCGCCGGCCACCTGGCGGCGTGCGCGGCGCGGCGCCTCGGCGGCGACCGGCACGGACACGGGCTGCGAGCTTTCGCGGATCACGAGTTCCACCGGCAGCGATGCCTCGTTGGGCTCGATGTCGCCGTCGATGAGGGCGCGCGCGGCCAGATGGCCCAGCGCCTCCTTGTCCATCTTCACGGTGGACAGCGGCGGCCGGCAGCGCGACGCCTCCTCGATGTCGTCGTAGCCGATGAAGCGGATGTCCTCGGGCACGCGCAGGCCCTGTTCCTGGCAATACTCCATGGCGACGATGGCGGTCGAGTCGTTGTAGGCGAACACGGCATCGG
Organism: Roseateles sp.; assembly: GCA_046294815.1. Lineage (GTDB taxonomy): Bacteria > Pseudomonadota > Gammaproteobacteria > Burkholderiales > Burkholderiaceae_C > Pelomonas. Next base: position 91,020 of record JBKBOJ010000001.1, on the reverse strand, counting down.
GCCGCTGCGGCAGCGCCAGCAGGCGGCGCATCGCGTCGCGGCCGGCCTCGCGGTACTCCAGCACCGGGTCCAGCGTCACCTCGTACTCCGGGTCGAACAGCCGGCCTGCGTCGAACAGCGCGCGCCGGAAGCCCTTGGCGCGCAAGGCGATGGAGTAATGCGTCGGCGGGCCGAAGATGGCCGCCACACGCTGCGCACCGCCATCCAGCAGATGGCGCGTGGCCAACCAGCCGCCGAGCTGGTTGTCGTCGTTGACGCAGCGCACGCCGGGGTAGAAGTGATCCACCAGCACCAGCGGCAGCTCGCAGCGGCGGATGCCTTCCATGACCTCGGGGTCGAAGTAGCCCGCGCCGAGCAGCGCGTCGGCCTCGTGACGGCGCACCTGGGCGGCGATGTCGTCGCCCGGCACGACCGACATCAGGCTCAGCGGCACGCCGGCCTCGCGGCAGGCCATCTCTGCACCGTGCAGCACATAGGAATAAAAGGGGTTGGTGGCCAGCGAGCCGAGGTGGCGGCTGTACAGGAACAGCATGCGGCGCGGCTTCACGGAGCGCAGCTTGGCCGTGTCGTAGCCCAGTTGCTGCGCCACCGCCATGACCTGGCCGCGGGTCTGCTCCGACAGACCGGGCTGGCCCTTGAGTGCCCGCGACACGGTGCCAATGGACACCCCCGCGGCCTGGGCCAGCTCCCGAATCGTCACGCCCCGCTTGTCGGCCATGTCTCTCAACCCTGTTTAGCTCGCTGAAACCGGCGCGATTGTGGCACCGCCCCAGCACTGGCAAGCCCAGGCGCCGGCAGCGGGCAGCTGGGGAACGCCGAGGCACGCAATTGTTCACTAAACAATATTTGTTGCATAGAATGAATCCGCCTCTCCCCAACAGCCCATGCCCTCTAGTCCCATCGCCGTCCTGGGCGAAGCCCTGGTGGACGAATTCCATGACGGCCCCGTGCCCGGCGGCGCGCCGTTCAACGTGGCCCGCTCGCTGGCGGGGCTGGGTGTGCCAACCCTGTTCATCAGCCGCATCGGCACCGACGATGCCAACGGCCGCATCGTCCGCGACAGCGCATGCCGCTACGGCCTGACCGAGCAAGGGCTGCAACGTGACCCGCAGCGCGCGACCGGCCGCGTCAGCGTGCACGCCATGCCCAGCGGCGGCCACCGCTTCGAGATCCACGGCAACGCCGCCTGGGACCATCTGGACGCCGCACCCGCACGCGCCGCGCTGGCCACGTTCCAGCCGGGCCTGCTGTACTTCGGCAGCCTGGCCCAGCGCCACGCCGTCTCGCGCGCCGCCATCCGTGGTCTGGTGAAGGGTCACGCCGGCCTGCGCCTGCTGGATCTGAACCTGCGCCCCGGCACCGACATGCCGCTGCTGGCCGCTGAAGCGCTGATGCTGGCCGACTGGGTCAAGCTCAACGACGAGGAGCTGGCGCGGCTGGTCGACTGGTTTGGCGATGGCGCCAAGGCCGAGTCCGCGCAGATCGCCGCGCTGATGGACCGGTTTGCGCTGCAGCGCCTGGTGCTGACCTGCGGTGCCGACGGCTGGCGCTTCTACAGCCCCGGCGGCGCACTGCTGGCCCGCGGGCTGGGCGAGCCGCAGCCGCGCGTGGTGGACACCGTGGGCGCGGGCGACGCCTTCACCGCCCTGCTGCTGGCCGGCCTGGCGCTGGGCCGCGACCTGCCCGCCACGCTGGCGCTGGCCAACCGCTACGCCGCCTTCATCTGCGGCCTGCGCGGCCCGCTGCCCGCGGACCCGCAAGCCCTGACCCCGTGGCGCGACGCCCTGCAGGCGCTGCCGCCCTCCCGCTGACCTCCCAACGATGTCCATGACCTCTCTCGCCGATCTCATTGCCCCGCCCAAGGGCTCCCTGATGCGCCGCCCCGGCTTCGTGTTCGGTGCCGGCACCTCGTCCTACCAGATCGAGGGCGCGACCCGTGAGGACGGACGGCTGGAGTCCATCTGGGACCGCTTCTGCGCCACGCCGGGCAAGGTGCTGCGCGGCGAAAACGGCGACGTGGCCTGCGACCACTACCACCGCTTCGAGCAAGACCTGGACATCCTGCAGCGCCTGGGCGTGGACGCCTACCGCTTCTCCATCGCCTGGCCGCGGGTGATGAACGAGGCGGGCCAGCCCAACGAGCGCGGCATCGCCTTCTACCAGCGGCTGCTGGACAGCATGGCTGAACGCGGCATCGCTGCCTACGTGACCCTGTACCACTGGGACCTGCCCCAGCATCTCGAAGACAAGGGCGGCTGGCTGAACCGCGAAACCGCCTACCGCTTCGCCGACTACGCGGACCTGATGACTCGCCGTTTGGGCGGTGGCTGCGTGGCGGCCTGGGCCACGCACAACGAACCCTGGTGCGCCGCCTACCTGGGCTATGGCAACGGCCACCATGCGCCGGGCCACGCGGTGCCGCGCTGGGGCGTGCAGGCCATGCACCACCTGCTGCTGGGCCACGGCCTGGCGCTGCCGGCCATGCGTGCCAACGACCCCAAGGCGCAACACGGCATCGTTGCCAACGTGGCGCCTGGCTATCCGCTGACCGACACGCCCGCCGACCGCGATGCCGCGCGGCTGTTCGAGACCTACCAGAACCGCTGGGTGCTCGATCCGCTGCTCAAGGGCGAGTACCCGGCCGATCTGTGGCGCTACTGGAAGGGCTGCGAGCCGCTGGCGCTGCCGGGCGACATGGACATCATCCGCCGCCCCATCGACTACCTGGGCCTGAACTTCTACAGCCGCGCCGTACTTCGCTCGGCCGGCCCCGACACGATGGACTGGGTGCGCGAGCCCGACGTGGAGCGCACGACGATGGACTGGGAGGTCTACCCGCAAGGCCTGCAAGACCTGCTGCAAGCCTTCAAGGCCGAGTACGCCAACTTGCCGCCCATCTTCATCACCGAGAACGGCATGTCCAGCGCCGACACCGTGGACGGCGGAGAGGTGGACGACCGCCAGCGCCAGTCCTACCTGAAGCGCCACTTCGCGGCCTGCTCGCGGGCCATGGACAACGGCGTGGATGTGCGCGGCTATTTCATCTGGTCGCTGCTGGACAACTTCGAATGGGCCTTTGGCTATGAGCGCCGCTTCGGCCTCGTGCATGTGGACTTCCAGACCCAGCAGCGCACGCTCAAGCGCAGCGCGCTGGCCTATGCGGATTTCCTGCGGGAGCGCTCCGGGCGCTGAGGCGGGCATCGCGCTGGCAGCGTGGCGGCATGGAGTAGCGCAGCTTTGTCTACCGCAGCCGCTCGGCTGCCGAGATCAGCCTCGATGTCTCAGCCCGATGCCGACGCCGCCGCCCTACCCCAGCAACCGCGCCAGGTAAGCCCCATGGTCCGGCATGCCGTCCACCGTCATGGCGACCGCCCGATGCAGCCGCTTGAAGTGCTCGCGCAACTGGGTCTCGTCCACCTGGGCGAGCAAGGGGTCCAGCGACTCGGGGCGCAGGCCCAGGCCGAGGTATAGCGAGTACCAGGAGTCTTCGCCGAAGCTGTCGCGGTCCAGGATGGCGACGCGGCCGCTGCGGCGGAAGACTTCGATCTGGTGGGCCAACGTGTCCGGGATGGCCATGGCGCGGCAGTAGCGCCAGAACTCGCTGTCGTCGCGCGTGGTCTGCTTGTAGTGCAGGATGATGAAGTCGCGGATGGACTCGTACTGCTTGCGCATGCGGCGGTTGTATTCGTCCACCAGGTGGGGCTCGCAGGCGCGGTCGGGGAACAGTTCCACCAGCGCGCTGACGCCGTGGATGACCAGTGACAGGCTGGTGGATTCCAGCGGTTCCAGGAAGCCCGAGGCCAGGCCTATGGACACGACGTTGCGGTCCCAGATGCGGCGCCGCATGCCGGCCTTGAAGCGCAGTTGGCGCGGCTCGGCGAGCGCGGCGCCGTCCAGGTTGGCCATCAGCACGTGGCTGGCCTCGGCGTCGCTGATGCAGCTGCTGCAGTAGACATGGCCGTTGCCGGTACGGTGCTGCAGCGGGATGCGCCATTGCCAGCCGGCGCCATGTGCAGTGGAGGTGGTGTAGGGCGTCAGCGGCTGGGTTTTCTCGCAGGGCACGGCCTGGGCGCTGTCGCAGGGCAGCCAGTGGGTCCAGTCCTCGTAGCCGACGCGGCAGACGCCTTCGATGAGCAGCGCGCGGAAGCCCGAGCAGTCGATGAACAAATCGCCCTCGATGCGCCGGCCGTCGGCCAGCGTCACGGCCGTCACGAAACCATCGCCGGGGCGCACGGAGACGTCGACAATGGTGCCCTCCTCGCGCCGCACGCCGCGCGCCACAGCGTAGTCGCGCAGGAAGGCGGCGTACAGGCCGGCATCGAAATGGAAGGCATAGGAGAAGGCATTGGCGGCCGACGGCGGCCCGGCTTCGGGCGGCGCGAAGCGGTTGTTGCGCGCCATCACGGTGGCGACCGACCAATCCTCGTAGCTGGGCATGCCGCCCGCGCGATCCAGGCGCAGCCAGTGGGCGACGGATGAACGGTTGAAGATGGGCGGCCCGAAGCCGCCAAAGCCGTGGAAGAAGCGGTTGCCGATGTGGCCCCAGTCCTTGAACGCGATGCCCAGCTTGAAGCTTGCCTGGGTCTTGCGCATGAACTCGGCGTTGGCGATCTCCAGCGCGTCGTTGTAGTAGCGGATGCTGGGCAGCGTGGCCTCGCCGACGCCGACGGTGCCGATGTCGGGCGACTCGACGAGCACGATGTCGCAGCCCACCGGGTTGGGCGGCGCACCGGGCGGGCGGCCGAAGGCCTGGCTGAGCGGTGCGGCGGTCATCCAGCCGGCGCTGCCGCCGCCGACGATGACGATGCGGCGGATGCGGGTGTCGGTCATGGCGTCATCGCCTCCATGGGAGCCGCGCGCACATGCCGGTCGATAAAGGCTGCATGGTCGGGCATGGCGTCGACGGTGGCCGAGATGGCCTGGCGCAGGCGCTGGAAGTGGGCGCGCAAGGCCTGCTCATCGATCTGGTTCAGCAAGGGGTCATGGCGCTCGGGCCACAGGCCCAGCCCCAGGAAGAGCGACACCCAGGAGGGCTCGGCAAAGCTGTCCGGGTCCAGGATGGCGACGCGGCCGCTGTTGCGAAAGAGTTCAATCTGGTGGCGCAGCGCGTCGGGGATGGACATGGCGGCGCAGTAGCGCCAGAACTCGCTGTCGTCACGCTGCGTGAGCTTGTAGTGCAGCACGATGAAGTCGCGGATGGATTCGTACTGGCGCGCCATGCGGCGGTTGTATTCGGCCGCCAGATGGCGGTCGCAGCGGCGGTCGGGCAGCAGCTCGATGAGCCGACCCACGCCGTCCATAATGAGCTGGATGCTGGTGGACTCCAGCGGCTCCAGGAAGCCCGAGGCCAGGCCGATAGCAACAACGTTGCGGTCCCAGGCCTTCTTGCGCATGCCGGTCTTGAAGCGCAGTTGGCGCGGCTCGGCGAGCGCGGCGCCGTCCAGGTTGGCCATCAGCACGCGGCTGGCCTCGGCGTCGCTGATGTAGCTGCTGCAGTAGACATGGCCGTTGCCGGTACGGTGCTGCAGCGGGATGCGCCATTGCCAGCCGGCACTGCGCGCGGTGGAGGTGGTGTAAGGCGTCAGCGGCGCCACGCGGGCGCAGGGCACGGCCTGGGCGCTGTCGCAGGGCAGCCAGTGGGTCCAGTCCTCGTAGCCGACGCGGCAGACGCCTTCGATGAGCAGCGCGCGGAAGCCCGAGCAGTCGATGAACAAATCGCCCTCGATGCGCCGGCCGTCGGCCAGCGTCACGGCCGTCACGAAACCATCGCCGGGGCGCACGGAGACGTCGACGATGGTGCCCTGCTCGCGCCGCACGCCGCGCGCCACAGCGTAGTCGCGCAGGAAGGCGGCGTACAGGCCGGCATCGAAATGGAAGGCATAGGAGAAGGCATTGGCGGCCGACGCCACCTCGCCGCCCTCGGGCGGCACGAAGCGGTTGCGCATGGCCATCACGGTGGCGGTGGACCAGTCCTCGTAGCGATCCATGCCGCCCAGGCTGCGCAGCCTCAGCCAGTGCATCACCGAGGAGCGGTTGGCGATGGGCGGCCCGAACTCGCCAAAGCCATGGAAGAAGCGGTTGCCCAGGTGCCCCCAGTCCTTGAACTCGATGCCCAGCTTGAACGTGGCCTGGGTTCTGCGCATGAAATCGGCGTCGTCGAGTTCCAGCGTGCGGTTGTAGAAGCGGATCGTGGGCAGCGTGGCCTCGCCCACGCCCACAGTGCCGATCTCGGGCGACTCGATCAGCACGATCTCGCAGCGCGCGGCATGCTCGCTGCGGCCCATCAGCTGGCTCAGCGGCGCCGCGGTCATCCAGCCGGCAGTGCCGCCACCCACGATGACGATGCGCCGCAGCGGCCCGCCATCCGCCATGCATTGTTTTTCCATCGGTGCACCTTTTCCTTGTGCCTGGAACAGCTAGAAGCGGCAGTTGACCGCATGCTACGCATCGAAAGGCTCGGTGCATCAACACCTTGTGGACGGGGCGGCACTTGCCATTTCGGTGCGCAGCGCTGCAGGCCCGCTGGGCTGGCGCTGCGGGCCCGCCCACCTGCCGTTTCTAGAAAAAAGGCCCGGCACCGCGGCGCCAGGCCCTTGGTGCGCCAGGACAAACCCGGCGTCGCTCAGAAGGTCAGCCGTGCCGACACCGTGTAGCGCGGCCCGGAAACGAACCAGGTCCGGCCGGTGAAGCCGATGTGCTGCTGCATCAACTGCTTGTAGACCGCATCGGTCAGGTTCTGGCCTTCGAACGCGAAGGTCAGCTGGCTGTTGAACCGGTACTGCACGCCCATGTCCAGCTGGCCGAACGCATCCGTCCAGATCGGCAGGCCGAGCGGCATGTTGTTGCGTCCGTACTGTGGGCTGTCCGGATTGGCATTCAGGCCGTTGGTCTGGTTCGGGCCGGTGTTGTCCGGGAACGCGACGCCGTTCAGGTATTTGCCACGCCATGAATAGGCCACGCGCGCCGAGATCGGGCCGTGGTCATACAGGATGGCCAGGTTGAACGCCTTGCGCGACAGATTGGGCAGCGGGTGGTCACCGTAGGACTGGCCGTTGGTGTCGCAACCGTTGACGAACAGGTTCAGGTTCCGGCCGTCGTCGGCGCTGCTGCACCACGCATTGCCGACCGCGTTGTAGCGCTTCTGTTTGCTGTCCACATAGGTCACGTTGGCCTGCACCCCCAGGCCGGCGAGCAAGCCCGGCAGCCCGTTGAAATAGTGCTGCGCGGCAAGCTCCACGCCACGTGCCCAACCCTTGGCACCGTTGACCTGCGTCGAGTACGCAAACTCGTACAACCTGCCCGTGTTGTCCGGCACCGTCAGGATGCCCACCTCGTTGACGATCACGTCCTTGAGCTGCTTGTTGAACGCCGCCAGCGTGACCGAGCTTGCCTTGTCGAGGTACCACTCGGCCGACACGTCGAACTGATCGGACTTGACGGGCTTCAACACCGGGTTGCCCAGAGCCTGGCCACGGTTGCGCAGATCGTCCACGTAGTTCGTCCGCACCTCCGACTCGCCCGTCCTGTCCACGATGGTCCGCACGGTGGCGTTGCCCGCATCCAGGATCAGGTTGGGCTGCAGGGCGCTGATGTCGGGACGCGCGATCGCCTTCGCAAAAGCGAAGCGCATCTGCATCTTGTCGTTCAGTTTCCAGCGCAGGTTCAGGCTGGGCAGCACATCGGTGTAGCTGTTGCTGACCTCGATGGGCTTGAGGGAGCTGGTGAACACCGGAATCGGACCGCCGATCAAGGGGCCGGTCACCGGATCGGTCGCCCGATAGTTCAGCGATTGGTAGCCCGCCGAGTCGTACTTGGTGTTGACGACACGCAGACCGACGTTGCCGTCGACCGGCACGTTCCATTCGTCGAACCCGAAGCGCAGCTGCGCATATGCGGTCTTGGTGGTTTCATGCTGCTCGTTGTCGCGCGGCGAGACCGCACCGGGCACGGGCGGGGTGAATGCCGGGGCGCAGCTGTTGCCAGGGCTCCCCCCCTTGGAGATCTTCTCGGCCTTGTACTCCTCGCACAGCTGGGTGTAGTAGCTGTGCAGCAGCGCGTAGGAGTCGGGGTAGTTCGCCGCCACCGACATCTTCGGCAGCACCAGCGACGCAACGCTGTTCTTGCCGTTCATGAAGTTGTTGAACGGCTTGACCTGGGTTTCACCGCCGAAGCGCGACAGATAGGCCAGGCTCTTGATCGGGTGCCAGTCCCAGCTCTGGCCAATGGCGCCCGGGTCGAACTCGGCGGATTGCCAAGTCTGCGACACCGCCTGCCAGTTGTACCAGCGGGGCACCTTGTTGCTCACGTCACGGTCGGTGAAGCGCAGGCCGAAGCGCGCGTCGTAGAGCACCGGATGGTCAAAGGTGTACTTGACGTCGCCCTTCCAAGCCTTTTGCTTGCCCTTGCTCTGCGACTGCCTCTCCATCGTGTAGGCCCAGTAGTACTTGGACGGGTCGGCCAGGTAAGCCTTGTCCGCGTCATCCAAGACCAGGCGCGGCATGCTGCCGGTCAAGTCCAGGGTTTCCTTGGGCATGTTGATGCCGGTCGCCACGGTCGAGTCGAAGGTGCCGGTGTGGGACTCGATGAACTGGAAGTCGTTGGCGATGCGCCAGCGTGGGCTCGGCGTCCAGACCAGGTTGAAGGTCGACTCCTTCGTGTCCGAACCGCTCTTCGAGAAGCGCGTGTTGGCATTGAAGGGAATGCCCCCCTTCTGCGGGTCGGTGAGCGTGCCGCGCAGCAGCGCGCCATTGCTGCCCCAGGTGGCATTCGAGACGAGAGACGAGTACGGATCTGCCTGGCTGGCGATCGAGCTCTCGTCCCAGTAGAAGTCGTACTTGGAGCGGAAATAGGTCGCCGACGCCTCCAGCGTGTCCTTTCTCCACTGCGCCGCCACATAGGTGCCCTGGCGCGAACGGTCAAAGGCCAGCGTCTGCCAGCCCACCGCCTTGGGGAACCAGTGGTTTTCAGCGGTGGGCCGGTAGTAGGCGTTGTAGGTGTCGTCCTGCCGGTTCCAGCGCGTGACTTCACGGAAGTACGGGTCGACCGCGATGCCATCGGTGCGCGTCGAGCTCTTGGAGTTCGCCGCATGGATCAACAGGCCGACCTTGCCGATGTCGGTGTTCCAGGTGTTGGCCAGCAGACCCGAGAAGGTCGGCTTCTGGTTCTCGCGCAGCACGTTCCTCGTGACCGACACGCCCAGGCCGGCCTTGAAGCCGTTGTAGTCAAAGGGCAGCGCCGTGCGCAGGTTCACGAGGCCGCCGATGGCGCCTTCGATCTGCTCGGCCGAGGGGTTCTTGTAGACGTCCACGCCGGCCATCAACTCGGGCGGCACGTCCTCGAAGCTCAGGCCCCGGCCGCCATTGGCGGAGAAGCTTTCACGGCCGTTGAGCTGCGAAGACACATAGGTGAGGCCGCGGATGATGACCCCCGAGCCCTCGACCGAGAAACGCATCGGGTCGCCCCGCGCCATCACGCGGTCCATGGTCACGCCAACAATGCGCTGCAGCACCTCCGACACGGAACGGTCCGGCAGCTTGCCGATGTCGTCCGCCACGACGGAGTCGACGATTTCGTCGGCGTTCTGCTTGATCCTCTGCGCCGACTGCAACGCGGCCCGCTGGCCCGAGACGATCACGGTTTCCAGCTGCTGCGATTTCGCGGGCGCCTCCGTGCTCTGCGCCACGGCCGGCAAAGCCATGGCCATCAAGGCCTGGGCCGCCGCCAATGACAAGGTTGTCCGTCTGAAATGTCTCATCCTTGTGCTCCTCGTTGGTGGGAATACGGGCCCTTGGGGACCTCATGCGGTGGCTGCGCGCGACGGTCGCAACCGCATGTTGATAACGTTAACAATAAAACATATTCATAACATTGGGGCTAACAACGACAGGGGATATCCGCATGGCCACGGCACTCACCCTGCGCGGCCGCGCCAGGGCAACCAGCTGGCGTCGCGGTCCAGTGCGACGGCCAGCAGCGCCTCAGGCAGCGGCCCGGTGAACGTCACGCGCCGGGGCGCGCCGGGCACGAGGTCGATGAAGTTGTCGTCGAAGCGCACGCCGTCGGCCTGCAGCCACAGCCCCTTGACCGGACGGTCGGCCGAGATGAGCAGGGCCTGCGCGTCGGCGACCGCCGTCAGCCGGGCCTCGCCCAGCCGGTAGAACCGGAACGGCTCGGTCCAGGCACAGTCGCGCGCCAGCTCCTGGCCGTCCGATGCGTCCAGCGCCAGCAGCTCGGCAACGACCGGCTCGTCCAGCGCCGGCAGCGCCTGCGTCGCCTCCCAGTTGCTCGCCGCGTCGACGCACGCCGCGCGGTGGGCCTCGGCAAGCAGCCGACCGTCCATGGCGAACACGCGCAGCGCCAGCCGCAACTCGCGCGCCGACGTGCCGCCGTTCATGAGCGCCAGCCGCGCTTGCCCCGCCTCCAGCCGCACGGCCACCGCCACGACGGCAAGCGCACGGCGCACCGCATGCCAGGCCGGCTTCGCGACGCCGGCCGAGTCGATCAGCGACCAGCTCGTGACCGGCCAGCAGTCGTTGAGCTGCCAGACCAGCGCGCCGCCCACCGCCCTTGCCCCGGGGCGCTGCCAGCGGCGACGGAAATCCTGGTAGGCCACGCGCATGGCCTCGGCCTGCACAAACTGCGTGGCATAGACATGGTCGGCCAGCGCGGGCCCCACGCGCAGGTTGTCGGCCAGGTAGACGGCCAGGCGCCGGTGCCCGTCCGGGCCGGCGGGCGAGCCGGCCTTGTTGTGCCATTGCAGCGTGCGGCTGCCGGGGAAGCGCTCATCGGGCGGCAGCACGGACTCCAGCAGCGCCAGGCTGGGGTGCGACTGCATGCCGAACTCGCTGACGAAGCGCGCCTGCACCTCGCCATAGCGCTGGTAGGGCAGCATCTGCTGGTGCCAGACCTCCCAGCTGTGGCGGTCGCCCACCGTCGGGTCTGACGACTTGGCGCCGTCCCCTGGCGTGAAGGGGCTGCCCGGCCAGTAGGGGCGGCCCGGGTCCAGCGCGGCGCAGACTTCGGGCAACAGCCCTTCGTAGAGAGCGCGCGCCTCAAAGCGCTCGGCCGCCACGCCGGGGCCGGCCAGCCCGACGGACTCGGCCAGCATGTAGTCCTCGTTGTTGCCGCACCAGAGTGCCAGACAAGCGTGGTGGCGCAGCCGCCTGACCTGGGCCTCGGCCTCGGCGCGCACGCTGGCCTGAAAGGCCTCGTGGGCAGGGTAAATGCCGCAGGCAAACATGAAGTCCTGCCAGACCAGCAGCCCCAGCTCGTCGCAGGCCTCGTAGAAGGCCTCGTGCTCATAGATGCCGCCACCCCAGACGCGCAACATGTTCATGTTCGCGCCGGCAGCCTGCGCCACGCGCTCACGGTAGCGGGCCGGCGTGATGCGCTCCAGCAGGCTGTCGTCCGGAATCCAGTTGGCGCCGCCGGCAAAGAAGTCCTGGCCGTTGACCTCGAAATGGAAGCTGCTGCCCGCCTCCCCCTGCACCGGCGCCTGCACCAGCCGCAGCGTGCGCAGGCCGATGCGGCGACGGTCCTGGGCCAGCAGGCGCTCGCCGTCCTGCAGCCTTGCGATCAGCGTGTACAGCGGCTGCCCACCCAGACCGCGCGGCCACCACAGCCGGGCGTCATCCAGCGTCAGCACCGCGTGCGGCGCCTCGGCTGCCGTGCTTTGCATCGCCACGCAGCGCCCCTCGGGGTCCAGCAGCTCGAACACCAGCCGCTGGCCGGCCCGCGCGCCCACGGGCCGGGCCGCGACCTGCAGCGTCGCGCAGCGGCGGGCGACATCCACGTCGCTGCGCACCTGCAGTTCGTCGATGCGGGCGCTGCCGCTGAAGCGCCGTACCGGTCGCCAGGGGCCGCAGACGATGAGCTCGGGGCCCCAGTCCCAGCCGAAGTGGTACTGGGCCTTGCGCGCATGCAGCCGGGCGCTGTCGCCATTCCATAGCGCGCGCTTGCCGTGCTGGGCCTCCGCGGCGCGGGCGCTGGCCAGCGCGGGCTCGAAGCACAGCAGCAACTCGTTGCGGCCGGGCCGCAGACGATCACGCACATCCACCCGCCGCGGCACGAACATGTTGTCCGAGCTCAACAGCCGCTGGCCGTTGAGCCAGACGGTGCAATAGGTGTCCAGGCCCTCGAAGACCAGTTCCTCCCGTTCGGCCAGTTCACCGGCCTCGAAGTCCAGCCGCCAAACCCAGCGGCGCTCGGCCACCCAGGCCACGTCCGCCTCGTTGCGGCCGTAAAACGGGTCGGGGATGCGGCCTGCGGCCAGCAGCGCGCCATGCGCCGTGCCGGGCACGCGGGCCGGCAGCCAGGCGTCGGCTGACAACGCTGTCAGTGCCGCGCCATCCAGGCCTTGGGGCGCCTCGGCCAGCAACCAGCCGTCATGCAGATCCATCAGTCGTTCAGGGCTCACGTGGGAATTGGGCGTTGAAGGCCTGCGGCAACAGGAAACACGGCGCAAGCACCGCCTCTCACCCACGCCGCAAGGCGCCGCAGGGCCGTCTCCAGCCCCGCTGCAGGCAAAACTAAACAGTAATTTGTTGCGCATTCTGTTTCTCTCGGTCATGTGCTGCACTCCGGGAATTTCCCGATGTTTTGCACCCATTAGCAGCGGCGACGCCGCAAATGTTCACCGCATAATATTTGTCGTTTAGTAAACATTTGCGCCGGGCTGCGATCAGAGCAGGTGCGCCAGCCGGTGCTGTATCGCACCCCGCGGGAAGACCCCAGGCGACCACGCGCCGCCAGGGCCGGAAATTGATCGAACGAAGGGCTGTCACCGCATGAGGCACTGGATGAAAGGACTGGCCTTGGCCGCAACCCTGACCCTGGCCGCCACGGCGCACGCCGCGGACGCGCGCCTGCAGGCCGTCATGAAGAAGCTGGACGCCGGAGAACCCATCACGCTGGCCACCCTGGGCGGCTCCATCACGACCGGCTACGCGGCGCAGCCGCCGCGCGAGCAAGGCTGGGCCGCCCGGCTGGCCCAGGCACTGGGGCCGCGCGTCAAGCTGGTCAACGCCGGCCTCAGCGGCACCGACTCGGCCACCGCCGTGCACCGGCTGCAGGCCCAGGTCCTGGACGCCGCGCCCGACCTGGTCGTCGTCGAGTTCGGCGTCAACGACCAGTGGCTGGATCCGGTCGTCCGCGGCAGCAGCTACGAAGCCCTGTTGCGCCGGCTGCTGACGGCGGCCAAGCCGCCGGCCGTCGTCGTGCTGAGCCTCACGCAACAAGGCAACCAAGCGCGCGACGCGACCGACTTGCAACTGCGGCTGGCGCGCCACTACGGCCTGACGGCGCTGGACTTCGGCGCCTGGATGCAGGCGCGCGTTGCCGCCGGCACCGACCGCTGGGCAGCGCTGTACGACGAACCGGTGCATCCCAACGGTCTGGGCCACCAACGCATCGCGCAGGCCTTGCTCGAAACGCTGCGCGCCGCTGCCAACAGCCCCGCGAGCACGACGCCCTTGCCCGCGCCGCTGCACGGCCGCGCGCATGAGTTCACGCGGCTGCTGATGAATGACGCGCTCAAGCCCTACCAGAGCCGCGGCTTCGCACGCGGTGGCGAGGTGCACCCGGAGTGGCCCGGCCAGCAGCCCGGCTGGGTCGCCACGACCGATGACGCCGAGGCGCGCTTCCTGGTCTGGGGCAGCGAGATCGCCGTCTTCCACGCCGAGAGCGAGCACTACCGCAACCTGGAGGCCCGCGTCGACGACGGCCCCTGGATCACGCTGCAAGGCCATGTGCCAGAGCGCCGTGGATACCTGGGCTGGCGCTACGCCGTGGTGGGCCGCAAGCTCGAGCCCACCGCCCACCTGCTGCAGCTGCGCATGAAGCGCGACGCCTGGGCCGGCAGCGGCCGGCCGGCCGGCCTGCTGGCGGTGATGTCCGCCGGCATGTATCCCGCCGCACTGCGCAGCAGTGCCTTCGAGCGCGAAGCGCACGACAGCCCCCCGGGCTTGATCCCGGCCGACGCGCCGCAGCTGCTCTGGGTGGGCCGCATCGGCGCCGGCCCGCTGCCGGGCAGCAAGCTGCTGGCCTGGAGCGGCAGCGAACTGCGCGCCCGCTTCAGCGGCCGCACGCTGAGCCTGGCCTTTTCGTCCACGCATTGGGGCACCAGCCACTTCAGCGTCGAGATCGACGGCCGCGTGCTGCCGCTGGCCGTGCCGGGCAACGGCGCCAGCACCTGGCGCTTGCGCGAGCCGCTCGATGATGGCGAGCACACGCTGCGGCTGGTCAAGCGCACGGAGGGTTCCATGGCCGAGGTCAGCCTGCTGGGCCTGCGCCTGGCCGACGGCGGCCGGCTGCTGGCCCCGCCGCCCGCACGCCCGCTGCGCCTGGCCTTCTTCGGCGACTCCATCACCGCCGGCGCCTGCAACGGCGACGAGGGCGCCGACCAGTACGACGACCTCTACTTCCACGACGGCACCCGCGCCTACAGCGCCGTGACGGCCACGCGGCTGGGGGCGGACTACCTCGGCATTGCCGTCAGCGGCATCGGCATCACGGCCACCTGGCACGACCTGTTGATGCCCGAGGTCTGGGACCGCGTCGCGCCGCGCAAGGACGCGCCCCCCGCACCGCCCGAATCGCCCGCGCCCGACGTGGTGCTGCTGAACCTGGGCCAGAACGACCACGGCTATCCGGCGTCCAAGGGCCAGTCCATCGCGCGGGACTTCGGCGCGCGCTACCTGGCCTTCGTGCGCCAGCTGCGCGGCCGCTACCCGCACGCCAAGATCGTGCTGCTGATGGGCGGCATGTCCGCGCCGCAAGAGCAGCCCGCCATCCCGCACGCCGTGCAGCAGGCGCTGCAGACGCTGCGCGCCGAGGGCGATGAGCGGGTGTGGAGCTACCGCTTCCGGGCCTTCGCCTGGGCGCATCCGCGCATCGACGTGCATGCGCAAATGGCCGACGAGCTGACCGCCTTCCTGCAAACCGAGGTACTGCCATGAACATGCCAGACATGCGCCGCCCCGAGGCGCTGTGGGCCCACATGCGCCACACGCTGGCCTTCTATGCGCCGCGCGTGATGGACGCGAGCGGCGGCTGCTTCCAGTTCTTCAAGGACGACGGCACGGTCTACGATCGCCGCACCCGGCATCTCGTCAGCAGCACGCGCTTCGTGTTCAACCATGCGCTGGCCTGGCGCTGGTTCGGCGGCTCGACCGCCGACGTGGCCCATGCGTTGGCCTTCGTCAACACGGCCCATGCCCAGCCGCAAGGGGGCTATGCCTGGGTGCTGGACTGGCATGACGGCCGGGCGCGTGTCACCGACGGCACCCACCACTGTTATGGCCTGGCCTTTGTGCTGCTGGCCAACGCCCATGCGGCGCAAGCCGGCGTGCCCAGCGCGCGCGAAGGCATCGCCGCCACCTGGGCGCTGATGGAGCAGCGCTTCTGGGAGCCCGCCCACGGCCTGTACGCCGACGAGGCCACGCCCGACTGGCGCTTGAGCCCCTACCGCGGCCAGAACGCCAACATGCACGCCTGCGAGGCCATGCTCGCCGCCCATGCGGCCAGCGGTGAGACCCGCTACCTGGAGCGTGCGCTGACGTTGGCGACCGCCATCGCGCAGCGCCAGGCCAAGCTCGCCGGCGGCCTGGTCTGGGAGCACTACAAGCCCGACTGGACGCCCGACTGGGACTACAACCGCGGCGACAAGACCAACATTTTTCGCCCCTGGGGCTTCCAGACCGGCCACCTCACCGAATGGGCCAAGCTGCTGCTGATGCTGGAGCGCCGCCTGGGTGATGCCGCACCCGGCTGGCTGCTGCCCACCGCCCGCCACTTCTTCGACACCGCGATGCAGCGCGGCTGGGACGCCACGCACGGCGGCCTGGTCTACGGCTTCGCACCTGATGGCACGGTCTGCGACGCCGACAAGTACTTCTGGGTCCAGGCCGAGAGCCTGGCCGCCGCTGCCTGGCTCGCGGTGCGCACCGGCGACGACGCCTACTGGCAGTGGTACGACCGTATCTGGGCCTATGCCTGGCAGCACTTCGTCGACCACACGCACGGCGCCTGGTACCGCATCCTCAGCAACGACAACCGCAAGCTCACCGACGAGAAGAGCCCCGCCGGCAAGACCGACTACCACACCATGGGTGCCTGCCAGGACGTGCTGGCCGCGCTGCGGGTCCAGCCGCCCGCCAGATAACGATGGAGACGACAACATGAAGAGCATCGTGCGCGCCGCTCTGCTGGCCACCGCGCTGTCGGCGCACGCCACGCCGCCGCTGCAGTGGCGCGGCATCAGCCTGTCCGGCGCCGAGTGGGGCGAGAAGCTGCCCTTCCCCGGCGTCTACGGCAAGGACTACGTCTACCCCAGCGTCGCCAGCACGGCCTACTACCAGGCCCAGGGCATGAACCTGATGCGCATCGCCTTTCGCTGGGAGCGGCTGCAGCCCGCGCTGATGGGCGAGCTGGACCCGGCCGAACTGGGCCGGCTGCGCGAGTTCGTCGACGGCACCACGGCGCGCGGCCTGCATGTGCTGCTGGACCCGCACAACTACGCGGCCTACCGCGGCCACCATGTCGGCAAACCCGAGGTGCCGCATGCCGCCTTCGCCGACTTCTGGCGCCGACTGGCGCTCGCCTTCAAGGACAACCCCAAGGTGCAGTTCGGCCTCGTCAACGAACCGCGCGAGATGCCCACGGAAACCTGGGCGGAGGCCGCGCAGGCTGCCATCGACGCCATCCGCCAGACCGGCGCGAAAAACCTCATCACGCTGCCCGGCAACGGCTACAGCGGGGCGTGGAGCTGGTTCGAGAGCACCTGGTACGGCACGCCCAACGCCGAGGTCATGGGCCGCGTCCGCGACCCCCTGGATCACATGGTGTTCGAGGTGCACCAATACTTCGACAAGGACGGCTCGGGCACGCATGCCGAATGCGTCAACCCAACCATAGGCGTCGAGCGGCTGCGGCGCTTCACGCAGTGGCTGCGCCAGCACAAGCGCCGCGCGCTGCTGGGCGAGCTGGGGGGCGGCGCCAACGCGGTCTGCGAGCAGGCCGTGCGTGGTGCGCTGGAGCACCTGAAGGCCAACGCCGACGTCTGGACCGGCTGGCTGTGGTGGGCCGGCGGCCCGACCTGGGGCGACTACTTCCTGTCGCTGGAACCCAGCGCTGAGGGCCGTGACAAGCCGCAGCTGCGCTGGCTCAAGCCCTATCTCAGCGACTGAACCAGCAAGCGCGCCTCGGGCCTGAAGCTGGCGAGCTTGCTGCGCGGCGCAGCGCTCGGTGCCTCCAGCTCGGCACAGCCCCGGCGCTGCCAGCAAGGCGCCTATGCCTGCACGGCCACCCCGCCCATGCGCAGCAGGCGCAGCGCGCGGCTGCCGTCACGGCGCGCCAGCCAGCAGCAGCCCAGGCCGTCGCTTGCGGCCAGCTCGGCGGCAAAGGCTTCGCGACGCTCGAAAAAGCCGACGCCGTAGCAGCGCTGTTGCAGCGCCAGTACGGCGTCGAGATCGGCTGGAATCATCGCGTGCCACTGCACGCGATCCATCGGCGATCAGCGGCCGAAGCCGCCCTTGCGCGGGCCACCCGGGCCGCGGCGCTCGCCGCCGAAGGACGGGCGATCACCGCCGAACGAGGGCTTGCCACCGGCATTGAACGGCGCACGGTCGCCACGCGGCGCAAAGCCCCGATCGTCGCGCGGTGCGAAGCCGCGGTTGTCCGGGCGCGGCGCGAAGCCACGGCCCTCGCCGCGCGGGGCGAAGCCGCGTTCATCGCCACGCGGCGCAAAGCCGTCCTGGCGCGGCGCGAAGCCACGGTCCTGAACGATGGGCTTGGCACCGCCATGGAAGGGACGGCCGCCGCCGTCTTCACGCCGGAAAGGCTTGTTGCCGAAACCCGGGCGGCCGCCACCGAAGTGGCCGCGCGGCCCCCGGTCATCGAAACTGCCCGCCGGACGCGGCGGGAAGATGCGCGGCTCCTGCGTCTTGGGCTCCAGCCCGGCGATCTGCGCGACGGGAATCGTCTGCGTCGTGAACTGCTGGATGCGGCGGATCATGCTGACGTCGTCGCGCAGGCCCAGCGTGATCGCCAGGCCCTGGCGGCCGGCGCGGCCGGTGCGGCCGATGCGGTGGACGTAGTCCTCCGCCTTCATAGGCAGGCCGTAGTTGATGACGTGGCTGATGGTCGGCACGTCGATGCCACGGGCGGCCACGTCGGTGGCCACCAGCACCTTCAGGTCGCCGCGGCGCAGGCCCATCAGCACGCGGTTGCGCTTGCCCTGCGGCATCGCGCCGTGCAGCGGCGCCACGGCATGACCGATTTCGGCCAGGCGCTCGGCCAGCCAATCGGCGTCGCGCTGCGTGCTGGTGAACACCACCGCCTGGTCCAGCTCGGGCTGGGCCAGGATGGCTTCGAGCAGCTGGTCCTTGTGGTGCGGGTTATCGGCCCAGTGCAGGCGCTGCTCGATGTTCTCGTGCGTGTCGGTGTGGCTGGCCACCTCGATGCGCACCGGCTGCTTCAGCAGTTGCTGCGCCAGCCGGCCCACATGGCCGGCGAAGGTGGCGCTGAACATCACCGTCTGACGTTCGGCGGGGGTGTTGCCGGCGATCAGGTTGATGTCGTCGATGAAGCCCATGTCCAGCATGCGGTCGGCTTCGTCCAGCACCAGCATCTCGACATTGGCCAGCACGCACTTGCCGGACTGGATGTGGTCGATGAGGCGGCCAGGGGTGGCAATCAGGATGTCCAGCGGGCCGGTCAGCTGGCGGATCTGCAACGGATAGGGCATGCCGCCCAGCACCGTGGCGACCTTCAGGCCGGGGATGAAGCGGCCGTAGGTCTGGGCCGCCTTGGCGACTTGCATGGCCAGCTCCCGAGTCGGCGCCAGCACCAGCACGCGCGGGCCGTAGATGACGCCCTTCTCGCGGCGCTTGGTGTTGTCGCCGCGGGCGGCGAGGATCTTCTCCAGCGCCGGCAGGATGAAGGCGGCGGTCTTGCCCGAGCCGGTGCGCGACGAGACCATCAGGTCCTTGTTCGCAATGGCAGCGGGAATGGCTTGCGCCTGCACTTCGGTGGCATTCTCGTAGCCGGCATCCTTGACGGCTTGCAGCACGGCGGGGCTCAGCCCCAGGGTCTCGAAACTCATTCGTTCGTTCTTTCAATCATTCGTCACGCCGCGCGAAAGCAAACGCACAGCGCCGAGGGGCGTTCAGTAGCCCTTCGGAATCACACACAAGTCGCTGGGAGAGAGATCAGCTCGCGTCGTGCGGCTCGGGCAATTACTTCAGCCCGGGTGCGGCGCGGAGGAACAATCAGTCAAAGCGACGGCTTCATCGCCGCCGACCGATCCGTGTTCGGCGTCCGATGCCCGCGTGAGTGCGATGGATCGAACGAGGTCAGAGGAGACGTGGAACACCTGGGGTGACCCCAGGCGAAGCCGCGACTGTAGCACAGCTCACAGGGTTTTCACCAAATCGCCGGCAGCCAGCCACGCAGGCTGTTGAAGAAGGCCAGACCCTGAGCGCGGCCCAGGTCGTCGCGCGTCAGCCGTGCCTCGCGGATTTGGCCCTGCGCCAGCAGCTCGGCGCGCAGCACGCCGGGCAGCAGCCCGCAGTCCAGCGACGGCGTCAGCCACTGACCGTCGAGCTGCACGGCCAGGTTGCCGAAGCTGCATTCGGTCAGCTCGCCGGCCTCGTTCCACAGGATCAGGTCGAAAGCGTCGGCCGGCTTGTCCAGCGCGTACAGCTCGCGGCGCGTGGTCTTGTGCGCCAGCAGCTCGGCGCGCGGGCCGCGGGTAGGCATGGGGCGGTCGGCCAGCGCGAGGCGCACCGGCACGGCCGTGGGCGTGAAGGGGAACAGCGCGTGTGCCAGGCGGCCGCCGGCGTCGCAGGTCAGGCGCAGCCGCCAGCAGCCCGCGGGCTGGGCAGCCTGCACGGCCTTTAGGTAGGCACGCGCCTCGGTCATCGAGAAGCGCAGGCCAAAGTGGCGCGCGGTGCGTTGCATGCGGGCCAGATGGGCCTCGCCGCGCAGCGCCACGCCGGCTTCGAGGCGCAAGGTCTCCAGCGCCTCCAGCGGCGCTTCGGCCCGCGCCAGGAAACGCGCCTTGGCGCGCCATTCGGCCGTCTCGGCGGCGGGCTGGCTGTCCAGCGTGATGGCGCTGCCTATGCCGCAGGTGAGCTGCCCGGCGTCGAACTCGACGGTGCGGATGGGCACGTTGAACGTCGCGATGCCGCCTGGCTGGATCAGCCCCAGCGCGCCGCAGTACCAGCCGCGCGGCTCGGGTTCGAGCTCGCGGATGATCTGCATGGCCCGAATCTTGGGCGCGCCGGTCACCGAGCCGCAGGGGAACAGCGCCGCGAACACCTCCGCCAGGGCGAGGCCCGGACGGCTGACGGCCGTCACGGTGGACGTCATCTGCCAGACCGTGGGCAGCGCATGCAGCTCGAACAGCCGCGGCACACGCACCGTGCCCAGCTGCGCGACGCGGCTGAGGTCGTTGCGCAGCAGGTCCACGATCATCAGGTTCTCGGCGCGCTCCTTCTCGCTGGTGCGCAAGTGCGCTTGCGCGGCCTCGTCGTCCACGCGGTCGCGGCCGCGCGGCGCCGTGCCCTTCATGGGCTGGGCGGCCAGCAGCCAGCTGGTGGTGGCATTGGGCACGGGCCGCCAGTCGAAGAACAGCTCGGGCGACACGCTGGCCGCGCCCGCCTCGCGCAGGAACAGGCTGAAGCCACCGGGCTGGCTGGCGTGCAGGGCCAGGAACAGCCGCTCGGCGTCCAGCCCGTCGGCCGTCGCGCGCAGCCGCGTGGTCAGGTTGACCTGGTAGCAGTCGCCGCTGCGGATGTAGTCGCGGATGCGCTCGATGGCGCGGCTCGCATCGGGTGCCGGGTCGTGCCAGTCGAGCAGTCCGGTGTGGACCGGCGCCGCGTCGACCCAGGCCTCGGGCGGCGTGTCGTAGACAGCGAACTCCGCCAGCGGCTTCGTGCCGTCGTGCGTGACCAGGGCCGCATCGAAGGCCGCAGCGGCCTCGTAGCGCAGGCCGCCCAGCACCCAGGCGCCACCGCGCGCGGCGTCCTCGGCCTCGGCGATGGTGGTGCGGACCTCGGCAAGCCGCGTGGCCCGCAGCCAGCGGGCGGGTGGCTGCTGCCAGACGCCGCGCAGCCGCTCGCCATCCTCTCTTGCGAGCGGATGGCGGGGAAAGTCGAACGCGGCGTGGATCAATCAGACTGCCAGCAAGTGGGTGCGGTAGTGCACCAGCTCGTCGATGGACTCGTGGATGTCAGCCAGCGCCGTGTGGGCCTGGGCCTTCTTGAAGCCCTCCAGCGCGGCAGGCTTCCAGCGCTTGGCCAACTCCTTCAGCGTGGAGACGTCCAGGTTGCGGTAGTGGAAGAAGGCCTCCAGCTCCGGCATGTAGTTGGCCAGAAAGCGGCGGTCCTGGCAGATGCTGTTGCCGCACATGGGGCTCTTGCCCTTGGGCACGTACTGCTTCAAGAAGGCAATGGTCTGCGCGGCGGCTTCGGCCTCGGTGACGGTGGAGGCCTTCACTCGGTCGATGAGGCCGCTCTTGCCGTGCGTGCCCTTGTTCCAGGCGTCCATCTTGTCCAGGGTCTCGTCGCTTTGGTGCACGGCGAAGACCGGGCCCTCGACACGCTTGTCCAGGTTGGCGTCGGTGACGACGACGGCAATCTCGATGATGCGGTCGGTGTCGGGATACAGACCGGTCATCTCCAGGTCGATCCAGATCAGGTTGTTCTCGCTCAGGGTCAGGGTGTCGGACATGGTGGGCTCACGCGTAAGAGGTGGAATTCTCGCAGCCTAAACTTCGGCCCATGTCTCCCCTGCCCTTGTCCGTCGCGTTCGCTGTCGCGCTCGCGCTGTCGCTGCTGCTCAAGTTCTGGCTGTTGTCGCGCCAGATCCGCCATGTCGCCGCCCACCGCGGCCAGGTGCCGGCGGCCTTTGCAGGCAGCGTGACGCTGTCGGCCCACCAGAGGGCGGCCGACTACACAGTAGCCCGCGCCCGCTTCGGCCTGCTGGCGCTGGCCTTCAACGGCGCCGCGCTGCTGGGCTGGACGCTGCTGGGCGGGCTGGATGCGCTGAACGGCTGGGTGCTGCAAGCCAGCCGGGCGCTTCCGCAGGGCTGGCAGGACATGGGCTACCAGCTGGGGCTGGTGGCGGCCTTCCTGCTGATCGCTGGCCTGCTGGATCTGCCCTGGGAGCTGTGGAGCATCTTCCGCATCGAGCAGGCCTTCGGCTTCAACCGCATGACGCTCCCGCTCTACATCGCCGACATGTTCAAGGGCTTGCTGGTGGGCACCGTGCTGGGCCTGCCCATCCTGGCGCTGATCCTGTGGCTGATGGGCGCGATGGGGCCGCTGTGGTGGCTGTGGGCCTGGGTGGCTTGGATGGGCTTCCAGTTGCTCGTCATGGTCATCTACCCCAGCGTCATCGCGCCACTGTTCAACAAATTCGAGCCGCTCGCCGATGCCGCGCTGAAGGAGCGCGTAGAGCGACTGATGGCGCGCTGCGGCTTTGCGGCCAAGGGCCTGTTCGTCATGGACGGCAGCCGCCGCTCGGCCCATGCCAATGCGTACTTCAGCGGCTTCGGCCCGGCCAAGCGGGTGGTGTTTTTCGACACGCTGCTGACCAAGCTCAGCGGCGCGGAGCTGGAGGCCGTGCTGGCCCATGAGCTGGGGCACTTCAAACATCGCCATATCGCCAAGCGCATCGCGCTGGCCTTCGTCATGAGCCTGGCCGGCCTGGCGCTGCTGGGCTGGCTGGCGCAACAGCCGGCCTTCTACCTGGCGCTGGGCGTGCAGCCCAACATGGACGCGCCCAATGACGCGCTGGCCTTGCTGCTGTTCCTGCTGGCCGGGCCGGTGTTCGGCTTCTTCGTGACGCCGCTGGCCAGCCATTTCTCGCGCCGCGACGAATTCCAGGCCGATGCCTATGCCAGCGCCCAGGCCAGCGGCGCCGACCTGTCCTCCGCGCTGCTCAAGCTGCACGAGGACAACGCCGGCACCTTGACACCCGACCCCGTCTACGCACGCTTCTACTACTCCCACCCGCCGGCGGCCGAACGGCTGGCCGCCCTCGCGTCATGATGAATCTGCTGCTCGCTCAATGTGACCCCAAGGCCCCGCTGCTGGACACCGACTCACGCCAACGCGTGCTCTCGGCCCTGCCCGGCTGGACACCCGACCCCGAGGGCAAGCTGATCGCGCGCCGCTTCGGTTTCGACAACTTCTACCAGGTCATGGCCTTCGTGAACGCGGTCGCCGAGATCGCCCATGCGCAGGACCACCATCCCGACATGCTGGTCAGCTATGACGCCTGCACGGTCAGCTACACCACCCACTCGCGCGGCGGGCTGACGCTCAACGACGCGATCTGCGCCGCCCAGGTGAGCGCGCTGCCCGAAGCAACGCCCGCATGAGCAAATTCCAGGCGCTGCACCTGGGCTTGGTGGTGCGCGGCCACGGCCGCCACTACATCGTCGAGGACGCCGACGGCCGCCGCCTCGTCTGCCACCCGCGCGGCAAGAAGAGCGATGCCGTCGTCGGCGACCTGGTGCGCTTTGCCGACACCGGCGACGAAGGCGTCATCGAGGCCGTCGAGCCGCGCCGCAACCTGCTGTTCCGCCAGGACGAGTGGAAGACCAAGAGCTTTGCCGCCAACCTGGACCAGATGCTGGTGCTGGTGGCCGTGGAGCCGGTGTTCAGCGAAAGCCAACTGGCGCGAGCGCTGATCGCGGCCGAGTCGGCCGGCATTCGCATGGCCATCGCGCTGAACAAGACCGACCTGCCAGGCGCAGACGCGGCCCGCGGACGCCTGGCGCCGTACCGGGCGATGGGCCTGACGGTCTTCGAGGTCGCGCTCAAGGCCGACCCCGCGGGCTCGCGCGCCACGCTGATGCCCTGGCTGAAGGGCCAGCGCAGCTTCGTGCTGGGCCCCAGCGGCACGGGCAAGAGCACGCTGATCAACCTGCTGGTGCAGGACGCCCAGGCCCAGGTCGGCGAGATCTCCCAGGCGCTGAACTCCGGCCGCCACACCACCACCACCACGCAGTGGTACTGGACCGATGCGACGCGCAGCACTGCGCTGATCGACTCGCCCGGCTTCCAGCAGTTCGGCCTGGGCCAGATCGCTGCGGCCGACCTGTGGCGCTTCATGCCCGACCTGCGCGAGCATGCCCACTGCCGCTTCGCCAACTGTTCACATGTGCACGAACCCGGCTGCGGCGTGCGTGCGGCGCTCGAACAGGGCTTGATCAGCGCCAGCCGCTACCGCATCTACTGCGAGATCCTCGAAGAACTGCAACGCAAGACCTGGTGAAGACGGCGCTCCTGACCCTCGCGGCCGCCGCACTGCTGGCAGCCTGCGGCAGCCCCCGCATCACGCCGCCCAGCGCTGGCGAGGGCTGGCAACCGCTGCCCCTGCCCGGCAAGAAACCCACGCGGTACAGCTGGACCGAGAAAGACGGCCGCCCCGCGCTGGAGGCCGCCGCCGACCGCTCGGCCAGCATCTGGCGCAAGCGCCTGGAGCCGGCGCTGGAGCAAGTCGGCGAGGTCAGCTTCTCCTGGTGGGCCCAGGGCCTGATCAAGAACGCCAGCGTGGCCGACATCGACCGCGAGGACGCGGTGGCGCGGGTCATCTTCGGCTTCGGCGGCAACGTCGACAAGCTGCCGCTGCGCACGCGCATGAAGTTCGAGCTGGCCCAGGCCCTGACCGGCGAGGCGCCGCCCTACGCCACGCTGATGTACGTGTGGGACAGCGAGCTGCCGGTGGGCACCGTGGTCGTCAACCCGCGCAGCGACCGCATCCGCAAGATCGTCGTCGACTCCGGCCCGGGCCAGCTGCGCCGCTGGCGCGACCACCGGCGCGACCTGGCAGCCGACTTCCGGCTGGCCTTCGGCGAGGAGCCCGGGCCGCTGACCTCGATGGCAGTCATGACCGACAGCGACAACAACCGCGCGTCGGCGCGGACCTGGTACGGTGCGGTGGAGCTGGTGCCGCCGCGCGTCAGCGAGGCGGCGGCTGCAGGGGCAAGCCCCCCAAGTCCTTGACCTCGCGCGCCTCGACGTCGACCACGTCTTCCTGCGCCGGCGCGCGGCGCGGCGCCCAAGGGTTCTTGCTCATGCGGAACTGCAGGCCGGGCTTGCGGCCGCGCAGCAGACTGACCAGCAGCAGCGCGGCAAAGGCCAGCACGGCAAACACGAACAACACCAGGGCCAAAACGGCTCCGGCAACCAGGATGAGCAGGCGCAACAGCATGCGGATCAGCGGCATGGGCCGGATTCTGCCGCTGCTCACCCACGGCCGACGAAAGGCATGGCCGTGGCCATGACGGTCATGGACTGCACGTTGGCCGACAGCGGCAGGCTGGCCATGTAGACCACCGCACGCGCCACGTCCTGCACGTCCATGCGCGGCTCCACGGCGATCTGGCCGTTGGCCTGCGGCATGCCCGACGCCATCTTCTCGGTCATCTCGGTGGCGGCATTGCCGATGTCGATCTGACCCGCCGCGATGTCGAAGGCGCGGCCGTCCAGGCTCAGCGACTTGGTCAGGCCCGTGATTGCGTGCTTGGTGGCGGTGTACGGCGCCGAATTGGGGCGCGGCGCATGCGCCGAGATGGAGCCGTTGTTGATGATGCGGCCGCCGCGCGGCTGCTGCGCCTTCATCAGCCGGAAGGCCGCACGGGCGCACAAGAAGCTGCCGGTCAGGTTGGTGTCCACCACCGCGCGCCACTGCGCCACGGGCAGCTCGTCGATGGGCACGCCGATGGCGCTGATGCCGGCGTTATTGAACAGCAGATCCAGCCGACCGAAGCGCTGCTGCAGCGTGGCGAAAGCGGCGTCCACCTGCGCCTCGTCGGCCACGTCGGCCGGCAGGTGCAGCGCATCTTCCAGCGTCTCGCGCAGCGCCGCCGCGCGGCGGCCCAGCAGCGCCAGCGTCCAGCCCTCGCGGGCCAAAGCACGCGCCACCGCGCGGCCGATGCCGGAGCCAGCGCCGGTGACGAGGGCAATCCTGGCGCTCACGTCGGTTCAGCGAGAGATCGCCGTGACGAGGGTGCGCTGCACCCAGCCGCTGAAGTTGGCCGCGTCCACGTGGATGAAGCCGTCCTTGACGTCGCCGCTGGCCACCAGTTCGTCGCTGCGGCTCAGCGTCGCAACCACCTTGCTGTCACGCGACGGCGAGGCGTACACCTTCACGTTGGCGATCTTGGCGACGAACATCTGGCCGGCGTTGACGGGCGCGCCGGCCTTGGTGGAGGCGGCGGCATTGGCGTCGCCGGCAGCGCTGCTGCTGCGCACCAGGCTTTCCTGGTCGCGGATGGCCAGCACGATCTTGTTGTAGTTGTCCAGGAAGCTGGCCGCAATGAGCTTGCCCTCGGCGGTGCTGGTGTAGCCGCCCAGGCCGCCGACGGCACCGCCGCCGAAGCCCCAGCCGCCGATGGAGAAGTCCATTTTGCTGGCCTTGCCCTCGGCCGCAGCCACCTGGATGCTGGAGCGCACGTCGGCCAGCAGCAGGCTGGTGGAGGCATCCTTGAACTTCAGCCCGCCCGCGATGGCACCCAGCACGCCCAGCTTGCCGCCGAGAAAGCCGCCGAGGCCGCCACTCGTGTTGGCGCCGATCTGCACGTTGGGCGTCATGACGAAGTCGGCCGCCTGCAGTTGGCCCTTGCCGATGTTGGCGTCCTGGCGCATCTCGCCGGCCTCGGCCAGCATGCGCTCCTGTTGGATGTTCTGCATGGCCTGGCCGCGCTCGACGACGTCGAAGCAGCCCGACTGCTGGACCATCATGCGCAGCAGCGCGGCGGGCGAGCCGAGGCCGTACTGCGACAAGTGGTTCCAGCCGTACTGCGGCTCGGCCACCGCCAGCACGCCGAGCTTCTTGCCACACTTCTCGACGGTGGAGCCGGCCTCCTGTGCCTGCGCCACTGAAGCCAGGCCTGCCATCGCCCACACGACCAGGGTCTTGTCCATCGCACTGTCCCTCCGCGTTGTTTGACGCGGCGATTGTGCCCAGCCTGGCGGCGCGCGGAGTCGCTTGGATCAGGGGCGCAACACCAGCCGATGGCGTGCTGGGCCGGGCAGGAAGGGCAGCGACTCGCCGGCCAGCCAGACCGGGTGGTCACTGCGGTAGAAGGGCGACAGCGGATGGCCGCTCTGACCGCCGGGGATGACCAGCAGGCCGCGATCCTCATGGCCCGGCGACACCACCATGCGCTGGCTCTGGCCGTGGCCATGGTTGTGCACCCGCGGCATATGGCTGTCGCCGGCCATGCCCTGACTCTGCTGGTCCAGCCAGCCCGACAACATGGGCAGCGCCGCGCTGAGCGGGTGACGCATGCGCGTGTCGTTGTCGGCGCCCCAGGTGGCCGCGGCCAGGCTGCCGTGCCGCTCGATCAGCTGCCGGCGGCTGTCCAGCACGGCCTGTTGCAGCAAGTCGGGCCAGCTCTTGAAGGCCGCAGGCAAGGTGTCGGGCCGGGCGGCCTGGATCAGCGCCCAGCCGGGCGTCTCGGGCACCAGCTTCAGGTCGCTGGCCTTCAGCCCATGGGCCTCCATCAGCGCGGCCAGCGGCGCGAACAACTGCGCCAGCGCCCGCTCGCGGAAGGTGCGCACCAGCAGATAGCCCACCGCGTCAGGCCGCGCGGCGTCGGCGCTGCGCTCGACCTCGGCGCGGTAGTCGGCCAGCCCCTGCGCAGCGACGAACTCGGGCGTCAGCACCCGCTCCAGCAGCAGTGCCCGCCAGCGCTGCAGGAACAGCGCGCGGTGGTCCAGTTGGATGGCGTGCAGGCCGGCCTCGTCCAGCCGCTCGTGGGCGCGCAGCGCGTCACGGATCTGCTGGCCGCGGGCGCCCAGATCCCAGCCGCCGTTGCCGACGATCTTCATCGCCGCGCCGCCCACCATGCGCGCATTGGCGGTCCACAGCCGGCCGTCTGCCGGGTCCACGACCCGCGGCTGCTCGGCAGCCGTCAGCCAGCCCTGCCAGCGCGAGCGGCCGTCGCGCCAGTCCTGGGGCCGGTCCGGGTCGTCGCCGCCGACGCGGCGGGGGATGGCGCCGATGACGGTCCAGGCGATGCGACCACTGGCGTCGGCCACCAGCAGGTTCTGGTGCGGCAGGCCGGCACCGGCGGCCAGCCGCACGGCGGCGTCGACATCCGCCGCGGCCTCCAGCTGCAGCAGGCGCAGGTTCATGCCCTCGGCGTCGTGGGCCACCCAGCGCAGCGCATAGGCCTGGCCGGCCGGCGCCTTGTGGGGCAGCACGGGGCCCCATTCGCTTTCCAGCACCTCGTGGTCCACCGCCGCCTCACCAGCCACCGCGATGCGTTCGACGACACGCCGCAGCGGCCGCTCGGTGCCGCCGGCCAGGTAATGCGTGCCGGCCGCGTTGAGCTGCAGCAGCACCACATCGGCCCAGTCCGACGTGGTGTTGGTGAAGCCCCAGGCAACGCGGCCGTTGCTGCCCACCACCAGCAGCGGCACACCCGGCAGGGTCAGGCCGGCCAGGTCGTGCGGGCCGGTGCCATCGGTCCAGGCCATGCGGGTCTTGAACCAGGTGCCGGGCGAGCGCAGGCCGAGGTGCATGTCGTCGGCGATGATGGCGCGACCGTGCGCACCGTGCGCCGCGGCCACCGCGAAGTTGTTGCTGCCGAGGTCGCGCGCGTCGCGCAGCCGGCAGTCGCTGCAGGCCGTGCGGGCGGCGCGCAGCACCTCGGGCAGCGGCCCGGCCGGCAGCGGCACGGCGGCAACGCGGCTGTCGTCCAGCGCGGCCTGCCAGTCGGCGCTGTGCTGGGTCAGGAAGGCATACCAATCGGCCGGCACGGCGGCATGCAGCAGGCCCATCGCGATGTCGTCGCGACCCTGGGCGCCCTGCAGATCCAGGTACATGCCATAGGCCACCAGCAGGGTGTCGGCGGGCACCCACGGCTGCGGCGGCTGGCGCAGCAGCAGATACTCAGGCGGCCGGGCACCCAGCGCCGCCAGGCCGGCGTTGACGCCGGCCGCATAGGCGGCCAGCAGCGCCTGCTCGTCGGCCGGCAGCGCCTGCACGCGCTGCTCGGCGCGGTGGCGGAAACGGTGCAGCCGACGACTGCGATCCAGCGGCAGTGCCTTGACGCCCACCAGCGCCGCCAGCTCACCGGCGGCGTTGCGCCGCATCAGATCCATCTGGAAGAAGCGCTCCTGCGCATGCACGAAGCCCAGCGCCCTCGCCACGTCCAAGCGGCTCTCGGCGCTGATGCTGACGTAGCCGCGTTCATCACGCATCACCTCCACCGGCGCGTCCATGCCCGTCAGGCGACGCTCGCCGTCCAGCTGCGCAAGGCTGGCACGCAGAGTCAGCCACAGGCCCAGCACCAGCAGCAGGAGCAGCAGCAGGACGCCGAGGCAGATGCGCTTGAGCCAATGCATGGTCAGAACGTGCCGGGGTAGGCGCCGCCGTCGAGCAGGATGTTCTGGCCGGTCAGGTAGCCGGCCTGCACGCTGCACAGCATGGCGCAGATGGCGCCGAATTCGGCGGCCGTGCCGAAGCGCTGGGCCGGGATGGCCGCGCGCCGGCGGCGCGCGATCTCGTCCACGTCCACGCCGGCCTTGGCCGCGCCGGCCGCGAAGTTCTTCTTGAGGCGGTCGGTGTCGAAGGCGCCGGGCAGCAGGTTGTTGATGGTCACGTTGGCGCCTGCCAGCCGCGGTTGGCGGGCCAGGCCGGCGACGAAGCCGGTCAGGCCCGATCGCGCACCGTTGGAGAGGCCCAGCATGTCGATGGGCGCCTTGACGGCAGCCGAGGTGATGTTGACGACGCGGCCAAACCCGCGCGCGGCCATCGCATCGACGGTGGCCTTGATGAGCTCGATGGGCGCCAGCATGTTGGCATCCAGCGCGGCGATCCATTGCGCACGGTCCCAGTCGCGGAAGTCGCCCGGCGGCGGCCCGCCGGCGTTGTTGACGAGGATGTCCACCTGCGGGCACGCCGCCAGCGCGGCGGCGCGGCCCTCGGGCGTCGCGATGTCACCGGCCACCGCCCGCACCTGCACGGCCGGGTTCAGCGCCCGCAAGGCCGCGGCCGTGGCCAGCAGGTCCGCCTCGCCACGCGCCGTGATGACCACGTTCGCGCCCTCACCCGCCAGCGCCTCGGCACAGCCGCGCCCCAGACCCTTGCTCGCCGCGCACACCAGCGCCCAGCGTCCCGTCAATCCCAGATCCATCACCGTCTCCCATGAAAAAAATGCGGCCGTGCAAAGCACGCCGCATCATCGTGCGACTGCCGTGGAAGCGGCGGCGTCGGGCCGCGGGCAGTGCCCCCACGGGCGGGGCCGGCGTCAGCCGGTACGGGGTACTTTCTACCGCCAGAATTTGCCATCGGGCCCAATGATGGACACGTCGGTGAACTCCAGCCCGTTGTGTTCCTTGTCGCTGTAGCCGACCTGCAGACCGCCGATGTCCAGCTGCGGCCCTTCCAGCGCACGGACGAGGCCGGCGCGGTCCACGTCCTTGCCGGTGCGGCGCAGCGCCTCGACGACGAGCTTGGCCGCCGCAAAGCCCTCCAGCTGCGCGGGTGTGAGCTCGCCGCGGCCCGCGGCCTTGGCCAGCGCCTGGGCCTCGCGCACCAGCGGGCTGGCCGTGGAGCGCTCATAGGGCAGCAATTGCGTGACGATGACGCCGCGGGCGTGCTCGCCCAGCGCCCTGACGAAGTCGCTGGATGCGTTGTTGGACAGCGTGGCCACGTGGGCCGTGGAGCCGGCCGCGCGCAGCGCTTTGACGCCCTCCACCACTGCGTAAGCCGGGCCGATCAGCACGACGGCCTCGATGCCGGCCTTGGCGATGGCCTGCATGGTGGGCGCGAGATTGGGCTTGTTGCGGTCGTAGCGCAGGTGCGAGAGTGCGCGCATCTTGAGCGCGTCCAGCCCCTTGATGGCACCCTTGCCGGCATCGTTGCCGAAGGCGTCGTTGACCTGCACGATGGTGATGCGCTTGACGCCGATGCCGGCCAGGTGGCGCACCGCGCGCTCGGCCTCCTGTTGATAGCTGGCGCGCAGGTGGAACACGAAAGGCTGGACCGGCTCGCGCAGGCTGATGGCGCCCGTGGCCGGCGCGATCAGCGGCAGGCGGTTTTCCTTGAGCACCGGCAGCATGGCCTCGGTGGTGTCGGTGCCGCGGCTGAGCATCAGCGCCAGCACACCCTGGCTGGCCAGCGCCTTGGCCTGCGCGGCGGCGGTGGCGGGGTCGTACTTGTCGTCCTGCGTGACCAGCTCGATGGTCTGGCCACGGACGCCGCCCTGCGCATTGACCGCGTCGAATAAGAGCCTCGCGCCTTCGGCGCTCTCCTGGACCAACCCCGCCACCGGGCCCGTGAAGCCCGCCACCATGCCGATGCGCAGCGTCCCCTGCGCAAGCGCGGCGTTCACGCCAAAAAAGGCGGCCAACAATGCCGCCAGGCCTGCCCAACGATTCACTGTTCTTCCTCCGGGTCGCGACGCGTGCGCCTCTTGCTTTCTGGCGGCGCATTGTGGCGTCAGCACGCGCGCGGCCACGCCGCCCGCCATCCCAGGAAAAACCCGGATGATTGCCTGCCCGACGGCCGGTTTCGCGAGGATTTCACGGCCCTACACTGATTCGCGCCCCTATGTCGGATCAAGCCGCACCGCCCCAGCCCGCCGCTGCACCGCGCCATCAGCCCGCATGGCTGGACTGGCGACGCAACTCGCTGACCTTTGCCGTCGCGCTGGCCCTGCTGCTGGGGCTGCTGCTGCCGACGACGGCCGTGCTGCTGTACGACATGCAGAGGACCCGCGCCACGGCGATGGACGACCTCAGACGAGACCTCGCGCGGGCGACGCAGGTCATGGCGCTGTCGCTGGCCGAGCCGCTTTGGCAGGTCGCACCCGACCTGGCGGACCCCGTGGTCAAGGCACAGATGAACGACCCGCGCTTCGTCTCGGTGGTGGTGGAGGAGCCGATGTCGTCGGTGCCCTTCCTGTCACAGCAGCGCGGCGACGAGCCGTCCGACCCCGCGCTGGTGCTGAGTCAGACCCGCCCGGTGCTGCGCGAAGGCCGCGAGATCGCCAAGCTGACGGTCAGCATGAGCGCCGCGCCGATGCTGCAGGCCAAGCAAGCCGAGATGTGGCGCACCGTGTGGCGCAGCGGCCTGACGCTGTCGCTGTCGCTGATGCTGATGCTGTGGGTGCTGCAGCGCTACGTGCTGAGCCCCATGACGGAGCTGACCGCTTCGGCCGAGGCGCTGGCGGCGGGCCGGCTGGAACAGCCGCTGCACGTCAGCGGCGGCGCCGACGAGATCGTGCGCGTGGGCGTCGCGATGGAGGGCATGCGCCAGTCGCTGCTGTCGGCCTTCGAGGCGCTGCGCCAGCAGAACCTCAACCTGGAGCAGACGGTCGCGCAACGCACCGCCGAGCTGACCGCCAGCAATGCCGAGCTGTCCGAGGCGCTGCAGACGCTGCAGAAGGCACAGCACGAGCTGGTCGAGTCCGAGAAGCTGGCCTCGCTGGGGCGGCTGGTCGCGGGCGTGGCGCATGAGCTGAACACGCCGCTGGGCAATGCGCTGACCGTGGTGTCGGCGCTGGACGAGCGCTACAAGCAGCTGGAGGCCATGCTGGCCGGCACGGTGCAACTGCGCCGCAGCACGCTGGAGCAACTGGCCCGCGACACGCGGCGCGGCCAGGACATCCTGCAACGCAACGTGCAGAAGGCCGCCGACCTGGTGAGCGACTTCAAGCAGGTGGCCACCGACCAGACCTCCGACCTGCGCCGCGACTTCGACCTGGCCAATGTCGTGGAGGACGTGCTGGTGATGGTGGAGCCCAGCTTCAAGCACACACCCTACGTCATCCAGACCGACTTGTGCGCGGGCCTGACCATGAACAGCTACCCCGGCGCGCTGGGACAGGTGCTGACCAACCTGCTGATGAACGCGCTGCTGCATGGCTTGGACGGCATGGCCCAGGGCCACGTCAAGGTGCACTGTGAGCCGCTGGGCGACGCGGAGGCCTTGCTGAGCGTCAGCGACAACGGTCGTGGCATGGACGAGTCGGTGCGGCGACGCATCTTCGATCCCTTCTTCACGACCAAGCTGGGGACTGGCGGGTCGGGCCTGGGCATGCACATCGTGCACAGCATCGTCACCAACGTGCTGGGCGGCCAGATCGAGGTGCACTCCGCGCCCGGTCAGGGCACGCAAATGCTGATGCGCTTGCCGCGGGTGGCGCCGCAACGCGCCGGCGGCGACGAGGCCGACGGCGCAAGACGCTGAGGGCTTACTGCGACGCGGCGGAGGCCGCTTCGACGGGCGCCGTCACGGCGGCTGACGCCGCCGGCTCGTGCGGCGCGCTGACGTCATGCTTCTCGCCCGAGAGGTCGATGTTGCCGCCGCTCTTGGTCAGGATATATAGCGCCAGCGCGGCAAAGACGATGAAGCCGACGATCACTTTCCACATGCTTGGATCTCCAGTTTGAATGCCTGGCGCATTCTGGAGCCCGAGGCTGACGCTCAACTGAAGCGGCAGCCTGCTCAGGGCGCACTGGCGCGCAGCGTCAGGTGAACCGGCAGGGTCCGCGGCCCGACGCGCTCGCCGCGCAGTTGCGCCAGCAAGGCCTCGACCAGCGCCTCGCCGGCCTGGGCCACCGGCTGGTGCACCGTCGTCAGCGGCGGATCGCAGTAGGCGGCCAGCGGCATGTCGTCATAACCCACGACCGCCACGTCCTGCGGCACGCGGCGCCCGACAGCGCGCAAGGCCTGGATGGTCAGCAGGGCCAGCACGTCGCTGCAGCACAGCACCGCGTCAAAGTCGCGCTGTGCGGCGCAGAACTCGTGCACGACGGCGCTGGCCACGCCCGGCTCGAAGGGCGCTGCCAGCTCCAGCGCTGGCTCGACAGCCAAACCGGCCTCGCGCAGCGCCTGCGCATAACCCTGACGACGCAGCCAGGGTTCGGGCAGGCGGGCGTCACCAATGAAGGCGATGCGGCGGCGCCCCAGGCGCAGCAGGTGGCGTGTGGCCAGCGTGCCGCCCAGCACGTTGTCGCCGCCCACGCTGCAATAGAGCTGCTGCGGCATCTCGCCGCCCCAGACCACCAGCGGCAGCTTGCGTGCGGCCATCTCATTGAGCTGGTCGTGGTGGCGCCACTGGCCGATCAGCACGATGCCTATGGCCTTGCCGGAGTCGAACCAACGCGCCGCCAGGTCCAGCCGCTCGGCGTCCACGCGGGACAGCAGCATCTCATAGCCGCGGTCGGTCAGCGCGTCGGCGATGGCGCCGACGATGGACAGGAAGAAGGGATCGGAGATGTGCTGGCGCGACTTGGCGTCATAGGGCACGACGACCGCCACGGTCTTGTTCTCCTGCAGCCGCAGGTTGCGCGCGCCGGAGTTGATCGAGTAGTTCAGCGAGCGGGCCAGCTCGGCCACACGCTGGCGGGTCTCAGCCGTGACGAGCGCGCTGCCATTGAGCGCGCGCGACACGGTGGACACCGACACGCCGGCCAGCCGCGCGATATCGGCCATTTGCAGGCGGCGCTGCTCGCCGGGGCCGCCGCCGGGGAAGTCTTTGGATCTGGGCATCCGCGCCATCGTCGCAGGGCGGCGGACCATAGACAAGCCGTGGCTTCCCCGGCCATGAAAAAGGGCCGGCAACGCTGCCGGCCCTGGATGCGAGGGCGGGGCCCACCGGCCTGACGGCCGACGGGTGCCGGGTCAGTCCTTGGCGTAGATGTCCACGTCCTTGGTCTCGCGGATGAACAGCAGGCCGATGACCAGGCTCATCGCGGCGATGACGATGGGGTACCACAGGCCGTGATAGATGTTGCCGTTCTGCGCCACCATCGCGAAGGTGATGGAGGGCAGCATGCCGCCGAACCAGCCGTTGCCGATGTGGTAGGGCAGGCTCATGGAGGTGTAGCGGATGCGGGTCGGGAACAGCTCCACCAGCATGGCGGCGATCGGGCCATAGACCATGGTCACGTACAGCACCAGCACGAACAGGATGCCGATGACCATGGGCACATTGGCCTTGGACATGTCCGCCTTGGCCGGGTAGCCGGCGGCCTTCAACGCGTCAGCCAGCTCCTTCTTGAAGGCAGCGATGGCCTTGGTGGAGGCTTCGTCGAACTTGTGCTCGGTCAGCTTGCTTGCGGTTGGGACGGCGATCTCCTTGTCGCCCACCTTGACCACGGTCGGCGCGCCTGCCGGGGCCTCGACGGTCTCGAAGCTGGCCGACGACTGGGCCAGTGCACGCTTGGCGATGTCGCAGGCGCTGGTGAAGTCGACTTCACGCGCCAAGGGGCTGCCCTGGAAGGAGCAGCTGGCCGTGTTCGTGCTCAGCGTCACCTTGGAGGTGGCCTGGGCCTTGGCCAGGTCCGGGTTGGCCGCGGCGGTCAGCGCCTTGAACAGCGGGAAGTAGGTCAGCGCCGCCAGCAGCAGGCCGCCCATGATGATGGGCTTGCGGCCAATCTTGTCGGACAGCGTGCCGAAGACGACGAAGAACGGCGTGCCCAGGATCAGCGAGATCGCGATCCAGATGTTGGCGCTGGCCGGATCGACCTTCAGCACCGACGTCAGGAAGAACAGCGCGTAGAACTGGCCCGAGTACCAGACCACGCCCTGGCCAGCCACCAGGCCGAACAGCGCCAGCAGCACGATCTTCAGGTTCTTCCACTGGCCGAAGGACTCGGACAGCGGCGCCTTGGAGGTCTTGCCCTCGGCCTTCATCTTCTGGAAGGCCGGCGACTCATTCATCGACAACCGGATCCACACCGAGATGCCCAGCAACAGGATGGACACGATGAACGGGACGCGCCATCCCCACTCGGCGAACTCCTTCTCACCCAGCGCGGTACGCGTGCCGAGAATGACCATCAGCGACAGGAACAGACCCAGCGTCGCGGTGGTTTGAATCCAGGACGTGTAGGCGCCGCGCTTGCCATGCGGCGCGTGCTCGGCCACATAGGTGGCCGCGCCGCCGTACTCACCGCCCAATGCCAGGCCTTGCAGCAGGCGCAGGATGATCAGGATGACCGGCGCCGCTGCACCGATGGTCGCGTAGGTGGGCAGGACGCCGACGATGAAGGTCGACAGGCCCATGATCAGGATGGTGACCAGGAAGGTGTACTTGCGACCAATCATGTCGCCCAGCCGCCCGAACACCAGCGCGCCGAAGGGGCGCACGATGAAGCCTGCGGCGAAGGCCATCAGCGAGGCGATGAACGCCGCCTGCGGGTCCAGGCCCGCGAAGAACTGCTTGGCGATGATGGCCGCCAGCGAACCGTAGAGATAGAAGTCGTACCACTCGAACACCGTGCCCAGCGAGGAGGCGAAGATGACCTTCTTCTCCTCTTTGGTCATCGGCGCCGCGGCGGATCCAGCTGCAGTTGCCATGAAATGTCTCCGTTAGTCGTCGAGCCGTCCCAGGATGGGCCGGCCCTTGCAGGCGGACTATTCATGGCGCCTCTGACCGTGTTCTGACACCAGTCTGAATCGAGGCTGACAAACTCCGCAGCAACCCGAATCTCACGTTTCTCAATGCGAGATTGGCAGCCCGCCGCGGGTAAGTCCCGAGGGCCGCTGGATCAGTGGCGGCGCGTGATGCCGGGCCGCGGCCGTGCGGCGTCTTCCCAGGCGCCGCTGCTGAACCACGGGTCGCCATCCAGCGCCGCGCGCAACATGGGCAGGGCGTCCTGGCCCCAGAACATGCGGCCCTCGCATTCGATGGTGGGCACGCCGAATACGCCCAGCGCCAGCGCGGCCTCGGTCTCGCTGCGCAGGCGCTGCTTGACGGCCTCGCTGGCCGGGTCCAATGCGGGCGCCAGGCGCTCGGTCAGCGCGGCCAGCCGGGCCGGGTCGTTGGCGTCGGCACCCGCCGCACGCCACACGTGGTGGAACAGTTGCTCGGAGACCCAGCGCCCCGGCGTGTCGCCCGGCTGGCCCTTGGGCGCCGCGCAAGCCCAGGCCAGGCGCAGCAGCGGCAGCGGGTTGAAGGGATGCTGGGCCGGCGGGTCCAACACGACGCCGCGCGCATGCGCCAGCCACGCGACCTGGCGGAAGGTCCAGCGGCGCTTGGCCTCGATCTCGGCCGGCCCCTTCTGCCCGAGCGCCTGCAGCAGCGCGGCGAACAGGATGGGCCGGTAGACCACCTCCACGCTGTGCCCAGCCAGCGCCTCGGGCAGGGCCTCGAAGGCCAGCGCCGCATAGGGCGAGATGGGGTCGAAGTAGAAGGTCAGTTGCTTCATACGGACCTGCGCTGGGCAAGAGGTGGGCCCAGCCACAGGCCGCGCCGCTGCAGCTCGGCCCGGCGTGCGGGCAACTGATCGAGGATGTGGCGCTGCCGACCTTCGGGCGCGCTGCCCCAGCCGGCAATCTCGTCGAGACGCCGTGCGCAGCCGCGGCACCAGCCGCTGGCCGCGTCCATCTGGCAGACGTTGACGCAGGGCGATGGAGGGGTCATGACTGCACCACATCGATGACCGGCGCACCGGTCAGCCGCTGCAGTTCCTGGGGCGTCAGCTTGAACACGCCATTGGGATGGCCGGCCGCGGCCCAGATGAGGTCGAAGCGGAACAGCTCGCGGTCGATGAACAGCTGCGGCGGCTTTGCCCCGTCGGCCGGCGCGAAACCGGTCGGCGACACGCCGCCGATGGAAAAGCCCGTGCGCGCCTTCACGAAGTCGGCATCGGCGCGGCCCAGCGCGCCGGTGTGGGCCTTGAGCTTGGCCTCGTCCACACGCTTGTCGCCAGAGGTGATGACCAGCACGGCGCCATCGTCAAGCTTGCGACGGAACACGACGGACTTGGCGATCTGGCCCAGCGCAACGCCCAACGCATCGGCCGCCTCCTGAGCGGTGCGGGCGGCCACGTCCAGCCACAGCGGCCGGTGCGGATGGGCCAGGGCAGCGAGCGCGGCGCTGACGCGCCGAAAGCCTTCGGGTCGGGATTCGAGGATATCGGTGTCAGCCATGGCCGCGATTGTGCGCGGCCGCGCCTTGCTCAGGGATGCCGCCGCCATGCGCGGCGGCGGCCGCCAGCGGTGTGAACAGGGGCACGGCCAGGCGCACCGGCAACACGTCCAGCCGCACGTCCAGCACGCTGCAGTCGTCGCTGCCGGGTGGCCCGGCGCGCCAGCCGCTGAATGCGGGGCCGCGCTGCAGCCGGAACTCGAAGCCGAGTTCGGGCGCCGCCTCGCCGGCCGGCGGGTGGGCCCGGTAGGCCAGGCCGCCGACCTCGGGCTCCGTGCCGTACAGCAGTTGCAGCAGCGCGCTGCGCAGGCAGCCGTCACCCAGCATGTCGAGGAAATAGCGCTGCGCCTGCGGGCCGGCCGACGCGTCGGTGGCGGGTGGCTGCGGGCGGGTCTCGCGCGTGCGGCCAGGGGCCGGCACGGTCTCGCCAGTCGCCAGGTCGTGGCGGTCGCCGCTGCCCAGCAGGCTCAGCCGCGCACCGCGCAGGTTGAACGCCGGCAGCGCCGCGTCCTGCGTCGCCGCCGCCATGTCCACCAGCACCGCGCCGCTGGCGCCGATGACCTCCAGCCGCGTGCCACGCACGACCACCGCCGCGTTCTCGTCCACGCCGAGGCCATGTCGGCAGCCCAGCGACCGCAGCGCCGGCAGCAGGCGGCCGATGCGGCCGCGCTTGAGGAAATGCTGATCCACCAGCAGCGTGCCGTCGACGAAGCCCAAACCGCGGTCGTACTCCAGTCCGGCGCGCCACTGGCCTTTCAGCACGGCGAGGTTGTCCATCGCGTCGCGGAACATCATGCGGCTCATGACTGCCGCACCGGCGCTGGTGCCCGCCACCACGCCGCCGGCCGCAAACAGTGCGCGGATGGCGTCCAGCAGCGGCGTGGCGCGCCCGCCGGGCTGCAGCGTGTCGACGATGTACGCCTGCGCGCCGCCCGAGAAAAACACCGCCTGCGCGGACGCCACACGCGCGATCAGTGCCGGGTCGTGCAGCGCGACCTGCAGGTCGTGGCCGGCCAAATGCGGCGCGACCGGCACCACCTCGGGCCGCGCGCCACAGCGCTGCAGTGCGTGCACGATCTGCGCCGCGGCGCGCTGCGGCTCGTAGGCCGCGGTGGGGAACACGGCCACCCGGGCGCCCGCGCCGCCGGCTTCAGCGACGACGCGCTGCCAGACCACATCGCTGTCGGCCCTGAGCGCGCCGCCGATGATGACGGCGGTGCCAGACGGGACGGACATAGGCGCCCTGCCCAGCTAGGTGCCCGAGGGGCGCCGTGCGGCCGCGGAGGCAGCCGGCGCCGGCGCGGTGGCGGCTGGCTCGGTGGTGGCCGCAGGAAGGGCTGGCGGCGTCCAGCTGCGGTACAGCGGTATGGGCAGGCGTACCGGCGTGATGTCCAGGTAGAGGTTGGTCACCGTGAACTGCTCGCCGCCGAACTCCTCGGTGCTCCAGCCCATGGAGTCCGAGCCCTTGTAGAGGCGGAACAGAAAGCCCAGCTCGGCCAGCGGATCGTTGGCGCGCGGCAGCACGTCGAAGGCCAAACCCTTGACCTCGGTGCGCACGCTGTCGATGAGCCGGATCATCGCATTGGAGATGGTCGAGTCGCCCAGCATGTCGAGGTGGAAGACGTCGTCCGTGTAGTAGGGCCTGAAGTTGGGCGACTCGGCATCGTGCACGTCGCCGCGCAGCTTGGGTGCGGACGGCGTGGTCGAGCGCGCGCGCAGGTGGTAGCGGTCGCCATGCTCCAGGTAGGACAGCCGCGCGCCCTGCACGTTGAACGCACCCAGGCTGGTGTCGTGCTGCGCCTCGGTCAGGTCCACCACCAGGCAGCCGCGATCGCCGATGACCTCGATCTCATCGCCGCGAATGATGGCAGCGGTGTTCTCGTCGACCCCGAGGCCCAACTTGTAGCCCTTCGCCATCATGACGGGGATCATGCGGCCCACGCGGCCGCGCTTCAGGAAGTGCTGGTCGACGAACAGATGCGGCCCGACGAAGCCCAGGCCGCGATCGATCTGGCGACCGTCCGCAAAGCGGCCCTTGAGCACGTTGATGACGCTGGGCGCGTCGCGGAACATGACGGCGCTCATGATGGCCGCGCCGGCCGAGGTGCCGGCCACGACGCCGCCCTTGCGGTAGACCTCCCAGATCGCGTCCAGCATGGGCGTGCTCTGACCGCCCGGCTGCAGCACATCGACGATGCGTTCCTGCAGGCCGCCGGTGAAGAACACGCCGCGCGCGGCCTTGACCTTGGCAATCAGCGCCGGGTCGCGCACGACCTTGTTCAGGTCCACCCACGAGAACTTGGGCGCCACCGGCAGCGCCTCGGCCACCGCGCCACGGCGCTGCAGCAGGTCCACCACCTGCTTGGCGCTGGCTTCGGGGTCTTCGCTGGCGGTGCCGAACACGACGAAGCGCGCGCCCTTGCCGCCGGCGAGCTGCACGATGCGCTGCCAGACCTCTTCGTTGTCGGCCTTCAGTGCACCACCAATGGGCACGGCATAGCCGCGGATGACCGGTTCAGCGTCGGCTTGCGCCGCCGTCGCCGGGGCCGGCGCCGCAACCGGCGGCTTGAGCGGCGTTGCGCTGCGCGGCGGTGTGGCGGCAGGGCGCTGCTGCACGCGCGGCGCCGGCGGGTTGGCCGCGTTCGTCGGCGACGCCGCCTGCACACCCATGGCCATCATGCAGGCCGCCAGGCCGCCCCAAATCCAAGACCTCATGCCCGATACCCTCCTGAAGCAGAGCGCGCATGATGACAGAGCGCCAACGACAGCCTGGCGCTGCGCCCGTGGTGAAGACGAGACGTTCACCCCGCCCATCGCAGGCAACTGACGCCACCGTGCCTAGACTGACGCATACCACTGCATGGAGACGCCCCGATGAAACCACCCCGCCCCACCCGACTGGCCGCCAGCGCAGCGCTGCTGGCGCTGAGCACCGCCGCGCTGGCGCAGTCTCAGCTCGAGCGCGTGCAGGTGACCGGCACGGCCATCAAGCGCATCGAGGGCGAAACCGCCCTGCCCGTGCAGGTCATCACCCGCGCCGAGATCGACAAGGCCGGCGTGACGACCGCCGCCGAGCTGATCGCCCGCCTGAGCGCCAGCGCGAACAACCTGACGGACGGCGGCAGCGTGGGCTACGGCGGCTTTCGCGACCAGATGGGCTTCAACGCTGCCAACCTGCGTGGCCTGGGCGTGTCCTCCACGTTGGTGCTGCTCAACGGCCGGCGCATGGCCAACTTCGCATCGCCCGGCGACGCCGCCGGCGTGGACCTGAACAGCATCCCGGCTGCTGCCATCCAGCGCGTCGAGGTGCTGCTCGACGGCGCCTCGTCGCTCTACGGCTCGGACGCCATCGGCGGCGTCATCAACTTCATCACGCGCAAGGACTTCGCCGGCGTGGACCTGAACCTGCTGGCCGGCAGCACCCGCGAGGGCGGTGGCGGCAAGCGTGTGGCGACGCTGGCGGGCGGCTTCGGCGACTTCGGCCGCGATGGCTTCAACCTGATGGCCGTGCTCGACGTGCAGAAGACCAGCAGCCTCAACGCAGCACAGCGCAAGTTCATCCAGGAGCTGGACATCCCGGGCCGGCTGCCCGACCTGCTGTCCAGTGCCACCTTTCCCGGCAACATCCGGCTCTCGCGCTCGCAGTTCGACACGCTGGCCGACGAGGGCTACTCCAGCAACGGCCGCACCGTCATCGACTCGCGCACGGTCAACCCGGCCGCGGCCACGGGCTGCAACCCGCCCGCCAACCTCTACCTGCCCGACGGCATCGGCGGCGCCGACGGCTGCACCTTCGACTACATGCGCGACATCGAGCTGTACCCGAAGTCGACCAAGAGCAGCGCCTTCACCCGCGGCATCCTGAACCTGGGCGGTGGCCACCAGCTCTTTGCCGAGGTGTCACTCGCGCGCGCCCGCACCTTCTACACGGGCACCCCGAACCGCGTGGACGCCGACATCGACGTGGCCCTCGTGCCCGCCTTCAAGGGCAGCGCGCTGAACAACCTGCCGGCCGACGACGAAGACCGCCTCATCACCGTGCGCACCCGCCTGGGCGAAGCGGGCCTGCGCACCAGCGAGCTGGTCTCCAACAGCACGCGCTTCGTCGTGGGCACGCAGGGCATCCTGGCCGGCTGGGACTACGAGTGGGCCCTGAACCACAGCACCAGCAAGGTCTCCGACCGCGACTACCAGGGCTATCTGAACGAGCAAATGATCCGCGACGGATTCGCCACGGGCGTCATCAGCCCCTTCAGCAAGTCGGACGCCAAGGGCCGGGCGCTGTACGAAGCGGCCCAGATTCGCGGCGAGGTGCGCCGCGCCACCGGCACGATGGACAGCATCGACTTCAAGGCCTCCAAGGCCCTGATGGCCCTGGCCGGTGGCGACCTGGCGGTCGCGGTCGGCGGCGAGTTCCGCCGCGAGAAGCAGGATTACCACCAGTCCGATGCCCTCAAGAACGACCTCATCCTGGGTGAAACGTCCCAGGGCCCCGACTCGGACTTCGGCAAGTCACGCAGGGTGGGGGCCGTATTCGGTGAGCTGAGCGCGCCGTTGACCAAGCAGCTGGAGCTGCAGGCCGCGCTGCGCTACGAGCGCTACCAAGTGAGCGGCGGTGCCGCCAGCCCCAAGCTCGGCCTCAAGTACGTGCCCATGCCCGAACTGCTGCTGCGGGCCTCGGCGGGCAAGGGCTTCCGCGCGCCGAGCCTGTCCGACCTCTACCGCCCGCTCACGCAAGGCTCCTCTGCCACCCTGGTCGACCCGGTCTGCCTGGCCGCAGACCCTAGCAACACCGTCACCGACTGCTCCGACATCTGGGCCACGCTGAACTACAGCAACCCCAATCTCAAGCCCGAGAAGTCGCGCCAGTTCTCGCTGGGCCTCGTGTTCGAGCCCAGGCCGGGGCTGAGCCTGAACCTCGACTACTGGAACATCGAGAAGCGCAACCTCATCAGCACGCTCGGCGAGGACGTCATCCTGAGCAACCTGACCAAGTACGGCCGCTACGTCATCCGCGATGAAGACGGCGTCATCGACCACATCGACCTGAAGAAGGAGAACCGCGGCAAGGAGCGCATTTCGGGCCTGGACCTGGGCCTGAAGCTCGGCGGCCTGAAGACGGCCTTCGGCGCGTTCGGCCTGCGCATGAACGGCACGCTGACGCTCAATTCGGAGCGGCAGACGGGCGACGGCGACCCGTTCATCAGCAACCTGGGCCGCTTCGTCAACGACGGCGTCGTGCAGCGCTGGCGCCATGCGCTGAGCGTGGACTGGGAGCGCGGCCCCTTCTCGGCCACGCTGTCCAACAGCTATCTGCAGGGCTATGACGACCAGCACATCGTCGGCAAGCCGGACCGCAAGGTGGGCGCCTATTCGCTGTGGAATCTGTCCGCCGCATGGCAGGCCACCCAGGCGCTGATGCTGCGCGCCGGCGTGCAGAACCTGACCGACAAATCGCCGCCGTTCTCGCAGCAGGCCTGGTTCTTCATCTCGGGCTATGACCCCAGCTACACCGACACGCGGGGCCGCTACGGCTACGTCAGCGCGACGTACACGTTCAGGTGACGCTCAGCTGACGATCTGGCGCACCCAATCCGGCAGGGCCACGGCCCGGTCGGTCTGGGCGTCAAACCACAGCGTGGTGGCCCCGCCCTCGGCGTAAATGATGCCCGGCTCGTCGCAGCGCTCCAGCGTGATCCAGGTCTCGAAGCTCGTGCGGCCGGGGTCGCTGACGTAGTGCTTCGCCAGCACCTCGCCCGGCGCTTTCAACTGCCGGTAGAAGTTGCAGAACGCGTTGACGATGACCGGCCCCTGCCCGCCCGGGTTGGGCGGCGCGCCGATGCGGGTGAGCCAGTCCACACGGGCAATCTCCAGGTAGCGGAAATACAGCGTGTTGTTGATGTGGCCCATCGCGTCCATGTCGCCCCAGCGCATCGGGATGCGGCACTCGTAGGTCAGCTTCTTGGCTGAGGGAACGACGTACCTCATGGCTGAATGCCCAGCTCTGCGGCGATGCGGTGGACCAGCTGGCGCAGCGATGCCACCTCCGCGCGCAGCAAGGCCACCTCCTCGTCGCGCGGCATGGCTGCCGCCGCGGCCTGCTCGACCGACGCGACCGGCCCGCACAGCAGGTGCGCCCAGCGCGCCTCGCGGGCGCCGGGCGCCTTGGGCAGCTTGATGGCCAAGGGCTTCTGGCGCTCGGCCAGTTCTTCGAGGAACCCCTCCACCGACGACACGTCGGCAAAGCGGTGCAGCCGCTCGGTGTTCTGGCGCAGCTCGGCCGCCGTCTGCGGGCCGCGCAGCATCAGCTGCGTCAGCAAGGCCACGGCCGCCCCGGGCAGGCCCAGGCCGCGCGCGAAGTTGTGCTCGTAGCGCAGCACACGGCTGCCGCTGACGATGTTGACCAGGCTGAGCGTCTTCAACTCCTCGACGGCGGCCAGCACCTCGGCCTCGCTCACGTCCATGACCGGGTCGCGCGCCGTCTTCTGGTTGCAGCCGGAGGTCAGCGCATTGGCCGA
The DNA here is from genome assembly GCA_046294815.1 of Roseateles sp. Classification (GTDB taxonomy): domain Bacteria; phylum Pseudomonadota; class Gammaproteobacteria; order Burkholderiales; family Burkholderiaceae_C; genus Pelomonas. The sequence continues at coordinate 46,596 of JBKBOJ010000001.1, read as the reverse complement.
CAACGGGTAGCTGTCGGGCACCGTGTGCTCCTTCTCCACCAGCACCGCCAGCACGCGCGCCTCCAGGGGCGTCAGGTCTCGCTTGAGCATTCAGACTCCGAATCCATCATCGGCCTGGATGACCGCACCGTTGATGAAATGGCTCTCGTTGGCGCACAGCATCAGCAGCGCGGTGTCCAGGTCCCGGGGCTGGCCGACGCGCTTGCGCGGCAGCAGGTCGATGAGCTTTTTGCCCTGCTCTGTGCCCCAGTGGTGGTGGTTGATCTCGGTATCGATGTAGCCGGGACAGATGGCGTTCACGTTGATGCCGTACTTGCCCCACTCCAGCGCCATGGCGCGCGTCATATGGATGACGGCCGCCTTGCTCATCGCATAGACGCCGATCTGGCCTAGCACCCGCAGCCCGGCCATGGAGGCCACGTTGACGATGCGCCCGCCGATGAAGGTGCCCGGCGCCGCGCCGCGTGCGCGGGCCAACATGCGCTTGCCCACCTCTTGCGCGACGAAGAAGGCGCCGCGGGTGTTGGTGTCCATCACGTAGTCGTAGTCGTTCTCGGTCACGTCGGTGAGCCGCTGCGTCGTGGAGACGCCCGAGTTGTTGACCAGGATGTCCAGCGTGCCAACCTCGGTCTCGGCATGGGCGACGGCAGCCTTGATGCTGGCCACATCGGTCACGTCCAGCTGCACGACATGGGCGTCGCCGCCGCTGCCCTCGATCTCGGCGCGCAAGTCCTTCAGCCGCTCGATGCGGCGCCCGGACAGCACGACGCAGGCACCGGCCTGGGACAGCGTGCGCGCAAACTGCGCGCCCAGGCCGCTGGACGCTCCGGTGATCAAGGCTACGCGGCCTTCAAGGTTGATGGCGTAACTCATGAGACTGCCTTTGGAGTGGATTGCGGCCATCCTAGCTGCCTAGCGACAGACGCCTAGACCTTCGCCACTAAAAAAGCACGATCGTTCGATTTACGACCCAGCCTCTCTAGAATCCCGCGCAAATCAAAGCGCATGGAGCCCCGCATGACCTCAGAAGAAATCCTGGCCCAGTTCGGCCCCCGCGAGTCGATGGAGTACGACGTGGTGGTCGTCGGCGCCGGCCCGGCGGGCCTGGCGACGGCCATCCGGCTCAAGCAAGCCAAGCCCGATGCCAACATCGTCGTGCTGGAGAAGGGCTCGGAGCCCGGTGCCCACATCCTCTCTGGCGCGGTGATGGACCCGCGCGCCATCACCGAACTGTTCCCGAACTGGCAGGAGCTGGGCGCGCCGCTGAAGCAGGCCGTGACCGGCGACGACGTGCTGTTTCTCAGCGAGACCGGCGCCAAGCGCACGCCCGACTGGCTGGTGCCGCGCAACTTCCACAATCAGGGCTGCTACGTCATCAGCTTGAGCGACGTGGTCAAGTGGATGGCCCAGCAGGCCGAGAGCCTGGGCATCGAAATCTTCCCGGGCTTTGCCGCAGCCGAGGTGCTGTACGACGAGCAGGGCCGCGTGCGCGGTGTCGCCACCGGCAACATGGGCCTGGGCAAGAACGGCGAGCCCACCGACCACTTCCAGCTTGGCATGGAGCTGCTCGGCAAATACACCGTGTTCGCCGAGGGCGCCCGCGGCCATCTGGGCAAGCAGTTGCTGGAGAAGTTCAAGCTCACCGAAGGGCGCGACACGCAGACCTTTGCCATCGGCATCAAGGAGCTGTGGGAAGTCCCGGCGGACAAGGCCCAGCCGGGCAAGGTCGTGCACACCGCCGGCTGGCCGATGGAGGGCGACACCTTCGGCGGCGGCTTCCTCTACCACCTGGACGACAACAAGGTGACGCTAGGCTTCGTCATCGGCCTGGACTACGACAACCCGTATCTCTCTCCGTTCGAGGAGATGCAGCGCTGGAAGACCCACCCGGCCATCCGCGCCCACATCGAGGGCGGCAAGCGCATCGGCTACGGCGCGCGCGCCATCAACAACGGCACGCCCCAGGCCCTGCCCAAGACAGTCTTCCCCGGCGGCTGCCTGGTGGGCTGCGATGCCGGCTACCTGAACGCGGCGCGCATCAAGGGCAGCCACGCCGCCATCAAGAGCGGCATGCTGGCCGCCGAAGCCCTGGCCGACGCACTCGCCGCCGGCCGCGCGCAGGACGAGCTGAGCGCCTACCCCGAGGCCTTCGAGAAGAGCTGGCTCCATGAGGAGCTGCAGCAGACCCGCAACTTCAAGCTCTGGTTCAAGAAGGGCAAGACCACCGGCCAGCTGATGACCGGCATCGAGCAGTGGCTGCTGCCCAAGCTGGGCGTGCAAAGCCCGCCGTGGACGCTGCACAACCACAAGGCCGACCACCAGGCCCTGCGCCCGGCCGCGGCCTGCCAGCCCATCGCCTACCCCAAGCCGGACGGCAAACTGAGCTTCGACCGGCTCTCGTCGGTGTTCATCTCCAACACCAACCACGAGGAGAACCAGCCCGCCCACCTGACGCTGAAGAACCCCGCGGTGCCGGTGCAGGTCAACCTCGCCACGTACGCGGGCCCCGAAAGCCGCTACTGCCCGGCCGGCGTCTACGAGTTCGTGCCGAATGAAGCGGGGGGTGGCGAGCGGCTGCAGATCAACGCGCAGAACTGCGTGCACTGCAAAACCTGCGACATCAAGGACCCGACGCAGAACATCGTCTGGGTCACGCCCGAAGGCGGCGGCGGGCCCAACTACGCCGGCATGTAAGCGGCGCGCCATCGCCCTGACGCCGGCAGCAGGCGCTGCATCGACTGCGGCAGCGCCGAGCTGCACGACCGGCTGGGGCCCATAGGCTGGCAACTCGCACCGGCGCACAGGTTCGACACGGCGGACCTGTGCGCCCTTCTCGAACCGCTACCCGACCAAGTCGGAGAGCTGGCGCTGCGCCACGCGGCTCTCGCTGTGCTTGAGCTCGCGTTCCGCGCATGTTCGGCAGCCAGCGCATGGGCGCGATCGGCGCAAGCGATCAGGCGGCAGGCGTGGCCCCTCCTATCATCCTGGACATGCAATCCAGCGCCTTGCTCAGGCTGCGGCCGCCCGGCGCCGCAGGGGACGAAGAGGTGGCCGTCGAGATGCCGATGGCGCTGACGGTCAACGGTGTTTCCCAGGCCGTCATGCTGGCCACCCCTGCCGACCTGGAAGACTTCGCACTCGGCTTTGCGCTGGCCGAGGGCTGGATTGACCAGCCCGGCGAGCTGCTGGACCTGGAGTGCCAGCCGCATGAACTGGGCCTGGTGCTGGCGCTGCGGGTCACCGCCGCGCGCGAGCAGCGGCTCAAGCGCCGCCGCCGCCAGTTGGCAGGCCGCACCGGCTGCGGCCTGTGCGGACTGGAGAGCCTGGCCGACTTCGGCGCGCTGCAACCGGCACCGGTGCAGGCGCCCACGCTGGCGGCCGGCGCGCTGGCGCGGGCGATGGCCGAGCTGGCCGAGGCACAGGTGCTGAACGCCCGCTGCGGCGGCCTGCACGGCGCAGCCTGGTGCGCGACAGACGGCCGCGTGCTGCTGGCCCGCGAGGACGTCGGCCGTCACAACGCGCTGGACAAGCTCGTCGGCGCACGCGCCCGCCTGAAGCTGGCTGGTCCGGGCTTCGTCGCGCTGTCCAGCCGCGCCAGCCACGAGCTGGTGCACAAGGCAGCCATGGCCGGCGTGGGCCTGCTGGCCTGTGTGTCTGCCCCCAGCAGCCTGGCCATCCAGAGTGCCGAGCGGCTGGGCCTGCGGCTGTGGGCTTTCGTGCGGGAGGATCGGGCCACGCGCTACGCGTGAGGGACGCCCCAGCAGGCCAGACCGAAGCTCGCGGTGGCAGCGCCCGTGGGGCTGCATTTGCACCGCAGCGACAGCGCGTGGATGGCAGCACGCGGCTGCCCGACAAAGACGGCCGGGCATCAGCGGCCAGCCTCAGTCAGTGGACGATCTCCACCGCGGCAGACGGCCTGAGCAAGCTGAATCTCAAGAGCCCCGTTGTGTGATCAGCGCCGCTGCCTGTGTCTGCGACCGCCCCTCCTGCCCCCATTTGCATCAGCGCAAGTCGGATGGCCGGGGAGTCGATCGACACGAGAGGGCCTGAGCTCGCGCCCCAGCCCAGCGTCAATCGGATGGCTTCCTCTGCCTTGCAACTGATCTCCAGCTGCAGGCTTTGCTCGCTGGCCCCCGCCATCGCCGTTAGAAACTTCTGCATTCCATGGCGGAGATGGTCGGCGTTGCCCAACGCGCCCAAGGTCCTGGTCGGCAGGGCCAAGCTCAGACGAATGGGGGGATCTTGCGTCAGGCCCCATGTTTCAAGCTGCGCCAACACCAGGGAGAGGTCGAAGGCAGCCAGATCGGGCGCCGCGATGGGCAGCGCCATGCGCCCCTGGGCCAGGGCCACCCAATCCGCCGCCGACTGTTCGCCATTGGCCAGGGCCTGGAACAGCGCGAGCTGCACCGCCGCGGCGACCACGGCATCGCGGTGAGCTTCGCGACGTTGTTCGGCCGCGACTCGATCGGTCGCATCGCGCAGCACGACGGTGGTGATGCGGTGGGCCCCGGCGCCCTGTTGGAACACCACCGGCTCCACCGAGCGGGCCGTGCCGTCGCCACGGAAGAGCTTAAAGGTGCGCCCAGCGCGACCGCTGCGCCGCCGTTCATTGGCCAGTTCCATGGTCTCGCTGGCAAAGCCCAGCGCCATCCAGCCGGGCAACACCGCGTCGGCCTCTTGACCCACGGCGCGCTCGACGGAGACGCCGAACAGCGCGGCGGCCGCCTTGTTCATCAGCCGCACCACACCGGCGCCGTCCACCGAGACGATCGCATCAGAGGCCACCGACACCAACTCGGCCACGCGCCGGTCCCCGAGTTCCTGCCACTGCGCCGCGATGGCGCTGGCGGCCTCTTCACGCTCGCTGCGCAACTGCAGCAGCTTGCGCACCCGGGCCAGCAGCACATCGGGCTTGAACGGCTTGGCCAGGAAGTCGGAAGCGCCCACCGCAAATCCGAGGGTCTCGAACTTGGCCTCGGCATGAACACTGACGAATGCCACCGGCACTTGGGCCAGCACCGGATCGGCCTGCATGGCCTGGCACACCGCATAGCCGTCCAGGCTTGGCATCTGGGCATCCAGCAGCACCAAGTCGGGCACATCGGCCTGCATCATGGCCAGCCCCTGTTCGCCATCGGCCGCCGCCATCAGCTGGGCGCCCAGCGGGGCCAGAGAGGCGCGCAGCGATTCGATCGCCAAGGGGTCGTCATCCACCAGCAGGATGCGAGCGCTTCGAGGCTCCAGACCGAGCGGCTGGCGCGTGCGCAGCGTCGACAACCGCAGCAAGGCCCTCATCCGGTCGACCAGCACCTCAGGCTGGAAGGGCTTGCGGATGAAGTCCTGCGCGCCGATCTGCAAGGCCGTCGCTTCCAGGGCGTCGTCGCTGGCACTGGTCACGAGGATGACGGGCAGTTGCGCGCTGGCGGGCCGAGCCCGCAGTTGAGCCAGCACCTCCATGCCGCCCATGCCCGGCATGTTGATGTCCAGGATGAGCAGGTCCGGCGGCTCCGCTTCAATCGCCTTGAGCGCTTCGGCACCGCTGCGCGCGAAGCGCATGCGCGCGTACGGAGCCAGGGTTTTGCTCAAGACCTGAAGCGTGACGGTGTCGTCGTCGACCAGCAACAGGCGGGGCTTGTTCAACATCGAGTCCACTCCCTCATGAATTCCCCCCGCACTTCGTGTGGCACGGGCCAGCTATTCTCCGGCGCATTCACCCAGCAAGTATCCGCTGATCGAACTGCGACTTAGCGCGCTGAACAAGGAATACCAAGGCAATGCACAGCTATGTCGGAAGGGCCTGGTTCTGGGTTGGCCTGCTCGGGCTGATCGCCACCGGCATCGCCAGCAGCTGGTTGAGCCTGGAGAACGAGCAACGGCTGGCACAGGAGCTGGCACGCCAGGCGGATCGGGTGGCGCAGCAAGTAGAGAGCCGCTTTGGCCTCTATGAATACGGTCTGCGCAGTATGCGCGGCGCCATACTCGCCGGCGGCGGCGCCGCCATCCGTCGAGAAACTCTTGCCGCCTACACCCAGGGCTGGGAGCTGTCGCGCGAGTTTCCCGGCGCGCGCGGCTTCGGTTTCATCCGGCGTTGGCCGCTCGGACACGAGGCTGAAGCACTGCGCCGGGCACGTGCGGATGGGATGGCGAACTTTGAGGTGCGCGAGTTGGCCCCCAACCCGGGCGAACGATTCGTCATCGAGTACATCTACCCCCAGGCGGCCAACCAGGGGGCAACGGGCCTGGACATTGCCTCGGAGCGCAACCGCCGCGACGCCGCGCTCGACGCCGCGCGCACGGCCTCCGTTCGATTGACCGGCCCGATCACCCTGGTGCAGGCCGACCAGAAGCCGCGCCAGGGCTTCCTGATGCTGCTGCCGGTCTATGCGCCCGGCGCTCTGCCCGAAGACGGCGACGCACGCCTCGCCGTCACCCTGGGCTGGGCCTATGCCCCCCTGCTCGCCGAAGAGGTGCTCAAGCCTCTGGTGGAAACCTTCCCCCTGGTCAGCATCGCCTTGGGCGAGCGTGATGAGTCCCGCCCGTTTTTTGAAACGCACCCCAACCAGGCCGCCACGACGACCCATCGCATGCCCAGCACCGAGCGGACGCTGTCGGTGTTCGGGCGCACCTGGCGATTGCAACTGCTGGCCAGCCCGGCACTGCCGCTTGAGTCCCGCCTGGCGCCGGTCTGGCTGGTGCTGGCGCTGGGCGGCTTGCTGAGCCTGCTGTTGGCCCTGATCACGCGCCTGGCCACCGACACGCCGTCGGCCGAAACGGCCAGCGAGCGGTCGGGGACCGGATTGACGGACTTCGTTCGCAGCCCCTTGGCCCGTTGGTCTTTGCTGGCCCTGCTCGCCGTGGGCGGCACCTATGCCGCCCTCGCCTGGTGGCAGGTGCGGGAGGCAGTGGCGGCGCGCTTTGAACGGGAATTGCAGACCCTGGTCGACCAGCGCACTAGCGTCGGCGAAACCGCCATGAGGGGCCGCAAGACCGCCGTGCTCTATCTGCGCGGAACCCCGCCGGTGGACGGCCTGATCCGCAGCCAGCGCAGTGGCCGTGACCCGCTGGACGGCTCCAGCACGCGTTTTTGGCAACAGCGCATGGCGCTGATCTTCGGCGCCTATGCCCAGGCCAACCCAGACGCCCAGGAACTGCGGCTGATTCGCCTGGCCGGGACCGCCAGCCAGTTGGTCACCTGGCGGCGCGCGGCAGACGGCGCCAGTGAGGGCGCGGCGGTGCTGTTTGATCAATCGCCCGACCCGGCCCGGCTGCGGGTGCTGGCTGATTTGCGCGGCCGTCTGCTGCGCGGCGAAGCCTGGATTCACCCGGTCGAGGCGCAGAAGCGATCGGATCCCGGTGCTGAGCCGCTGCGACAAATCATCCGCTACACGCTGCCGGTGTTGGATGGTGCGGCGCTGTTCGGGGTGCTGGAGATAGACGTCGACGTCTCCGCGCGCTTCACCGCCGACGCATTGCGGCTGCCTTGGGGTGGCAGTCTGCATGTGCTGAACAGCGAGGAACGCTGGCTGACGCGCCAAGGGCTGCTGGAGGGGCCGCCGGGTGAGGGCTGGTCGGATCGCTACACACCGGCGCCGCTGGGCATCGACACCCCGGCGGGCCGTCTGCGCGCCTGGCGGGGCCCGCAAGGCGAGGTGCTCGCCGTCCAAGGCAGCATTGACCCGAACCCGGGTGACCGCAGCGCGCGCGTCATCTACCGGGCGGTCGTGCCCGCCCGCGCTCTGAATGAAGAGGTGATGGAGCAGTGGCAAGCGCGGATGCTCGCGCCGGCCGTGCTCGGGGGCCTGCTGTACGGCCTGCTCTTTCTGTACTGGCGCCTTCAGCAGCGCCACCAGGGGCGGCTCGCCGCGCTGAATGCCGACCTGGCGCGCCGCGTCGCGGAACAAACCCAGGACCTGCAAAACGAGCGCAGCCGGTTGAGCAACATCCTCGAAGGGACGGGTGCCGGCACCTGGGAGTGGAACGCCCAGACCGGCGAGACCCGCGTGAACGCGCGCTGGGCCGAGATCCTGGGCTACACCCTCGATACCCTGCCGCCGATGACGCCGCAGGCCTGGATCGGGCTGATCCACCCCGAGGACCTGGCCCACACCCACCAGTTGCTCATCGCGCACCTCAGAGGCGAGAGCCGCCAATACGTTTGCGAAGGCCGGCTGCGTCACCGGGAACAGCGCTGGGTCTGGACCCTCTCCACCGGGCGGGTGATGAGCCGAACGCCGGACGGCCGCGCGGAGTGGATCACTGGCACCTTGATCGACATGACCGAGATTCGAGCGGCGCGCGAGGAGGGTGAGCGCTTTGCCAACCTGCTGCGCGGCGTGCTGCAGGCGGCGACCGACTTCTCCATCATTGCCACCGATCCCGACGGGCTGATCACGGTCTTCAACGCCGGCGCAGAGCGGCTGCTGGGCTACCGCGCCGACGAAATGGTCGGGCGCCAAAGCCCCGCGGTGATCCACCTGGCCAGCGAAATCCTGCAACGCGGCGCCGAACTGAGCGCCAGCGAAGGTCAGGAGGTGCAGGGCTTCCGCGTCTTTGTCCACAAGGCGGAGCGCGACGGCAGCGAGCAGCGCGAATGGACCTATGTGCGCAAAGACGGCAGTCACGTGCCGGTGTCGCTGACGGTGACCGTGTTGCGCAACGAGGGGGGCGATGTCGTCGGCTACCTCGGCATTGCCCAGGACATCTCGGCGCGCCTGGCCGCCAAGCGCGCGCTGCGGCATGCCAAGGTGGCGGCCGAGCAGGCCAGTGCCGCCAAGGGCATGTTCCTGGCCAATATGAGTCACGAGATCCGCACGCCGATGAACGCGGTGATCGGCATCGCCCACCTGCTGGCCGACTCGCCGCTGAACGAGGACCAGCGTCAGTTGCTGCGCAAGCTGCAGGTCGCGGGGCGCTCGCTGCTGGGCGTCATCAACGATGTGCTGGATCTCAGCAAGATCGAGGCCGGTGAGCTGGCGGTGGAGCAGAAGCCCTACCAACTCCCAACGCTGCTGCGAGAGCTGGACGCGATGTTTGCCGACCAGGCGCGCGCCAAGGGTCTGGTCTGGACGCTGTCGAGCGCCGCCGATGTTCCCGAGGTGCTGATGGGCGACCCGCAGCGACTGCACCAGGTGCTGAGCAATCTGCTCAGCAACGCCATCAAGTTCACCGCGCAGGGGGAAGTCAGTCTGCGCGTCGAACGCGTCGAACTCGATGCACAGCGCCCGGGCCTTCGCTTCCAGGTCAGGGACAGCGGCATCGGCATCGCGCCGCAAACCCAGGCGCAGCTGTTTCAGCCCTTCGTGCAGGGCGAGGCATCGACCACCCGCCAGTTCGGCGGCACGGGTCTGGGCCTGTCCATCGTCAAGCACTTGGTCGGCCTGATGGGGGGCACGGTGGCCGTGGAGAGCCAGCCGGGACAGGGCAGCCTGTTCACGGTGACCTTGCCCCTGCTGACCGGCGCGCCGGCCAACGTCACCAAGCCGCATCGACTGGAGGCCGTCATCGTCGACGACGAGGCGGTGCAACGCGAGCGGTTGGTCGCCCTATGCGCCAGCTTTGGTTGGCAAGCCCGCAGCCTGGACACGGCCGACGCTTTGCTGCCAATGCTGCAGCAGCGCCAGCAAGTCGGACAAACGCTGCCCGATGTGCTGCTGGTGGACTGGCACCTGGGCGACGGCCTCGACGGCATCAGCGCCATGCGCCGGCTGCGCGAAGTCTTGCCCACCGGTCGCGTGCCGGCGGCGCTGCTGATCACTCATGACCAGCGGCGCGCGCTGCAAACCGAGGACATCGACAGCGTGGTCGATGCCGTGCTGGCCAAACCGGCCAACCCGTCCACCCTGTTCAACGCCGTCAACGAGGCGATTGCCAAGCGCAAGGGCGGCAGCGAGCACCTGCTGGATGCCGCGGTGATGCAGCGCCTGGACGGTGGTCTGCTGCCCGATGTGCGCCTGCTGGTGGTGGACGACAGCGAGACCAACCTGGAAGTGGCGCGCCGCATGCTGGAGCGGCAAGGCGCGGTGGTGCACTGTGACAACCATGCCGAGGCGGCCTTGGCGCGACTGGGCAGCGGTGAGCGCTTCGACGCCGTGCTGATGGACATCCAGATGCCGGGCATGGATGGCCTGGAGGCCACCCGGCAGATCCGCGAGCAGTTGCAGCTGCGCGAGCTGCCGGTGATCGCGCTGACCGCCGGGGCATTGGTGGAAGAACGGCGCCGCGCGTTGGACGCCGGCATGGACGACTTCCTGACCAAGCCGCTGGACCCCGAAGCCTTGGTGCGCACGTTGCGCCGGCACATCGAGACCCGGCGCGGCGCGCCCCTGCCGGTACGCGGCAGCAATCTGGTGAACACGCTGCCCGCCGATTGGCCGCTGATCGACGGCATCGACGCGACTGCCACCGCACACCGCTTGGGCGGCGACGCCGGGCTGTTCCGCCGCCTGCTGGCCCGCCTCCTGGAACTGCATGACAGCGCCTGGGTGACGCGCCTGGAGTCCAAAAGCAACGACGAGGTGGCGGCTGAACTGCACCGGCTGCGCGGCTCGGCCGGCTTGCTGGGCGCGCTGCGTGTCCAGGAGCTGGCCGAGGAGGGCGAGGAGGCGCTGCGGGGGGGGCGCGAGCCCGGCCTCGCTGGGTGCCCTATTCGCCAGCCTGCAGCAGGCCCTGGATCAACTGGCCACGGCAAGTCGGTCCAGCCGCGAGGCAGCGCCCCGGCCTGCCGAGACGGCGAGCAGCGAGGTGCTGCAGGACGGCATGACCGAGCTGGCTCGACTGGAAGACTTGCTCGCAAAACAAGACATGGAAGCCGCAGCGGCGTTCGGGGCCCTGAAACCCTGGTTGTTGCGGCAAGGTATGCAAGAGGCGTTGTGCCAACAATTGCAGCGCCTGATCGATGACCTGGATTTCCCAACTGCGCTGGCGGAACTGCAGGCTTGGAAGGCCTTGCACGGCAAGGCGGGCGACTGATTGGAGGCCCAATGAATCCCTCGCCCAAGCGCCTTCGACGACTCGCCCCTCGCGCGCGCAGGCTGACCGTCCCTGTTGGCCTTGCCCTGGCCTTGGCCGCTGTGGCAGTGGCGCAAGCGACGACAGCACTGGCCGCCTCGATCCCCGTGCGCTTTGCGCCCGAGCGCGATTACGGTCCCTTCGTCTACGCGGAGGCCGATGGCCAGATCCACGGCCTGTCGGTGGACCTGCTCGCCGCGATTGCCCCACGGGCGGGCCTGCAAATTCAGACCCTGCCGCCGCGCGACCTCGCCGACATCCTGGAGGGCGTGAAGGCCGGCGAGGTGGATCTGGTGTCCTCGCTCCGACCGACCCCGGAGCGCAGCCGCTTGCTTGGATTCAGCGCGCCTTATGTCGAAGTGCCGGCGGTGCTGGTGTTGCGCAAGGGCGAAGCGCGTCGTCAGGGGCTCGCTGACTTTCGGCAACGGCGCGTCGGCGTGGGCAAGGCCTACGCGGTGGAAGCCTTCGTCCGCCAGCGCTACCCCGAGGTGCAATGGCAGGCGCAAGCCAACGACGCCGTGGCGCTGCGCGCCTTGGCGGCGGGGCAGCTCGACGGGGTGGTGACCGATGCGGCCAGCGTCGCCTTCATCCAGCGACGCGAGCGCCTGAGCGGGATCGAGATCCACGAGGCCGTGGGCTTCCAGTACGCCCTGAGCTTCGCCTACCCGATCCAGCGGGCCGACCTGGGCGATGCGCTGGCGAAAGGCCTGCGCGATTTGCCGCGTGCCGAGCGCGACCGCATCGTGCGACGCTGGATGGCCCCGGACGCGCTGTCGTACCGTCCGCCTCAGCTCAGCGGGCTCCAACATGCCATCGGCGCACTGGCACTGCTGGCGGCCCTACTGGGGGCGGTGCTGTTGCTCAAGCGGCGCCGCGCCGCACAGGCCACGCATGATTGAGCGCAAGGCCTGGCTGGCCCTGCCGCGCCCCAGCTTGGGGCCAGAGGTCGCCGCGGCGGCAATCGCCTACCTGCTCTTGGCCAGCCTGGCGATCTGGTTGTCCAAGCAGCCGGGCAGCATCGCCATGATCTGGTTCGCCAACGCCGCCATGGTGCCGATCCTGGCGCGACAACCTGCACGGGCCTGGGCGCCGTTGCTGCTGGGCATCGGCACCGCCTGCGTCACGGCGCACATGGCGTTTGACATCGCATGGTGGCCTAGCCTGGGGCTCGCTCTGGCCAATGTCATCGAAATCGCGCTGTCGAGCTGGCTGGCGCAGCGCTGGGTTCACCCGCAACAGGCTTTACGCGACCCCGGGCTGCTGCTGCGCTTCATCGCGTTGCCGGGATTGCTGGGCCCGCTGGCGGCCGCGCTGGTCGGCGCCTGGGTCATCTCCGTCAGCTTTGGCGCCCCCTTTGTCACGGCCTTGGCGGGGTGGGTCACCAGCGCGATGACGGGCGCAGTCGCCGTGGCCCCGCTGGCCTTGCTGGTGGCCACCCGGGGCTGGCGCGCACTCGTCCCGCGCGCTCGCGGCATCGAGTTCGCCCTCGCGTTGACGCTCAGTCTGCTGGCCAGCGCGACCGCCCTCACTTTCCTGCCGTTTCCTCTGGTTTATGTCACCGCCGGCATTGCCCTGGCCTTGTGGCTCAGCGGGCAAGCCGCGGCTTTCGTGGCGGCCGCCTTGAGCTCCGTATGTTTTGGCTACGCGCTGGCATCCGGTCTGCTCATGGTGCCCCCCGCCGCCGGTTGGCAGGACGAGACTCTGGTGTATCTGCCGCTGGCCCTGGCCTTGGCGGTGCCCCTGCTGCTGAGCGCCGCCCGCGAGGGTGCCGCCGATGTGACGCGCCGGCTGGCGGAGCGCGAAGCGCGTGCCCGCAGCCTTTACCAGCGGACGCCGGCACCCTTGCTGTCGCTGGCCGCGGACGGCACCGTGGTGGCGGTGAACGATGCCTGGCTCAGTTGGATGCAGCGCGACGCCCATGAGGTGCTTGGCCAGCGCCTGGACCCGCTGATGGATGAGCCGTCCCGCGCCGCGTTTGACGCGCTGTTGCACCCGTCGGCAGACAACGCGACGCAGCCGCCTCCTTGTCAGCTCACGCTGATGCGGCGCGATGGCGCGCTGCACGAGGTGTTGGTGGCGGCAGTCTGGGAGGCCGGGCGCGACGACCCGCACGCCCGCGCCCTGGTGGTGATGCAGGACGTCACCGACGCGAACCGCCTGATGGCCCAGCTGCAGGCGGCACGCATACAGGCCGAGTCGGCCAGTCAGGCCAAGAGCATGTTCCTGGCCAATATGAGCCACGAGATCCGCACGCCGATGAACGCCGTGATCGGCGTGGCGCATCTGCTGGCCGATTCGCCATTGAACGAGGACCAGCGCCTGCTGCTGGGCAAGCTGCAGATTGCCGGTCGGTCCTTGCTGGGTGTCATCAACGATGTGCTGGATCTCGCCAAGATCGAGGCCGGCGAGTTGCGCGTCGACACCGTGGCCTTCGCCCCCCGCCAACTGCTTCAGGAGCTTGACAGCCTGTTTGGCGATCAGGCGCGCGCCAAGCAGCTCGCTTGGTCAGTGCATGGGGCTGAGCAGTTGCCCGCCCGGCTGCTCGGGGATCCACAGCGCCTGGGCCAGGTGCTGAGCAATCTGCTCAGCAATGCCATCAAGTTCACCGCGGCAGGCGCCGTCGCCTTGCGCGTGGAGCGCGTCTCCTCGGGCAGGGCGCAGGAGGATCGTTTGCGCTTTACGGTCACCGACAGCGGCATCGGCATTGCCGCAGACCTGCAGCCGCAGCTGTTCCAGCCATTCATTCAGGCCGAGTTGTCGACCACCCGTCGCTTTGGCGGTACCGGCCTTGGGCTGTCGATCGTCAAGCGGCTGGTCGAGCTGATGGAGGGGGAGATCCATCTGCGCAGCGAGGCGGGCCGCGGCAGCCAGTTTGTGGTCGAGCTGCCCTGCCGTGAGGCGCAAGCCGATCCACCGGGAAGCGCCACCCATCAACGCTTCAGCGTGTTGCTCGTCGAGGACGATCCCGCCCAGCGCGAGCAGCTCCAGGCGCAGTGCCAGGCCTTTGGCTGGGCAGTGGAGTGCCTGCCCGACGCGGCGGAATTCATCGCGCGCCTGCAGGCGCCCGCCCACGCGACCGGGAAGCTGCCCGACATGCTGTTGGTGGATTGGCAGTTGGGTGACGGCCTTGACGGCCTGGCCGCGCTGCGCAAGGTCCGGGCATCGATATCGGCGGACCGGATGCCGGCGGCCCTGCTGGTGACCCAGCACCAGCAAGCCCGCCTGCACGGCCAAAACAGCGACGGCCTCGTCGATGCGGTGCTGCTCAAACCAGTCGCCCCGTCGACGCTGTTCAATGCTGTCAACGAGGCCGTGGCACGCCGGCAGGGCCGCGCCGCGCACCTGCTCGACGCCAGCGCCATGGATCCGCTGAGCGGCAGGCTGCTGCAGGGCGTGCGGCTGCTGGTGGTGGACGACAGTGACATCAACCTCGAAGTCGCGCGGCGCATGCTGGAGCGTGAGGGTGCCGAGGTGGTCTGCGAAGCACGCGCCCGTCCCGCGCTGGCCCGCCTCCAGGCAGGCCAGCCGTTCGATGCCGTGTTGATGGACGTGCAGATGCCGGAGCTCGATGGCCTGGATGCGACACGCCAGCTGCGCGACCGCTTGCAGCAGCGCAGCTTGCCCGTGATCGCCCTGACCGCGGGCGCTCTGGGCGAGGAACGGCGGCGTGCCTTGGACGCCGGCATGGACGACTTCCTGACCAAGCCGCTGGACCCCGAAGCCTTGGTGCGCACGCTGCGCCGGCACATCGAGACCCGGCGCGGTGCGCCCTTGCCGGTCCAAGGCCGCCAGACGGTGACCGCAGGGCCGCAGGCCTGGCCGCAGCTGGACGGCATCGATGCCGCGGGCGCGACGCATCGGCTGGGTGGCGACACCGGGCTGTTCCGACGCTTGCTGGCGCGGTTACTGCAAGCCCATGACGCCGACTGGGTGAAGAGCCTGGAGGCCATGGACGCCAAGAGCTTGGCAGCCAGCCTGCACAAGCTGCACGGCTCGGCCGGGCTGCTGGGAGCCCAGCGCGTACAGCACCTGGCTGCCGAGGCCGAGGAGCGCCTGCGCCATGGCGCGACCCCGACCGATGTGTCGGCATTGATCGAGGAGCTGTCGCAGTCGCTGGCGGCATTGCAGCGCGCTGCCGAAGCGTGGCTGGTGCAGGCAGTGGAGCCGATGGCGGATGAGCAGTCGATGCCGCCGACCAACGCTGCGCAGGCCTATGCCAGCTTGCTGAATCTGCTGCGCAGCCAGGACCTGGGGGCGGCAAGCGCCATGCAGCAGCTGCGCCCTTGGCTTTGTGAGCGTGGCATGCTCATGCAGGACGTGGAACGCCTCGAACGCTGGGTCGATGAACTCGAATTCGAGCAAGCGCTGCGCCTGCTGGAGTCCCAAAATCTAGCCTCTTGAGCCCATGCAAGAACGCGACGCCCGTAGGCGACAACCCAGGAGATGACAGCTTGAACCCCATCGACAGAAACCATGTGCGGCGCATAGGCGAACAAGGTCCCGTGCTGCTTTACGCCCACGGCTTTGGCTGCCACCAAGGCATGTGGGCCGGCATCACGCCGGCGTTCGAGGCCAGCCATCAGCAAATCCTGATGGACTACACCGGCAGCGGGCCGGCCACGGCCGCGGTCCCCTTCGACACCCAGCGCTACGGCCGGCTGGAAGGCTATGCGCAGGACCTGCTCGAGGTGTGCGACGCGCTGGGCTTGAGCCAGGGTGTCACCCTGGTCGCTCACTCCGTGAGTTGCAGCATCGGCATGCTGGCCCATCTGCAGCGACCCCAGCTGTTCGAACGCATGATCCTGATCGGGCCCTCGCCTTGCTTCCTGAACCATCCGCCCGACTACCAGGGCGGCTTCGAAGCCGCCGATCTGGAGGGCCTGCTGCAGTTGATGGACCAGAACTACCTGGGCTGGGCCAGCTACCTGGCGCCGGTGGTGGCCGGCGGAGAGGGTGCCGTTGCCAGGGCGGAGCTGGAGCAGAGCTTCTGCTCGACCGACCCGCAGACCGCCCGGGTGTTCGCGCGCGCCACATTTTTTGCCGACAACCGCGCCGATCTGCCCAAGGTCCGCTGTCCCAGCCTGATCTTGCAGCATGCTCGGGACGCCCTGGCCCCTCAGGCAGTCGGAGAGTACCTGCACCGCGAACTGGCCGGCAGTCGCTACGAACTGCTGGATGTCGCCGGCCATTGCGCGCACATGAGCCACCCTGAGCTGGTCATCGATGCGATGCGTCGCTACCTGGCCGAGACCAGCATCGCTCGTTGAAGGCGGACCACCTGGCCTCCGACCTCGATTCGCTGCCTTGCGCCGTGCTGGTCACGGATGGGCAGGGGCGTGTGCTGTCGCTGAACGCGGAAATGCGCGAGCAGTTCGGCCTGCCCGCAGGTTCCGAGGCGCAAGGGCATTTCGACGACTGGTTGCCGCCGGCCTCGCGCATCTTTGTGCAGACCCACGTCTGGCCCCTGCTATTGCGTCAGGGCCGAGTTCACGAAATCCACTTGAGGCTCAAGGGCGCGGACGGCGAACCACGACCTGTGCTCTTGAACGCCAAGTGCCTTCCCGGTGCTGCGCCGCCCGCCACCACCCGAGTCCACTGGGCGCTGTTCAGCGCCGTCGAGCGCCAGCGCTTTGAGGCCGAGTTGCTGCGGGCGAGGCAGCGCCTGCAGAACCTGCTGCTGAGTTCGGACGCCGGCACCTGGGAATGGCATGTGCCCTCCGGCGCGCTGAGCGTCAACGAGCGCTGGGCGGCGATGCTGGGCTGGCCCATCGCCCAGACCGAATCGCTCGACATGAGCCGACGCAGCGCCGAACTGCACCCCGACGACCTCCAGCCGGTGGCGCAGAAACTGGAGGCGCTGCTGGGCCTTGGACAGTCCGAGTACCTGAGCGAACACCGGATGCGGCACCGCCAAGGGCATTGGGTCTGGGTCCAGGAGCGCGGCCGCGTCATCAGCCACCTGCCGGATGGCAGCCCGGAGTGGATCTTCGGCACCTTGGTCGACGTCTCCGAGGCGGTGGCGCAACGTGACGCCGTGCGCCGCAGCGAGGCTTTGCTGCGCCGTACCAATGACTTGGCCGGTGTGGGCGGATGGGAGCTGGACCTGAGAACGCAGGCGCTGTTCTGGACGGATCAGACCTGCCGAATACACGGCGTGCCGGAGGGCTACCAGCCGCGCCTCGACGAAGCCCTCGACTTCTACCCTGAAGGCGCGCGCGAGCAGATCGAAGCGGCAGTGCGCCGAGCCATGGAGGACGGCAGCGAATGGGATCTGGAACTCCCCTTTGTGCGGCGCGATGGCAGCCCCCTGGTGGTGCGGGCAATGGGCACCGTGGATCATGAGAAAGGCAAGCCCGTGCGACTGCTGGGGGCGTTTCAGGACGTCACGCAGCAGCATCGCCTGATGCAGACCCTGCACCAGGCCAAGCTCGCCGCCGAGTCGGCCAGTGAGGCCAAGAGCATGTTCCTGGCCAATATGAGCCACGAGATCCGAACTCCGATGAACGCCATCATCGGCATCGCGCATTTGCTGGCTGACACCCCCTTGAACGAGGATCAGAGTCGGCTGCTGGGCAAGCTGCAGATCGCGGGGCGCGCACTGCTGAACCTCATTGACGATGTGCTGGATCTCGCCAAGATCGAGGCCGGCGAGATGGACATCGAGCGCGCCCCTTTCAACCTGCGCGATCTGCTGCACGAGTTGGAGGCGGTGTTCGCCACCCAGGCCGCTCGCAAGGGCCTGCGCTGGAGCTTGCAGCTGCCCGACGGGCTGCCGCCGCAGTTGATCGGCGATGCAGCACGCCTGCGCCAGGTGCTCAGCAACCTGCTCAGCAATGCCTTGAAGTTCACCACGTCGGGCGGGGTGAGCTTGGTCGTTGGGCTGCAAGGGGATCAGCTGCGCCTGACCGTCCTCGACACCGGCATCGGCATCCCCGTGCAGGCGCAGGACAAGCTGTTCCAGCCCTTCGCGCAAGCCGACGCCTCGACCACCCGCCGCTTCGGGGGCACCGGCCTGGGGCTGTTCATCTCCCGGCGCCTGGTCGAGCTGATGGGTGGCCGCATCAGTCTGCGCAGCGCAGCGGGTGAAGGTGCCGAGTTCAGCGTCTTGTTGCCGCTGGAGGCGGCGGATACCAACGTTGCCGCTTCAAGCGCGGCCGCTTCACTCGACCCAACGGCCGCTGCCCCGGGCGGGAAGCGCCTTCAAGACGTGCATCTGCTGGTGGTGGACGACAGCGAGATCAACTTGGAGGTGCTCGGCCGCATGCTGGAGCGCGAGGGCGCCCAGGTGGTCTGCGAAACCAGCGCGGTCGCGGCGCTGGCGCGGCTGGAGCGGGCCGAGCGATTCGATGCCGTGCTCTTGGACATCCAGATGCCAGACATCGATGGCCTGGAAGCCACGCGGCGGATTCGGCAGATCCCAGGCATGGCACGCCTGCCGGTGCTGGCGCTGACGGCAGGTGCGCTGGCCGAGGAGCGCCGCCGGGCATTCGATGCAGGAATGGACGATTTCCTCACCAAACCGGTCGACCCGGCCAAGGTCGTGCAGGCGATCAGTCGCCACCTGGGCCCGCCGCTCGGCACGGCGTCGCTGGCCGCGGCATCGGAGACCGTATCGCCGCAACTCGCGAGGCTCCCGATCATCGACGGCCTGAATGTCGCCGAGGTGCTGCCCAGACTGGGGGGCGATCTGGACCTGTTCGGCCGCTTGATCGCGCGCTTGCTCAACACCTTCGATGCCGCCTGGTTTGCAGGACTTGGAGCACGCAGCGCCGCAGAGCTTCAGTCCGAGATGCACAAGCTCAGAGGATCGGCGTCCCTGCTGAGCGCGGCGCGCGTCACCCAACTTGCCGCTGAGGCGGAAGCACGTCTTCGTCAGGGTGGTTTGCCGGATGAAGTCCGGCCGCAATTGGATGCACTGGCCGAGGCGCTGGCCGCCTTGCGCCGTGCGGCGGCGCCGATATTGGGTCAAGCGCCGGACCGCGGCGCGTTGACGGCGCGCTTGACCGTGCCGGCACCCGAAGCTGGAGTCCAGCAGCTTGACCACTTGCTGACGCTGCTGCGCCAGCAGGATCTCGCCGCTGGCGAGGCCTTGGCGGCCTTGCTTCCGTGGCTGCGCGAGCGGGGCTTGCCCGAAGCGGAACTGCAGTGGCTGAGCCACACTGTCGCTGAACTCGATTTCGAACCAGCCCTTGAGTACCTCAGTGCCTGGAAAGCATCAGGCGCCCCCTCCCTCAGCACCTGATGCAACCCAGCACCTCTGAAACACCACGATTCAGCCCGCCATGAACGAACCCCACCCCAGAGCAGCCACCCTGTTGCTGGTCGATGACGATCCGTCGATCATCCAAGCAGCCAGTCGCCTGCTCAGCGATTTCGGCCGCTGCCGGTTCGCCCGCAGCGCGGCCGATGCGCTCCGATTGCTCCGCCAAGAGCCGGTCGATTTGGTCTTGCTGGACGCCGAGATGCCGCAGATGGGCGGGCTGGAGATGCTCGCCCTGATGCAGAAGTCCAGCGACCTGGCGGAAATCCCGGTGGTCCTGCTGACCAGCCATCGCGACGAAGCCACCGAGGAAGCCGCCTTTGCGGCCGGAGCGGTCGACTACCTCACCAAGCCGATTCGACCGGGGGTGTTGAAAGCCCGGGTGGGCACCCAACTTCGCCTGAACCGGGCATTGGCCGAGGTGCGGCGCCTGTCGCGCACCGATTCACTGACGGGACTCGCGAATCGTCGTGCCATGCAGGAGCAGCTCGAGCGGGAGGTGTGCCGGGCAGATCGTCAGCGCACGGCGATCAGCGTGCTGATGATCGACATCGACTACTTCAAGGCCTTCAACGACTTCTACGGGCACTCTGGCGGTGATCACGCGCTGATCAAGGTCGCCGACTGCCTGCGCAAAGCGGCCAGCCGTGCCAACGATTTCTGCGGCCGGTGGGGGGGTGAGGAGTTCGTCGTGCTCATGCCTGACACCGATGGAGAAGGCGCGATAACGGTGGCCGAGCGCGTTCACCAGGCCCTGGCGGAGTTGGCGCATCCGCACGAAGCCAGCCCCCTGGGCCGTCTAGCGGTGTCGATCGGCGTGGCAACCTTGACCCCACCGGCTTCGGAGCGCACCAGCGAGAGGGGTCTGGTTTCCGTCCAGAATCGGGTCGATGGCTTGCTTGCGCGAGCAGACGCGGCCCTGTACGAAGCCAAGGCCGCGGGCAGAAACCAAACCGTAGCCGCCAAGGCTTAGGCTGCTGAGGGCAGGTCGGGGCCGATGGTCGCGGTGTGCGCCGCCCCAGTCGCGTTAGCCCGCCAGGCCACCGCCGTCGAACACATCTTGAAGGCCTTGGCGCCTGGTTTCGCCGCTCGGCAAACGGGATGGGTGGGGGTGTTGGTTGCAGGCACTTCCAGCGGGGGTCCGTGCCGATGGCTACAGCCGTGCCACACGCTGCCTGTGGTGCAGCGCTTGTCGTTGTGGGTTTGGGTGGCGAGAGGCTCGGGGGAATCGGCGTGCAAGTCGCTGATTCTCCTGGCGCTTCCATGTGAAAACGCCCGCTGTTGCGGGCGTTTGTTTGATGCTCTTGGCGGAAACGGAGGGATTCGAACCCTCGATGCAGGTTTTGCCCGCATACTCCCTTAGCAGGGGAGCACCTTCGGCCACTCGGTCACGTTTCCAGCACAGCCGCGCATTCTATACCAGCCAAGCGCATCTCTGAGAGAAATCGTTCAGGCGGCCGGCGCGGCTTCTTGGTCCAGATCGAAGGCCTTGTGCAGCGCGCGCACGGCCAGCTCCATGTACTTCTCGTCGATGACGACGCTGGTCTTGATCTCGCTCGTGGAGATCATCTGGATGTTGATGCCCTCTTCCGACAGCGCGCGGAACATCTTGCTGGCCACGCCCACGTGAGAGCGCATGCCGATGCCGACGATGGAGACCTTGCAGATCTTGGGATCGCCCAGCACCTGGCTGGCGTTGGTGGCCGGGCCCACGGTGTTCTTCAGCAGCTCCATCGTGCGCGCGTAGTCGTTGCGGTGCACGGTGAAGGAGAAGTCGGTCTTGCCGTCGTGGGAGACGTTCTGAATGATGACGTCGATGTCGATGTTGGCGTCGGCCACCGGGCCGAGGATCTGGAAGGCGATGCCGGGCTTGTCGGGCACGCCCAGCAGCGTCACCTTGGCCTCGTCGCGGTTGAAGGCAATGCCCGAAACGACGGCTTGTTCCATGTTCTCGTCCTCTTCGAAAGTGATCAGCGTGCCGGAGGTGGCCTCTTCATTGATGTCGATGTCCCAAGGCGTGAAGCTGGACAGCACGCGCAGCGGCACGCGGTACTTGCCGGCGAACTCCACCGAGCGGATCTGCAGGATCTTGGAGCCCAGCGACGCCATCTCCAACATCTCCTCGAAAGAGATGGAGTGCAGGCGACGCGCCTCGGGCACGATGCGCGGATCGGTGGTGTAGACGCCGTCCACGTCGGTGTAGATCAGGCACTCGTCGGCCTTCATCGCGGCGGCGATGGCCACGGCCGAGGTGTCGGAGCCACCGCGGCCCAGCGTGGTGATGTTGTTGTTGGCGTCAACGCCCTGGAAGCCGGCGACGACAACGACTTTGCCCGCGGCGAGGTCGGCACGCACGCGCTGGTCATCGATGCTCTCGATGCGAGCCTTGGTGTAGGCAGAGTCGGTCACGACCGGCACCTGCCAGCCCGTGTAACTCACGGAGGGGATGCCCTCGGCCTGCAGCGCGAGGGCCAGCAGACCCACCGAGACCTGTTCGCCGGTGGCGGCGATCATGTCCAGTTCGCGCATGACCTCTGGGGTCATGCTGGCCGGCGACAACTCCTTGGCCAGACCCAGAAGGCGGTTGGTCTCGCCACTCATCGCCGAGGGCACGACCACCAGTTGGTGGCCAGCGCGCACCCATTTGGCGACGCGCTTCGCGACGTTTCGGATGCGATCGGTGGACCCCATTGAGGTGCCGCCGTATTTGTGGACGATCAAAGCCATGAGATTGAGCGAAGGCTGAAAAAGGAGCACGCCGGGGCGGCCTACTCGCAAACCCGGATTTTATGCGGGGTAACCGGACTCGCCTTCGCGCTGAGGCAAGGCTGAGTCCTCCAGCCAGCTCAGAGACAGCGCCGGCTCATCTTCACCTGCGAAGGCGCGGGCGTCCATGCCCAACCCGGCCACCGCGACCAGCCGACCTTCGGCGTCGAACAGCAGCGGCCCCTGGCGCCGCCACGGCGGCAGGCCTACCTTCTGGCAGGCCTTCTTCAGGCTGCGCGCGGCCGATGCCGGCGCATGCTGGAACTGCTCGCCGCCCTGCCGGCCATGCTGGCTCAAGCGGCGCAGTCGCACGGCGGCGACGCCCGGCCGTCCGGGCGCCACCTGCCAGGCCCCGCCCCAGCCGGCCTGCGGATACAGGCCCGGGCGACTCAGGTCCAGCTCGGCCGATGCCGGCAGCGCGGGCGAAGCGGGCACCCAGAACAGGCCATCCCGATAGGCGTGCAACGCGCCGCCAGGGGCGGGCCAGCTGGCCGTCACACCGGGCCGCCATTGCGTCAGCAGCCGCTCGACCAGCGTGGCAGGCGCCTGTACCTGCGGCGCCAGCCAGGCGCGCAAGGCGTTGGCGGCGCGCGCCGGCGACAGCTGTGCCAGGCCGGCAAGGTCGAGTCGCTGCGGCGTCCCGATGCCAGCCAGGTCCGCGCTGGCCACCTCGGCGGCCAGCGCGTCGGCCTGCTGCATCCAGCGCGCCGCCTGGGCCAGGCCGGCTTCGGCCGCAGAGAATGCCGGCCAGAACACATGCCGCAGCCGGTTGCGCACATGGCGGTCATCGGCATTGCTGGGATCGTCGATCCAGCACAGGCCGTGCAATTCGGCATAGGCGCGGATGCGCGCGCGCGGCTGGTCCAGCCAGGGGCGGGCCCAGCACAGGCCATCGCGCCATTGCGCACGAGGCATGCCGGACAAGCCGGCGGTGCCCGCACCCCGCATGGCCTGCAACAGAAAGGTCTCGGCCTGGTCCTGGCGGTGATGGGCCAGCAGCAACAAATCGGCGCCGGCCGCCATGGCCAGCTCGTGCAGCGCGCGGTAGCGGCCCCGGCGGGCCCAGGCTTCGAGGCTGTCCCCCCGCTCGGGAGCGCCGCTCAGCCGCGCGCAGACAAAGCTGGCGCCAAACTGGCCGGCGACCCGCTCGCAGTGCAGCGCCCACTCATCGGCCTGGGGCTGCAAGCCATGATGGACGTGGCAGGCCAGCACGCGCACGCCGGCGCGCGTCGTCGCATGCAGCAGCGCCGTGGAATCCAGGCCGCCACTGAAGGCGACCGCGACGAGGTCGTCGTTCTCAGCGATTCTTGGTGTCGCTGAAGCGGCCATAGGCCTGGACGCGCTCATAGCGTCGGTCCAGCAGCTCAGCAGTCTTCAGGTCGCTGACCTGACGCAGCGCGTCGCTGAGCGCACGCTTCAGGTTGGACGCCATCTGCTTGGGGTCACGGTGGGCACCACCGACCGGCTCGCTGACGATCTTGTCGATCAGGCCCAGCGCCTTCAGGCGATGCGCGGTGATGCCCAGCGCCTCGGCGGCGTCGGAAGCGCGCTCGCTGCTCTTCCAGAGGATGGAGGCACAGCCTTCTGGCGAAATCACCGAGTAGGCGGCGAACTGCAGCATCAGCACCTGGTCGGCCACGCCGATGGCCAGCGCGCCGCCGGAGCCGCCCTCGCCGATGACGGTGGCGATGATGGGCACCTCCAGCTGCGCCATCTCCAAGATGTTGCGGCCAATGGCTTCAGACTGGCCGCGCTCCTCGGCGCCGATGCCGGGATAGGCGCCCATGGTGTCGATAAAGGTGAACACCGGCAGGCCGAACTTCTCGGCCAGCTTCATCAGTCGCAGCGCCTTGCGGTAGCCCTCGGGACGGGGCATGCCGAAGTTGCGCAGCGCGCGCTCCTTGGCGTCGGCACCGCGCTGGTGGCCGATGACCATGCAGGGCTGGCCGTTGAAGCGGGCCAAGCCACCCACGATGGCGGGGTCGTCGGCAAAGTGGCGGTCGCCGTGCAGTTCCTGGAATTCGGTGAAGACTTCCGCACAGTAGTCCAGCGTCTGCGGCCGCTGCGGGTGACGGGCAATCTGGTAAACCTGCCAAGGCGCCAAGTTGGCATAGACCTCCTTGGTCAGTTGCAGACTCTTCTTGGAGAGGCGGTCGATCTCTTCCGAGATGTCGACGGCCGACTCGCTCTGCACATAACGCAGTTCTTCGATCTTGGTCTCAAGCTCCGCGATGGGTTGCTCGAATTCCAGAAAGTGTCTTTTGCTCATCAGTAGTCCACCGGCAGCGGATCGAGGCTGCGCCAAATGTACCAAACCGCTACCGACCGGTAGGGCGCCCAGGCGTCGCCCACCTCGCGCGCTTCGGCGCGGGACACGGGCTCGCCGGAAAAGTAGTTGAGGCTGATGCCCTTTAGCAGGCCGACATCGTCCAGCGGCATGACGTTGGGGCGCATCAGGTGAAAGATCAGGAACATCTCGGCCGTCCAGCGGCCAATGCCACGGATCGCGACCAGCTCTTCGATGATGGCTTCGTCGTCCATCTGCGCCCATTGACGCACATGCACGCGGCCCGAAGCGAAATGTTCGGCCAGGTCACGCAGGTACTCGACCTTGCGCGCGGACAGGCCGGCCGCACGCTGCTCCTCCACGCCCAGCGCCAGCACCGCCGCGGGCTGAAGCTTGGGCATCAGCGCGACCCAGCGGTTCCAGACCGACTGCGCTGCCTTGACCGAGATCTGCTGGCCGACGATGGAGCGGGCCAGCGTCGCGAAGGCGTCGCCGCGGCTTTGCAAGCGGGCTTCGCCGAACTGCGGGATGAGCTTCTTCATGACCCGGTCGCGCTTGACCAGGTGCTTGCAGGCCTCGTCCCAGTAGGGCGGAATGACTTCCGGTGGCATCAGCTCTTGACCCAGGTCGTGCCGCCCGGACCGTCCTTCAGCGTGATGCCCTTGGCCGACAGCTCGGCGCGGATGGCGTCGGCACCCGCAAAGTCCTTGGCCGCCTTGGCGGCAGCGCGCGCAGCGATGCGCTCCTCGACCCAGGCGGCATCGTCGCCCCCACCCTGCAGGTAGGCGCGCGGCGGCTGCTGCAGGATGCCCAGCACGCCGCCCAGCGCCTTCAGCAGGCCGGCACGCTCGGGCGAGCGGTCGCGGTTGACCTCGCCCGCGAGCTCGAACAGCACGGCAATCGCGCCGGGCGTGCCAAAGTCCTCGTCCATCGCTGTCTTGAAAGCGGCAGCATTCGGCTCGCTCCAGTCGATGGTGACATCGGCGGGCGGCACGGTGTCCAGCGCGGTGTAGAGGCGGGTCAGCGCCGTGCGGGCGTCTTCCAGGTGGGCGTCGCTGAAATTGAACGGACGACGGTAGTGGGTGCGCAGCATGAAGAAGCGCAGCGTCTCGCCGTCGAACTTCTGCAGCACGTCGCGGATGGTGAAGAAGTTGCCCAGGCTCTTGGACATCTTCTCGCCGTCGACATTCAGGAAGCCGTTGTGCAGCCAATACTTCGCGAACGGGTAGCCGGCACCCTGGCTCTGGGCGATCTCGTTCTCATGGTGCGGGAACTGGAGATCGGCGCCGCCGCCGTGGATGTCGAAGCTCTCGCCAAGCAGCGCGCAGCTCATCGCCGAGCACTCGATATGCCAGCCCGGGCGACCCTCGCCAAAGGGCGCGGCCCACTTGGCGTCGGCCGGCTCGTCGGGCTTGGCGGCCTTCCACAGCACGAAGTCCAGCGGGTCCAGCTTGCCGTCATCCACCGCCACGCGCTCGCCGGCGCGCAGGTCGTCCAGGCTCTTGCCGCTGAGCTTGCCGTAGCCGTCGAACTTGCGCACCGCATAGTTCACGTCGCCGCCTTCGGCCCGGTAGGCCAGGCCGCGCTGCTCCAGGCGCTCGATCAGCGACAGCATCTGCGGCACATAGTCGGTCGCGCGCGGTTCATGGTCCGGGCGCAGCAGCCCCACCGCGGCGAAGTCCTCGTGCATCGCCGCCGTCATTTCTTCGGTGAGCTGGCGGATCGTGATGCCGCGCTCGACGGCGCGCCGAATGATCTTGTCGTCGATGTCGGTGATGTTGCGCACATAGGTGACGGCATAGCCGCTGGCGCGCAGCCAGCGGTAGATGACGTCGAATGCCATGTTCATGCGCAAATGCCCCATGTGGCAGAGGTCGTAGACGGTGATGCCGCAGACATACATGCGCACCTGCCCCGGCACGAGCGGCCGGAAATCTTCGAGGGTGCGGCTGAGGGAGTTGTGGACGCGCAAAGCCATGGGTAGGAACGTGGGGGAGCCCCTGCAAGCCAATGAGGAACCACCAACAAGAAGCCCCGCACCGGGGCCGGCCAGGCGGGGCTCATAGAATGGAATCAGTATAGCGGCCCGCCAAAAATTACCCCTTCTGCCGCCCCCGCAACAACCCTCATGCGCCTGCCCCTCCCCTCCCTCGCGCTGCTGCTGACCCTGGCAGCCACGCCCGTACGGGCAGACGACCTGGCCGACGCCCAACGCCTTTGGCTGGCCGGGCAGAAGCCCCAGGCCGTCGCGCTCTTGGAACAAGCGCTGACCCGCTCGCCGGACGACTTGCAGTTGCGCTTCACGCTGGGCGTGATGCGCATGGACCTGGGCGAGCGCGCCCAGGCCCAGACCATCTTCCAGCGTCTGACCCAGGACTTCCCCGACCTGGCCGACCCCTTCAACAACCTGGCAGTGCTGCACGCCGCCGCGGGCGAGCTCGACGCCGCCAAGACCGCGCTGGAACAGGCGCTGAGGCTTCAGCCCGAGCATGCGCAGGCGCAGGAGAACCTGGGCGACGTGTTGCTGCGACTCGCGCTGCGCGCCTACCAGCGCGCCCAGAAGGCCGCGACCGTGCCCAACGACGCACTGGCCGACAAGATCAACCGCACGCTGGCGCTGACGCGCGAGTTGCGCACCCGCTGAACGATCCGCATGACCCAGACACTGCCTCGTCTACTGGCCGGCCTTCTGACCAGCCTGGCCCTGGCCGCTGCCGCTCAGACCGTGAAGCTGCAGACCACCGAAGGCGACATCCGCATTCAGCTGAATGCGGAGAAGGCTCCCAAGACCGTCGCCAACTTCCTGCAGTACGTGAAGGCCGGCCATTACAACGGCGTCGTGTTCCACCGCGTCATCGACGGCTTCATGATCCAGACCGGCGGCTACGACGCCAAGCTGAACGACCGTCCCGCCAAGCCCCCCTCCCCGCGCCCGACGAAGCCGCCCATCCCGCTCGAATCGCACAACGGCCTGAGCAACGTGCGCGGCAGCGTGGCCATGGCGCGCAGCAACCACCCGCATTCGGCGACCTCGCAGTTCTTCATCAACGTGGTCGACAACCCCTACCTGGACGGCCAGCCGGACAATCCGGCCAGCGGCTATGCGGTATTCGGCCAGGTCATCGAGGGCATGGAGGTCGTGGACAAGATCCGCACGGTTGACGTCGCCCCCTACGACCAGCACCAGCACCTGCCCGTCAGGGCCATCATCATCAACAAGGCTCTGATCGAGCCCGCATCCCAATGAGCAAAGTCAAACTCACCACCAACCACGGCGACATCCTCATCGAGCTGGATGCGGAGAAGGCGCCGCTGTCCGTCGCCAACTTCCTGAGCTACGTCCGCAGCGGCCATTACGACGGCACGATCTTCCATCGTGTCATCAAGGGCTTCATGATCCAGGGCGGCGGCTTTGAGCCCGGCATGAAGCAAAAACCCACCGAGGCCCCGATCCAGAACGAGGCCAACAACGGTCTGAAGAACGCCCACTACACGCTGGCCATGGCACGCACCAGCGCGCCCCACTCGGCCACCGCGCAGTTCTTCATCAACACCACCAACAACGGCTTCCTGGACTTCAAGTCCGAGACCCCTTCGGGCTGGGGCTACGCCGTGTTCGGCAAGGTCGTTGAAGGCCAGGACGTGGTCGACAAGATCGAGAAGGTCAAGACCAGCCGCTCGGGCTTCTATGACGACGTGCCGGTCGAGGCGGTGGTCATCGAGAAGGCCGTCGAGGTTTGATCCACACGCTGACGGCACCCGGGTCGTGGCAGCAGGTCGACCTGCTGTCGGACCTGCACCTGGGGCCGGACACGCCGGCAACGACTGCCCGGCTTGAGCGCCATCTCGCCGAGACGCCCGCGCAGGCGGTGCTGCTGCTCGGCGACATCTTCGAGGTCTGGGTTGGCGACGATGCACGTCACGAGCCCTTCGAGGCGGGCATCGTCCAGATGCTGCGCAGGGCCAGCCGGCGGCTCGCGCTGTTCTTCATGCCGGGCAACCGCGACTTCCTCGTCGGCCCCGACATGCTGGCCGCCGCTGGCATGACGGCCCTGCCCGATCCCACCGTGCTGGACGCCTTCGGCCAGCGCTGGCTGCTGGCGCATGGCGATGCGCAATGCCTGGCCGATGCCGCCTACCAGGCCTGGCGCGCCACCAGCCGCTCGGCCGCCTGGCAAGCCAGCTTCCTTGCCAAACCGCTGGCCGAACGCCAGGCTTTTGGCCGCGAGGCACGGGCCCAGAGCCGCGCGTCGCAGGCTGCGCAGCTGATGGCCACGGACCTCGACGCCGATGCTTGCCGCGCACTGCTGGGCGAGGCGGGCGCCACGACGCTGATCCACGGGCACACGCACCGCCCGGCCACACACGACCTCGGCGCTGGGCTGTGCCGCGTCGTGCTTTCCGACTGGGATGGCGACGCGATGCCGCCGCGCGGCGATGTGATCCGCCTGTCACTCCAGGGCTTGCAACGCCTGCCGCTGTGATCCTGCGCGCCCTGAAGCGCTGGCGCGAGCAGCGCGCCGCACGTCGCCACGCGATTCCCGAGGCGCTGTGGCAGTTGACGCTGCTGCGCTACCCCTTCCTCGCCCAGCGCAGCGAGGCCGATCTCGCCGAGTTGCGCCGTCTGTGCAGCCTGTTTCTCGCGGACAAGGAGTTCCACGGCGTCGGTGGCTTTGAGATCACGGACGAGGTGGCGGTGGCCGTCGCGGCCCAGGCCTGTCTGCCGGTGCTGCGCCTGGGGCTGTCCTGGTACGACGGCTTCGTGGGCATCGTCATGCATGAGGGCGAGGTCGTCGCCCAGCGGCGTTACGAGGACGAGAACGGCGTCGTCCACGAGTACGACGAGGAACTGGCCGGCGAGGCCATGGAGGGTGGGCCGCTGATGCTGGCCTGGAACGCCATCGCCGTCAGCAACGACCCGACGCAGTTCGGCAAGGACGAGGTGTTCAACGTGGTCATCCACGAATTCGCACATGTCATCGACATGCGCGACGGCGTGGCGGACGGCGTACCGCCGCTGGACAAAGTCGAGCGCGAGCGCTGGATCGGCGTCATCGATGCCGAGTGGGAGCGGTTCTGCAAGCGCGTCGACGCCGGCGAGGACACCTTGATCGACCCGTACGGCGGCGAGGCCGTGGAGGAATTCTTCGCCGTTGCCGTCGAGGCCTTCTTCGTCGCGCCCGCCGCGATGCTCGCCGAGGAACCCGCGATGTACGAACTGCTGGCTGGCTTCTTCAGGCAAGACCCGGCACGGCAGCCCTAGCGCCTTTCCCGACAGCCGCCGTGGAACTGGCTTTGTCGCTCAAAAGACGGCGCCCCCGTTGAGGGGGCGCAGGCGATGCCGCTAGAAGGCGGGTTACGCAGTCGCGGGTTCCGCCTTCGGCTTGCCGTCCTTGCTGGGCTTGGGAGGCGCTGGCTGGATGTCCAGCACGGTCTCGCCTTTCTCGTCCACATCCACGCTGAGGCGGCCACCGTCGGTCAGGCGGCCGAACAACAACTCGTCGGCCAGCGCGCGCCGGATGGTGTCCTGGATGAGCCGCTGCATCGGCCGCGCACCCATCAACGGATCGAAGCCCTTCTTGGCCAAGTGCTTGCGCAGCGCGTCGGAGAAGCTGACCTCGACCTTCTTCTCGGCCAGCTGGCTTTCCAGCTGCAGCAGGAACTTGTCAACCACGCGCAGGATGATCTCCTCGTCCAGCGGCCGGAAGGACACGATGGCGTCCAGCCGATTGCGGAACTCGGGCGTGAACAGGCGCTTGATGTCGGCCATTTCGTCACCCTGCTGGCGCTGGGTGGTAAAGCCGATGGTCGCCTTGTTCAGCGCCTCAGCGCCGGCATTCGTCGTCATGATGATGATGACGTTGCGGAAGTCGGCCTTGCGTCCGTTGTTGTCGGTCAGCGTGCCATGGTCCATGACCTGCAGCAGCACGTTGAACACGTCAGGGTGGGCCTTCTCGATCTCGTCGAGCAGCAACACCGCATGCGGCTTCTTCGTGACGGCCTCGGTGAGCAGGCCGCCCTGGTCGAAACCCACATAGCCCGGAGGCGCGCCGATCAGGCGGCTTACCGCATGACGCTCCATGTACTCCGACATGTCGAAGCGGATCAGCTCGATGCCCAAGATGTAGGCCAGTTGCTTGGCGACTTCGGTCTTGCCGACGCCGGTGGGCCCGCTGAAGAGGAAGGAGCCGACCGGCTTGTCTGGACGGCCCAGGCCCGAGCGGGACATCTTGATGGCAGCTGCCAGCGCGTCCACCGCGGGATCCTGGCCGAACACCACGCTCTTGAGGTCGCGGTCCAGCGTCTTGAGCTTGCTGCGGTCGTCGCTGTTGACCGAGGCGGGCGGGATGCGCGCGATCTTGGCGACGATGTCCTCGACCTCGGCGCGGGTGATGGTCTTCTTCTGCTTGCTCTTGGGCAGGATGCGCTGCGCGGCACCGGCCTCGTCGATGACGTCGATGGCCTTGTCCGGCAGATGACGGTCGTTGATGTACTTGGCCGACAGCTCGGCCGCGGCCTGCAGGGCGCCCAGCGCGTACTTGACCGAGTGGTGCTCCTCGAAGCGGCTCTTGAGCCCCTTCAGGATCTCCACCGTCTGCTCGACCGAGGGTTCGGCCACGTCGACCTTCTGGAAGCGCCGCGACAACGCCGCATCCTTCTCGAAGATGCCGCGGTACTCCGTGAAGGTGGTCGCACCGATGCACTTCATTTGGCCGCTGGACAGCGCGGGCTTGAGCAGATTGCTCGCGTCCAAGGTGCCGCCCGACGCCGCACCGGCACCGATCAGCGTGTGGATCTCGTCGATGAACAGGATGGCGTTGGGCTGCTCCTTCAGCGCCTTCAGCACGGCCTTCAGGCGCTGCTCGAAGTCGCCGCGGTACTTGGTGCCCGCCAGCAGCGCGCCCATGTCCAGCGAGTAGACGACGGAGTCGGCCAGCACCTCGGGCACCTCACCTTGGGTGATGCGCCAGGCCAGGCCCTCGGCGATGGCGGTCTTGCCGACGCCGGCTTCGCCCACGAGCAGCGGGTTGTTCTTGCGCCGGCGGCACAGCACCTGCACGACGCGCTCGACCTCGCTCTCACGACCAATCAGCGGGTCGATCTTGCCGTCCTTGGCCTGCTGGTTCAGGTTTTGCGTGTACTGCTCCAGCGGCGAGGCTTTGGCGTTGCCGCCCTCGCCATCCTCGCGCTCGCCTTCCCGGCCCTGGGAGTGACCCTCGAGCGGCTTGGGTGGCTCGGGGTCCGTCTTCTTGATGCCATGAGCGATGTAGTTGACCACATCCAGGCGCGTGACGCCCTGCTGGTGCAGGTAGTAGACGGCGTGCGAATCCTTCTCGCCGAAGATGGCCACCAGCACATTGGCGCCCGTCACCTCCTTCTTGCCGCTGCCGGTGCTCTGCACATGCATGATGGCACGCTGGATGACGCGCTGGAAACCCAGCGTGGGCTGCGTGTCCACCTCATCCGTGCCGCCCACCATGGGCGTGTTTTCCTTGATGAACTGCGTCAGGCTCTTGCGCAGATCGTCCAGGTTGGCCGCGCAGGCGCGCAGCACCTCGGCGGCGCTGGGGTTGTCCAGCAGCGCGAGCAGCAGGTGCTCGACGGTGATGAATTCGTGCCGCTGCTGCCGCGCCTCGACAAACGCCATGTGCAGACTGACTTCAAGCTCTTGCGCAATCATGCGGCCTCCATAATGCACTGCAGGGGATGACCGGCGCGCCGGGAGGCGGCCAGCACCAACTCCACCTTGGTCGCCGCGACATCCTTGGTGAACACACCGCAAACGCCGCGACCTTCGTGGTGGATTTTGAGCATGATCTGCGTCGCCGTATCGAGGTCGTGCCGGAAAAATTCCTGCAGAACCATGACCACAAACTCCATCGGGGTGAAATCGTCGTTGAGCAGCAGCACCTGGTAGAGCCGCGGGGGCTCGGTCTTCTGGGGCTGGCGCTCGACGACCACCGCAGCGTCGCCCTCGTCCCGGCCCGGCCTCAATGGCGGCGTGGGCGGGGGCGGAGCCGACTGGTTTCGCAGAGGAAGGACGGACAGCACAGGCATATTCGAATTCTATCGACGGGGCCTATTCCCCATCGATAGCCGGCAGTTGGCGTCCGCCGCAGGAATTGCAAGAACCTCCGGGTCAACCCGGCCGGGAAGGTCCCGAATTGACGCGACAGGCCGCGTCTCCAGAATCTTGTTCCGCCTCCAACGGGAGGAGCCACAACAATGGAGACAACACGATGGCACTGGGCAAAGTGAAGTGGTTCAACGATGCCAAGGGCTTTGGATTCATCGAGCCGGAAGCCGGCGGCGCTGATGTCTTCGCCCATTTCTCGGCGATCCAGATGGAAGGCTTCCGCACCCTCAAGCAGGGCAGCCAGGTGCAGTTCGAGCTGGTGCAAGGCCCCAAGGGCCAGCTGGCACAGAACATCACGCCCTTGGACGCCGGCCACACGATAGAGCAGCCCCAGGCATCCTGACGGCCCTCGGCCGGCTGGGCCGGCACATCGACAAGCCCCGTGGTTGCTGAGGCCACGGGGCTTTTGCATTGGTGCGGCCGTTGACCGGTCAGACGAAGGCTGCAGCGGCATGGCTGCGGCGGGGCTTGCTAGAGTTCAGCCTTGCCGCGCGGCCTATCGGCCATGCGCGTCGCTGAGATTCGCCATTCATCCGGAACACCTTCATGACCGCCGAAACGCCCAAAATCGTCTACACCCTGACCGACGAAGCTCCCCGCCTGGCCACCGCCTCGCTGCTGCCGGTCGTTCAACGCTTTGCGGCGCAGGCGGGCATCGACGTCGTCACC
Source organism: Roseateles sp. (assembly GCA_046294815.1). GTDB lineage: Bacteria > Pseudomonadota > Gammaproteobacteria > Burkholderiales > Burkholderiaceae_C > Pelomonas. The sequence goes on along the minus strand of JBKBOJ010000001.1, from coordinate 13,470 downwards.
AGCGACATCTCGTTGGCCGCCCGCATCCTGGGCCAGTTCCCCGAGTTGCTGACCGATGAGCAGCGCGTGCCCGACAACCTGGCGGCCCTGGGCAAGCTGACGCTCAAGCCCGAGGCGAACATCATCAAGCTGCCCAACATCAGCGCCTCGGTGGCGCAGCTCAAGGCCGCCATCAAGGAACTGCAGGACAAGGGCTACAAGATCCCCGACTTCCCGGAGAACCCGCAGACGGACGAAGAGAAGGACATCCGCGCCCGCTACAACAAGTGCATCGGTTCGGCCGTGAACCCGGTGCTGCGCGAGGGCAACTCCGACCGCCGCGCGCCCAAGGCCGTCAAGGAATACGCCCGCAAGAACCCGCACCGCATGGACGAGTGGAGCCAGGCCTCGCGCTCGCACGTCTCGCACATGCACGCCGGCGACTTCTATCACGGCGAGAAGTCCATGACGCTGGACCGCGCCCGCAGCGTGAAGATGGAGCTCATCACCAAGAGCGGCAAGACCGTCGTGCTCAAGCCCAGGGTCGACCTGCTGGACCGCGAGGTGATCGACTCCATGTTCATGAGCAAGAAGGCCTTGCTGGCCTTCTACGAAAAGGAGATCGAGGACGCGCGCAAGACCGGCGTGATGTTCTCGCTGCACGTGAAGGCCACCATGATGAAGGTGTCCCACCCCATCGTGTTCGGCCACTGCGTGAAGATTTTCTACAAGGAGGCCTTCGAGAAGCACGGCAAGCTCTTCGACGAGCTGGGCATCAACGTCAACAACGGCATGGTCGATCTCTACAACAAGATCGCGACGCTGCCGCAGAGCAAGCAGGAAGAGATCAAGCGCGACCTGCACGCCTGCCACGAGCACCGGCCCGAGCTGGCCATGGTCGACTCGGCCAGGGGCATCACCAACTTCCACTCGCCCAATGACATCATCGTGGACGCGTCCATGCCGGCCATGATCCGCGCCGGCGGCAAGATGTATGGCGCCGACGGCCGCCTGAAGGACGTGAAGGCGGTGATGCCCGAGTCGACCTTCGCCCGCATCTACCAGGAGATGATCAATTTCTGCAAGTGGCATGGCGCCTTCGACCCCCGCACCATGGGCACGGTGCCCAACGTGGGCCTGATGGCCCAGCAGGCTGAGGAGTACGGCTCGCACGACAAGACCTTTGAGATCCCCGAGGACGGTGTGGCCAACATCACCGACCTGGAGACTGGCGAAGTGCTGATGAGCCAAAACGTCGAGCAGGGCGACATCTGGCGCATGTGCCAAACCAAGGACGCCGCCATCCGCGACTGGGTCAAGCTGGCCGTCAACCGCGCCCGCAACTCCGGCATGCCGGTGGTCTTCTGGCTGGACAGCTACCGGCCGCACGAGGCCCAGCTGATCCGCAAGGTCAAGATGTACCTGCACGAGCACGACACGACCGGCCTGGACATCCAGATCATGAGCCAGGTCCGCGCGATGCGTTACACGCTGGAGCGCGTCATTCGTGGCCTGGACACCATCAGCGCCACCGGCAACATCCTGCGCGACTACCTGACCGACCTGTTCCCCATCATGGAGCTGGGCACCAGCGCCAAGATGCTGTCCATCGTGCCGCTGATGGCCGGCGGCGGCATGTACGAGACGGGCGCCGGCGGCTCGGCGCCCAAGCATGTGCAGCAGTTGGTGGAGGAAAACCATCTGCGCTGGGACTCGCTGGGCGAGTTCCTGGCGCTGGCCGTCAGTCTGGAAGAGTTGGGGCTCAAGAACAACAACGCCAAGGCCAAGGTACTGGCCAAGACGCTGGACGCCGCTACGGGCAAGCTGCTGGACAACGGCAAGGGGCCCAGCCCCAAGACCGGCGAGCTGGACAACCGCGGCAGCCACTTCTACCTGACCCTGTACTGGGCCCAGGAACTGGCCGCGCAGACCGAAGACGCGGAACTGGCCGCGCGCTTCAAGCCCGTCGCCGAGGCGCTGATTGCCAACGAGGCCAAGATCGTCGCCGAGCTCAATGCGGTGCAAGGCCACTCGGTGGACATTGGCGGCTACTTCCTGCCGGACGTCGCCAAGCTGGACCAGGTCATGCGTCCCAGCGCCACCTTCAACGCTGCCCTAGAGGCGCTGGCCTGATACGGCTCAGGGCTGCTGAAACCCAAAGGGGGCGCCGCGGCGCCCCCCTTTTTTTTGGTTTGCAAGCGGCACCACGCGCCGCCCGCGTCGGGCCCGGCGTCCAGCGCATCAGGCGATGGGCCGACGGCGGGCGACGAAGCCGATGACGCCGCCGAGGCCAGGGCCTGCAGCGCATCGATCTCGGGCTCTGTCACCCTAGGAGCCTGTCGGTCATCGAAAGCCTAGGTGAATCAACACCTTGTGCACGTGGCGGCGCTCACCACTGCGGTGTGCAGCAGCAGGCCCGCCCACCTGCCCTTTCTGGGCTCACCGGGCGGTGCCGTTGCGGCTGGTTGGTGGATCGGACGGACTGTGTCGCGGCGCGCGGCCGGTGCGGCAGGCCAGGCGAGCCTGCGTTCGCACACCCCCGGCCGTCATGAAGTCGACACCCAAGGATCAACGGCCTGTCATGCATCCAACGAACACTGAGGTTTTCATCCCTCACGAGAGCGCCTGCATGAACAAGCCCAGCGATCTGCCCGTCCACGACTTCGACGACGAAGATTCCAACACCTCAGCCAATCCGACATTTGAGAGTGTCCTGGCTGCGCGCCTGAGCCGCCGCAACATCCTGCGCGGCGGCCTGGGCACGGCTGCCACCGCCATGCTGGGCGGCATGAGCCTGGCGGCTTGCGGTGGGGGTGACGATGCGCCTGCGCCTGCGCCTGCACCGGCCGCGCCGGCCGAAACCCTGCTGGGCTTCACCGCCGTGGCCAAGTCGCTCGAAGACAAGGTCAGCGTGCCGGCGGGCTACACCGCCTCGGTGCTGATCGCGCTGGGCGACCCGCTGGCCACCGGCGTCGCGGCCCACAAGAACGACGGCACCGACACCGGCTACGACAAACGCAGCGGCGATTGCCACGACGGCATGGAGTACTTCGGCCTGTCGGCCACCGGCACGCCAGACCCCGCCAGCAACGACCGCGCCTTGCTGGGCATCAACCACGAGTACGTCAACCCGACGTTCCTGCACGTCAACGGGCCGAGCGCGGCGCCGCGCCCGGCCAGCGAAGTGGACATCGAGGTCGACTGCCACGGCGTGAGCATCGTCGAGATCGCCAAGACGGCCGGCAAGTTCGCTTACGTGCAGAACTCGGCCTTCAACCGGCGCATCACTGGCGCCACCGAGATCGAGATCTCCGGCCCGGCGCGCGGCCATGCGCTGGCCGTCACCAAGTTCTCGCCCACCGGCACCCGCACGCGCGGCACGCTCAACAACTGCGGCACCGGCAAGACGCCCTGGGGCACCCTGCTGACCGGCGAGGAGAACTGGGCGGGCTACTACTTCCGCGCCGCCGGCGACCAGGCCCGGCGCAGCGCCAAGGCCAACACCGCGCTGGCCCGCTATGGCCGCAGCGTCACGGCCACCGCGGCCGCCGCCAGCCGCTACGGCTGGGAAACCGCTGGCACCGAAGACAAATATGCGCGCTGGAACACCAGCGTGACGGGCACCTCCAGCGACGGCAGCGACGACTACCGCCACGAGGTCAACCTGCAGGGCTACATCACCGAGATCGACCCCTACAGCACCACCTCGGTGGTCAAGAAGCGCACCGCGCTGGGCCGCATGGCGCACGAGTCGGCGGCCTTCTCCAAGCCGGTGGTGGGCAAGCCGCTGGCCATCTACATGGGCGACGACGCACGCAACGAGTACATCTACAAGTTCGTCACGGCACAGAACTGGGTGGCCGCCGACGCCACCGCCACCGACCGCATCGCCACCGGCGACAAATACCTCGACGCCGGCACGCTGTACGTGGCCAAATTCAACGCCGACGGCACGGGCCAGTGGCTGCCACTGAGCATCACCAACCCGGCCATCGCCGGGTATGCCGGCTACGCCTTTGCCGACGCCGGCGACGTGGCGATGCACTCGCGCATCGCCGGCGATGCCGTGGGCGCGACCAAGATGGACCGGCCCGAATGGTGCGGCGTGCACCCGACGAGCGGCGAGATCTACTTCACGCTCACCAACAACAGCAACCGCCGCCTGGGCGCGGTGACGGGTTCGCAGCTCAACCCCGACGCCGCCAACCCGCGTGTCTACACCGACATCCGCGGCGCCTCGACGGTGCAGCAGGGCAACCCGAACGGCCACATCATCCGAGTGAAGGAAGACGGCTCCGATCCGGCGGCCACCCGCTTCACCTGGGACATCTACCTCTTCGGTGCCGAGGCGGGCGCGCCCACGGGCATCATCAACCTGTCCGGCCTGAGCGCGGACCAGGACTTCTCCAGCCCCGACGGTCTGGTCTTCACGCCCAGCACCGGCCTGTGCTGGGTGCAGACCGACGACGGCGCCTACACCGACGTGACCAACTGCATGATGCTGGCCGCCGTGCCCGGCGCAGTCGGCGACGGCGGCCCCGTGACGCTGGACTACGGCAGCAACGGCACGGTGACCACGCGCATGGGCAAGAAGCCGACCGCGTCCACGCTCAAGCGCTTCCTGGTGGGCCCCGTCGACCAGGAGATCACCGGGCTGTGCGAGACGCCCGACGGCAAGGTGCTGTTCCTGAACGTGCAGCACCCGGGCGAGGACACGCTGGCCGCTGACATCGGCAACCCGGCGAAGTACACCAGCCACTGGCCGGGCAATGCGGGCTACGGTCCGGGCGGCGCCAACGCGCGGCCGCGCTCGGCCACGGTGATGGTCGTCAAGAACGACGGCGGGCGCGTCGGCACCTGATGCCTGCAGCTCGGCAGGCCTGATGGCCTGATGCTGCACCAGATCAGGGCCGCCCGCCAAGAATGCCGGCGGCCCTTGTTGCTTCTTGCCCGTGACGTCTCGCTATGGCCGCCCAGACATCTGCAGCGGCGAGCAGCAGCCACCCAGCCAGCCGATACAGCGCCGCCTCCACGGCCCACCGGTGCAGGGTCAGCAAGCGCCGCGGCCACACCCGTTGCGGCCAGGCGCATCGCCGGCGCATTGCCGGCATCGCGCCGGACGGGGTGGCGTCTGCGCTGGCTACGGCCCCAGGGTCGGCGCCGTCAGGCCCGCCGGCCTGACACGGCGCGCCGGCAATCGAATCCTGAACGCCGAACCCTTGCCAAGCTCGCTGGTAATGAGCAGCTCGCCGCCGTGGCGCTGGACCACATGCTTGACGATCGCCAGGCCCAAACCAGTGCCGCCCGTGGCACGCGATCGGCTGGTGTCCACGCGGTAGAAGCGCTCCGTCAGGCGCGGAATGTGTTCCCGCGCGATGCCCGGCCCGCTGTCGCAGACGCAGAACTCGCCCGTGCCGTCGGCCTGCACCTGCCAGCTGACCCGAACCTCGCCACCCGCCGGGGTGTAGCGCAGCGCATTGCTGGCCAGGTTCCAGAAGGCACTGAACAGTTCCGATTCGATGCCGCCCACCCGGGTGCCGGCCTCCGCCGCCAGCGTCACGGCATGCCGACCCGCGTCGCTGGCGGCGATGTCGGTCTGCAAGCGGCGCATCAAGCCGTCCATATCCACCCATTGTTCGGACGAGGGCCGCGGCGCACCCTCGATCTGGGCCAGGGTCAGCAGGTCGGTCACCAGCGTCTGCATGCGCTCGGCCTGCTGGCGCATCACCGCCAGGGCCCGGTCGCGCTCATTCGGCGTCAGGGGCAGCTGCGCCATGGTGTCGACGAAGCCGGCCAGCACGGTCAGCGGGCTGCGGATTTCGTGCGACACATTGGCCACGAAGTCGCGACGCATCGCGTCACTGCGCTCACGCTCGGTGATGTCCTGCGACATCACCAGCCGCATGCCGGCACCGTAGGGGCGCACCAGCACCGACAGCGTGGCGTCCCTGCGCGGACTGGGCAGCACCAGTTCGGCATCCGAACGACCGGCTTGCAGGTGCGCGACGAAACTCGGCGTGCGCACCAGGTTGAAGATGACCTGGCCGCGGTCACGCAGCAGATCCAGCCCGAAGTGATCTGCGGCAGCCTGGTTGAGCCACTGGATACCGTCGTCCGCGTCGATCAGCAGCAGCCCATGGGGCAGCGCCTCGATGGCCGACAGGAATTGTTCGAGCCGCTGGCGTTCGCTGTCGCGCGCCTGCTCGCGCTGGCGCAGCGCACGTTCCATCCTTAGCGCGATCTCTCCAGCCGTCCCGGCCAAGGCCGGCGCGGCGCCATCCATGCTTGCGGCAGACCAGCTGCGCAGGTCCGACAGGCCCCGCCTGTCCCTGGCCCACAGGGTCACGGCAGCAAAGGTCGGCAGCGCGGAGAAGGCCAAGATCCAGGCCTTGCGGTCCGAGTCCAGCGCACAGGCCATAGGCACCGCAAGACCCGCGAGCAGCAGCGACCCAGGCAGTGCCCAGGTTCGCCACGCCAGCCGCGCTTCAGACACGGGTGGATACGGGCCTGGTCAGACGGTAGCCTGCACCGCGAACCGTCTCCACCATGCCGGCGCACTGCACATCGGCCAGCGCAGCGCGCAGGCGTTTGATGTGGACATCGATGGTGCGCTCCTCGATGAAGACATGGTCGCCCCACACGCGGTCGAGCAACTGGGCCCGCGAATGCACACGCTCCGGGTGGCTCATCAGGAAGCGCAGCAGCCGGAACTCGGTCGGCCCCAGCTTGGCGGGAACACCGTCCGCCGTGACGCGCATGGTGGCGGGGTCCAGGTGCAGCGGTCCGACCTGCAGTGCCGTGTCCAGCGCTTGCGGGGCGCGGCGCCTGAGCACGGCGCGGATGCGCGCCAGCAGCTCAGTGGTCGAAAACGGCTTGGTCAGGTAGTCGTCGGCACCGGCATCCAGACCCTCGACGATGTCCCTGTCCTCGGAGCGGGCCGTGAGCATCAGGATGGGCAATTCGCGCGTGCGCGCATCGCGGCGCCAGCGTTGCGCCAGCTGCACGCCGGAAACGCCCGGCAGCATCCAGTCCAGGATCACCAGGTCAGGCAACACACCGTCGATGGCGCTCTGGCCGGCCACCGCGTCGGCCGCCACGACCACCTCGTGGCCATCGTGCCGGAGATTGATCGCGATGAGCTCTGCGATCGCCGATTCATCTTCGACCAACAGGATGCGTCCCATGTCAGTACCGCCCGGCCGTTCCGAAGGTACCGACAGCCCCCTCGGGGGGCAGCGAACGAAGTGAGCGTGGGGGTTTCATTTCAGCGACCTCGCGTGCGGATCTCAGGACACGACAGACTCGACATCGCCCATCGGCGTGTGCCTGACGTCAGTGCCCTTGACCACGTAGATCACCTGTTCGGCCACGTTCTTGGCGTGGTCGCCCACGCGCTCGATGGCCTTGGCGACGAAGACCAGATCGATGCTCGCCGAGATGGTGCGCGGGTCTTCCATCATGTAGGTCACCAGCTTGCGCATCAGGCCGTCGAATTCGATGTCGATCTCGTTGTCCTGCTTGATGACTTCCAGCGCCTGCTTGGAGTCCAGGCGCGCAAAGGCGTCCAGCGCCTTGCGCAGCGAGGCAACGGCGAGGTCGGCTTCGAACGACAGGTCGCTGACCGGCAGACGCATCTTGCTGGAGATGCCGCTGTTGATCAGCCGCTGCACCGTGCGCGCGATGCGTGCGGCCTCATCCCCCACCCGCTCGAGGTTGCCGATGGTCTTGGAGACTGCGATCAGCAGCCGCAGGTCGCGGGCCGTGGGTTGACGGCGGACGATGATGGTGGAGAGATCATGGTCGATCTCGACCTCCATGGCGTTGACCCGGTTCTCGGTGGTCAGCACTTCGCTGGCCGTCTCGCCACTGAAGTGCGTCAACGCATAGACGGCGCGCGCCACCTGGGATTCGACCAAGCCGCCCATTTCCAGCACGCGGGTGGAAATGCCACTCAGTTCGGCATCGAATTGCGTCGAGATGTGCTTGTCGTTCATCGCTGTCCCCTGGAGTCGCGGCGCTTCAGCCGAAGCGCCCGGTGATGTAGTCCTCGGTCTCTTTCCTTGCCGGCTTGGTGAAGAGATCGATGGTCGGGCTGTACTCGATGAGCTTGCCCATATACATGTAGGCCGTGAAGTCCGAAACGCGCGCGGCCTGCTGCATGTTGTGCGTGACGATCACGATCGTGAAGCGCGACTTCAGTTCGTGCAGCAGCTCCTCGACCTTTGCCGTCGCAATCGGGTCCAGCGCCGAGCAGGGTTCGTCCAGCAGCAGCACCTCGGGCTCCAGCGCGATGGCGCGCGCGATCACCAGACGCTGCTGCTGACCACCCGACAGGCTCAGGCCGCTGGTGTCCAGCCGGTCCTTCACCTCGTCCCACAGCGCGGCGCCCCTCAGCGACTTCTCCACCGCCTCGTCGAGCTGCGCGCGGTTGTTCACCCCGTGCAGGCGCAGGCCGTAGGCCACGTTCTCGTAGATCGACTTCGGAAAGGGGTTGGGCTTCTGAAACACCATGCCCACGCGCCGCCGCAGCTGCGCGACGTTGACCTTGCGGTCATAGATGTCCTTGCCGTCCAGCAGGATCTGGCCCTCGATGCGGCAGCCGTCGACGAGGTCGTTCATGCGGTTGAAGCAGCGCAGCAGGGTCGACTTGCCACAACCGCTGGGGCCGATGAAGGCCACCACTTGGCGGCGCGGAATGTTCAGCGACACCCCGTGCAGGGCCTGCTTTTCACCGTAAAAGAGCCGCAGGTCGCTCACCGACATCGCCACCTCCAGGTCCTGCAGGGCCGCCGCAGGCGGGTTGTCGGCGTTGACTTGCGTCTCGATGCGGATGTCGCTGCGCGCGGCACCGGGAAGGACGGACAGGTTGGCGGACATGCGGGAGTTCTCCGAAGGGCTGGGATCGGTCGTGTCGTTCATGGGGTGCCTGCTGCGCGGTCAGACCGACTCGAGGCCGCGGAACTTCTCGCGCAGCCGGTTGCGCAGCCGGATGGCGCTGAGGTTGAGCACCAAGATGACGATGACCAGCAGCAGGGCGGTGGCATAGACCAGCGGGCGCGCGGCTTCCACGTTCGGGCTCTGGAAGCCGACGTCGTAGATGTGAAAGCCCAGGTGCATGAACTTGCGCTCCAGGTGCAGGTAGGGGAAGTACCCATCCAGCGGCAGGGTCGGTGCGAGCTTGACCACGCCCACCAGCATCAGCGGCGCCACCTCACCGGCAGCCCGTGCAATGGCCAGGATCAGGCCTGTCATCATGGCCGGGCTGGCCATGGGCAGCACGGTGCGCCACAGCGTCTCGGCCTTGGTGGCGCCCAGTGCCAGGCTGCCTTCACGCACCGAGCGCGGCACGCGCGCCAGGCCTTCCTCGGTGGCGACGATGACCACCGGCAGCGTCAGAATGGCCAGCGTCAACGAGGCCCACAGGATGCCCGGGCTGCCGAAGGTGGGCGCGGGCAGCGCTTCGGGGAAGAACAGCTGGTCGATGTTGCCGCCCAGGAAGTAGACGAAGAAGCCCAGGCCGAACACGCCGTAGACGATGGACGGCACGCCGGCCAGGTTGTTCACCGAGATGCGGATCACCCGCGTCAGCAAGCCCTGCCGCGCGTATTCGCGCAGATAGATGGCCGCAATGACGCCGAAGGGCATCACGACCACCGACATCATCAACACCATCAGCACGGTGCCGAAGATGGCGGGGAAGATGCCCCCCTCGGTGTTGGCCTCGCGTGGATCATCGGTGACGAAGTCCGCCAGCTTGCGCACGTAGAAGGCAATCTTCTCGCCCAGGCCCAGCGTGTTGGCCCGGTAGACGTCGGCCACGATGGCGAGCTTGACCTCGACCTCCTTGCCGTCCATCACCTCGGCCACCACGGTGTCGCGGCCGATCGCGGCGCGCAGGCCCTCCCGCCGGGCCTGCAGCGCCGCGAACTGCTCGTCGAGCGCGGCCTTGCGTGCCGCCAGGTCGGCCTTCAGCGCGTCGGTCAGGCGGCCGGCGAGTTCGGCACGCCGCTGCTGCAGCCGCAGCTGCTCGATCTTGTAGTTGATGTCGCCGATCTCGAACTTCTCGATGCGGTAGATCTGCTTGAACAGCGACTCGGCGCGCGCGAAGCGGGTCAGCAATTCGGGCCACGCCGCCTCACCGCTGGCGACCACCTCACCGGCTTGCTTGACGGCCTTGAGGTGGCCGTAGAAATTGCCCCACTCGCGGCGTTCGATGGTGATGATGTCGGCGGGGTAGCGCAGCTCGCCGAGCAGCGGCTCCGGGACCCAGCGGAAATCCACGCCGGTCAGGTCGCGGTTGCCCGTCTTGAACAGCAGGCGCTCGACGAAGGGCTGGTCGCCCCCGATCTTGAAGCCGGCCTCGGCCAGGCGGCGCACCGAGACCTCCTCGCGCTCGCGCACTTCGCCGATCAGGCGCAGGGTCTGACCATCCTTGTCCTTGTAGGTGGTCTCGGCCACCGGCTTGGGCCAGAAGTGACCCAGCCCGCGCAGCGCGGTCAAGGCCAGCACCCCGGTCACGGCCAGCACCGACAGCGCCACGGCGCCGGCGGTCAGCCAGATCCAAGGCGAACCCGATTTGATCCAGTCGCGCATTTGGCTGCCTCTCAGACGGTTTGGTATTTCTCGCGCAGCCGCTGGCGAAGCAGCTCAGCCACGGTGTTGACGACGAAGGTGAAGGCGAACAGCACCAGCGCGGCCAGGAAGAGCAGCCGGTAGTGCGTCTCGCCGACGCCGGCCTCGGGCATCTCCACGCCGATGTTGGCCGACAGCGTGCGGAAGCCGGAAAACAGGCTGAAGTCCATCACCGCGGTATTGCCAGTGGCCATCAGCACGATCATGGTTTCCCCGACGGCGCGGCCCAGGCCGATCATGACCGCCGAGAAGATGCCCGGGCTCGCGGTCAGCAGCACGACGCCGGTCAGCGTCTGCCAGGGCGTCGCGCCGAGCGCCAGCGAGCCGGAGGTGAGCGACTTGGGCACGGCGAAGATCGCATCCTCGGCGATCGAGAAGATCGTCGGCGTGACCGCGAAGCCCATCGCGATGCCCACCACCAGCGAGTTGCGCTGCTCGTACTTGATGCCCAGTTCGTTGCTCAGCCAGTTCGGCATATCGCCGCCAAAGAAGCTGGCCTCGATGGGGTGGCCGAGCTGGAAGATCAGCCAGATGCTCAGCGCGATCACCGGCATCAACAGCGCGGCTTCCCAGCCGTCGGGCACGCGGCGGCGCAGACCCTCGGGCAGCAGATGCCAGGCGTAGGCCGCCAAAAGAATGCACACCGGCAGCAGCACCAGGCTCAACAACACGCCGGCGAGGTTGTTCTCCACCAGCGGCGCCAGCCACAGGCCGGCCAGGAAACCCAGCACCACGGTGGGCAGCGCCGCCATGATCTCGATCGTCGGCTTGACGGTCGAGCGCATCTTGGGCGTCATGAAGTAGGCGGAGAAGATCGCCCCCAGCAGGGCCAGCGGCACGGCCACCAGCATGGCGTAGGTGGCGGCCTTGACCGTGCCATAGGTCAGCGGCGCCAGGCTGAACTTGGGCTCGAAGTCGGAGTTCGATGCCGACGACTGCCAGACGTAGTCGGGACGCTCGTAGCTTTCGTACCAGACCTTCTGCCACAGGCTGTGGAACGACACCTCGGGGTAGTGGTTGTCGACCTGGGCCGAATACACCTTGCCCGTGGCGTCCTGGACCAGGTAGCCATTGCCACGCGGCGATACGGCCAGCGCCACCAGCGGTTTGTCGCTCAGTTTGCGCGTGAACAGCAAGCGCTCGGAGGTGGCGTAATAGCTGCCCAGCGTGCCCTGCGCGTCACCGGCGATGAAGCCCTTGCGGTGGAACTCGGGCGCGATCGCGGTCACCGCCGCCGGCATCGCCGGCAGCTCACGGATGCGCGTGAGCTTGAAGTTGTTGTCGGTCTGGCGCACCAGGAACCATTGCAGCAGCCGGCCCTGGTCGGTGCCGACGATGATCGAAAAACCACCGCTGAGCATGGTCATGGCCGTCACCCGCTGGCCGGCGGGCGCGATGTCCACGGTCTCGAGCAGCTTGGGCTGCGACTTGTCGCTGATGTCATAGCGCGCCAGGCTGCGCTCGCCGTGCAAGACATAGAGCTCGCGCTGCTTGGACTCGATCAGCAGTTGGCGGATGCCGGCGGGCGGGCTGCCAATCTCGGACTGCTCGAGCGTGCTGGTGCTCTCACCCGTCATCAGATTGGTGGTGATGTTCACCGCCGACACCAGCAAGCGCCCGTCCTGCGTCACCGCCGCGATGGTCGAGCCAGCGTCCGACTGCTGCACGCTGAGCAGGCGGATGGCCTGGCCGCGCGGGTCCACGGCCAGCGGCTCCGCGCCCAGCGGATAGCCGATGGAGGGCGTGATCAGGCGCTTGCCGTCGGGGAAGGTGGCCTTGAAGTCCAACTTGGCGATGATGACTCGGCCGTCGGACAGGCCATAGCCCAGGCTGTAGGTGCTGCGTTCGCCCTCGGCGAAGCTCGTCGCCCTGGTGCCGGCGGGCATGGGCACCTGGTCCTTCGCCAGCAGACGGCCCGAGTCGAAACCGACGAACTCGATACCGCCTTGCGCACCCAGGCGCACGGCAATCTCGCGTTGCTCTTCGGCACTCAGCGCGGCCGTCGGCTGGTCGGCCGCGCCGGCAAGGGCGAAGCTGGATTCGGCCGTCACGCGCGGCGGCATGAACAGCGGCACGACCACGCTGGCCAGATAGAAGAAGATCGCCGAGATGGCGATGATCACGCTGAGGCCGCCGACCGACGTCGCGCGCTGGAAGAGGGCATCGCGGAGCATGCGACCGCGCATCGCCCGGTCGGCGGTCGCTGTGGTCTGCATGGCGGTGGTGGTGTTCATGCGCGGCTGTATGGGCGGTAAAAATCGAAAACCAGGGCCTGCGGCATCGGCGACCGCAGGCCCGCGACCAGGTCACATGGCGATTACTTCGATGCCATGCGGATGGACTTGAAGCGCTCCATGGTGGCGGTGGGCCGTCCCTTGGCCATGCTTTCCTTGTTCATGACCCACACGATGGACTCGCCCTTCGGACCGGCGCCGATGTCGGTGAAGGCCAGCGCCACTTCGCCGTGCTCGATGAAGTCGTTCATGTCCTTGAGGGTGTGGAAGACGTAGAAGCGCCCGTCCTTGAAGACCTCGCCGTGGAAGTCGGCTGCGGCCGCCAGCTTCTTGTCCATCACCCGTTCGGCCACGCTCGGCGCATTCGCCTTCACGTCGTCGTTGGTGATGCCGAACACCAGCGTGCGGCCGCCAGGGCCGTCGCCGATGCGGGTGCGCGTGAGCGCCACCTCGGCGTGCTCCAGGAACTGGAAATAGTTCTTGGTGTCGCCGAAGACGTAGATGCGCTCGTCCTCGGGCAGCACGACGTACAGCTCGCGCGCGGCGGCGGCAGGCTCTGCCGTCGCCGGCACTGCGGCGGGCTGTGCCGGCGCCGGTGCGGCGGCGGTCGTGGCAGCCGGAGGCT